>NC_006177.1:648388-972582 GCF_000009905.1 Symbiobacterium thermophilum IAM 14863
GTCGACGTGGGCCATTACAACTCGGAGGCCGGGGCGATCGGCTCGCTGGCCGCGTACCTGCGGGAACGGCTGGCGGCGGACGGTCACCCGGTGGAGGTCGTGGAGTCACAGGCCGGCCGCGACCCGTTCCGGTTCGTGTAGGAGGCAGCCATGTCCGAACCCGTCCTGAAACTCGATGAGATCGTCGTCCTGCGCCGCACCGATCCTACCGGTCCCTTCGGCCTGTGGGGCGCCAGGCCGGTGCGCGCGGTGGACGGCGTCAGCCTGACCGTCGACCGGGAAGAGACCCTGGGGCTGATGGGCGGCTCCGGCGCAGGAAAGACCACGCTGGCGCAGGCGGCCACCCTGCGGCTGCCCCTGCACCGGGGCAACCTCCTGATGCTGGGGGAGGACGTCCGGCGGCTCGACCGCAAGCGGGCGCGCCGCCGACTGCAGCTGGTGCCGCAGGACCCGCGGGAGTCGCTGGACATGGACCGGCGGGTGGACGAACAGTTAGATCAGCTCGTCCGCGCCTACGAGCTGCCCGACGGCGGCGCCCGCATCCGCCGGGCGCTGGAGCGGGTGGGGTTGCCGCCGGAGCAGTTCCTGAAACGGACCCCGCGCCAGATGTGCGGCGGCGAGCAGCAGCGGCTGGCGATTGCGCAGGCGCTGGCCCTCAACCCGCTGCTGGTGGCCCTCGACGAGCCGGTGTCTGGCGTCGACCCCAGGCTGCGGGAGGAGCTTCTGGACTTGCTGGCGGACGTGCAGCGGGAGCAGGGCGTCGCTTACCTGCTGATCTCCCAGGACCTGCGGGTGATCGGCCGCCTGGCCCGCCGGGTCGCCATCATGCACCTGGGCCGGATCTGCGAGGTCGGCCCCACCGAGCAGGTGCTGATGAACCCCCGGCATCCCTACAGCCGCCGCTTCCTCGGCAAGGAGGAGGGGGCCCTGCCGCCGGACGAGAACACGGCAGGGCGGGTCTTCGCCGGCTGCCCGTGGGCGCCCCACTGCCCCCACGCGGTAGAGCGGTGTACGCGCGAGCGGCCGGCGGAGCGGGAGGTGGCCCCCGGCCACCTGGCGGCGTGCCACGTGCTCTGAGCAACGACTGCGGCGCACCCCCGTCGGGGTGCGCCGCAGCCGCTTACTGGGCGAAACGAATCGTAATCTGCACGATCTCGGAACGGGAGCCGACCCGGATCGGCGGCCCCCAGGTGCCCCAGCCCTGGGAGACGATGAACTGGGTGTTGCCTTTCCTGAGGTACCCCCAGTCGACCTCGAAGATGCGGTCGGTAATCAGCCTCCCGGGCCACACCTGCCCCCGGTGGGTGTGGCCCGAAACCTGCAGGTCGACGCCCGCGGCCACGGCCTCCTCCAGCCGGTCGGGCTGGTGGTCCATGACCAGGACCGGCCGGGACGGGTCGACCCCGTGCAGGACGTCCTGCAGCGACGCCCGTTGGTGCGAGCGGTCGTTCCGCCCCACCACGTAGAAGGCGTCGTCCACCGCCACCCATTCGTCCACCAGGAGCCGGATGCCGGCCTCGGCCATGGCCGCCCGGAACATCGGCAGGTCGTCGGACCCGGCGTCGTGGTTCCCCAGTACGCTGTACACCCCCAGCGGGGCGTCCAGCCCCCGGAGTACCCCGGCCATCTGGCGCGCCTGGAAGGGGCGGAAGTCGTCATCGATGATGTCGCCGGCCAGGAGCACCAGGTCCGGCCCCAGCCGGTTGACGTCCGCCACCAGCCTCTCCAGCCGCCCCCGGCCGATGATCAGACCCAGATGGGTGTCCGACACCAGCACGACGTTCAGCTCCCGGTACTTCCCCGCATGCTTGGGAATCGTCACCTCGTACCGGGTAACCACCGGCGAGCGAGCCGCCCAGGCGCCGTAGATCACCACGGCCGCGTACGCGGCCAGCAGGACCGCCCCCGTGACCTTCACCAGGTTCAGCGGGGGGAAGACGCCCGGGGCCAGGAGGCGCGCACCCCGGTACATCAGCCGCGCCACGTCCACCAGCAGAAGCGCCGGGAACAGGTACACCAGCGCGGTCATCCACCAGGCCCCGATCCGGGCCAGCGCCTCGGAGACCCAGAGCGGCAGCCAGGCTCCTCCGACGCGCGCAAGCGGGAAGGCCGTGGCCAGGAGCAGGACCGCGGCCCAGTACGGCGCAGGCGGAACGGGTCGGGGCAGCACGGCTGCCAGCCACTCGGCGCCGCGCAGGCCGATGTAGAAACCGATACCTCCGTACAGTGCCAAGAACAGGGCGATGAAGAGGTACAGATACATCTTTCCACTCCCGACTTAACCGGTGGCTGCGGCCCGGCCGCCCTCCGTCAGGGCGGCCTGCAGGGACCGGAGGTCGCGCGCGTAACCGTCCATGCGCGCCTGCACCTGTGCGAGCACGGCGGGATCCCGGGTGAAGCGTGCCGTCTCGGCGGGTACCCCCTCGACGTAAGCGACGAGCCGGTCCAGGTCGGCGCGCAGCCGGTCGCGGTCGAAGGGGCGCCCTTCCCGCACGCAGGCGAGGAGGGCGTCCGCCTCCTGCTGCCAGGCCTGCACCGGCTTGCCTGTCCTGGACCGGAAACCCGACCGGGCCAGGGGCCGCACAAAGACCGGAAGCCGCTGGAAGTCCGCCTCCGTCTCGGCCAGGATCTCCTTCAGCCGCGTCAGCCCTTCGGCCAGAGGCACGTCACCCACACCCGGCTCCCCGGCCGGTGCGGTGGGCCCGCACGGCGTGATCAGCCCGGCGCGCTCCAGCACCTCGTAGCCCGACGCCACCTGCCCGTGATACTCTCCGGCCAGTCTGGCCACCAGGAAGGCCAGGGCCAGTCCGGCGTGCTCCACGGGCATGAGGCCTTCATAGGCAGGGTGCAGCGACACCCGGCGGAACCCGGCCTCGCTCATGCCCAGCAGGGGTGCCAGGCCACGGGCGGCCTCCAGCAGCCCCGGGGTCTCCACCATCCCCGGCGCGAAGGCGACGACCCGGAGGCTGCCGTCGCCGATCTCGGCGGCGAGGGACTGGGTGAAGCCGACCAGCCCCTGTTTGGAGGCGATGTAGGCGCTCAGCCCGGGCATGGCGTCGGTGGAGATCAGGTTCACGAGGGTGCCCGTCCCCGCCTCCCGCAGTTGGGGCAGAAAGGCCCGGGTGACGAGGAAGGCCCCTCGCAGGTTGACCGCGAACACGCGGTCCCAGAGCGCCGCGCTCATCTGCTCCACGGGCGCCACCGGGCAGACGACCGCGTTGTTGATGACGACGGAGGCCGGCCCCATCCCGTCACGGACGGCCCGGGCCAGGTGTGCCACCGCGGCCTCGTCGGAGACGTCGCACCCGAAGAACCGGGCTTCCCCGCCGGCCGCCCGGATCTGTTCGACGGCCTCCTCACCCTCCCCGGCGATGTCGACCACGGCCACTCTGGCGCCCAGGGCCGCGAGCGCGGCAGCGGCTGCATGGCCGATCCCGCGGGCCGCTCCCGTGACCACGGCGACCCGGCCGTCCAGCTCCCCCGGTGCCAGCCCCACTGCCTCCAGTAGCGACCGCATGCGAACCCCCCCACGCCGGAAAGGATTCGCTCGCGGATCCCACAATCCCTCCGTGGTGCCAGGCCCGCCGGCGGCTGTTCCCGCGGGGCGGTCCGCACGCGGTCGGCCCCCGGGGCCAGATTGCGGAAATGCTATGACCGGGCGCGCGCATCGCTGCCCGCCCGGGCCGTTCCGGAGCGGGCCACGGGGCGTGGTGGCGCGAGCAGGGATCGGAGCAGGGGGGAGGTGAGCCGCAGTGGTCTATCTGGGCATCGACATCGGCGGCACGGGCATCAAGGCGGCCATCGTGGACGGGCAGGGCATCATCCTTCACCGTGCCGAGGTGCCCACCGGCGCGGCGGAGGGAGCGGACGCCGTCCTGCAGCGCGTCCGGCGGCTGGGGCTCACCCTGGTGGAAAGGGCGGGGCAGCCGGTGGAGGCGTGCGGCGTCGGGTCGCCGGGCCGCATCGATCACCTCCGGGGGCACGTGATCTTCGCCAGCGGGAACCTGCCGGGCTGGACCGGCACGGCCCTGGGCGCGGAGCTCCATCAGACCTTCGGCGTCCCCGTCGTGGTGGACAACGACGTGAACGCGGCGGCCGTGGGCGAGGCCTGGATCGGCGCCGCCCGGGGCTCGTCCGACTTCCTCATGCTGACGCTGGGCACCGGAGTGGGCGGCGCCCTCACCGTGCACGGCCGGCTCTGGCGGGGCGCCCGGTGGGGCGCGGGCGAGGTCGGCCACATGGCGCTCTACCCCGGCGGCGACCCCTGCCCCTGCGGCGGCCGGGGCTGCGCCGAACGGTACGTCTCGTCCAAGGCGCTCACCCGCCGGGCCAACGAGGGACTGGTCGCGGGCCATCCGTTCCGCGGGGTCCGAGACGTGATCCGGACCGCGGAACAGGGCGACGGCGAGCGGCAGCGCGCCGCCCGTCTGGCCGTGGAGCAGTGGACCGCGGACCTGGCGCTCTTCCTGATGAACCTGCAGATGGCCTTCGACCCGCAGATGATCGTGGTGGGCGGCGGCATCACCCGGCTCGGCTACTGGTGGGATCGGCTGGTGCAGGCCGCCGCCCGGGAGTGCCGGGAACGGTCCATGTCAATCCGCATCCGGCGGGCCAAGCTCGGCCCGATGGCCGGTGTGGTGGGCGCAGCCCGTCTGGCCATGCTGAGACGCGCCCGCTGAGTCCCCGGAGCCGGTGGCCGGGGCCTATTCCCCGGCGGCCGGGGAATCGGGCCGGCCGGGCTGCTCCTGTGCGTCGCTCGGGGAGCCGCGGCCCTTGAGCCGTTCCCGGAGAGCCCGATACACCTGCTCCGTCTCGGCGATCGGGCGCAGGGCGACGCCCCGTTCCCGCTTGGCCGTGCGGATGACGTGCTGCACCTCGGCCTGCGCCTGCTGCAGGGCCGACCGGGCGACATCCAGCTCCTCGAGCGTGCGGGCCTCCCGCAGCATCTGGTGTGCGGTCTCCACGCGGGCGAGCGCCGCCTTCATCAAGGCGTGGTGGTCGGGCTCACGGACGGCGGGCTCCGGGGCGCGGAAGCGGAGGAGTCCGAGTGCCCTCTGCAGCACGGGAACACCCCCCATTGACGGTTGACCTTGGAGGCGTACCCTCCTGCTAGTAATTACGAGGAAAGCCAGGAAATGGTTTCCCTGCACAAGTCTCCTCTGCGCGAAATTCCGCAAACCATTCAGCACCGGTCATCCGGCAGGCACCGGCCGGGTATTCTCTAAGCGGTGACGACGACCGAAGTGGTGCGCGCGGGCAGGCTTCCAGCCGTGAGGCGGGGAAATCGATATAGAATGGGTCGCTCGGCTGAGCGGGAAGGAAGGGAACGCATCGTGGAACTCAACCGGCTGGTGACCGAGGGAAGGCTGCAGGAATCGCTGGAGATCGATCAGGTGTCGACCCTGGAGATGGTGCGGATCATCAATGAACAGGACAAGCAGGTGGCCCTGGCCGTGGAGAAGGAGCTGCCCCACATCGCGCGCGCCGTCGACCTCATCGCCGAGCGGCTGCGGGCGGGCGGCCGCCTCTTCTACGTGGGCGCCGGCACCAGCGGCAGGCTCGGCATCCTCGACGCCTCGGAGATCCCGCCGACCTACGGCGCACCGCCCGATCTGGTGCAGGGCGTCATCGCCGGCGGCCTCGAAGCGGTGTTCCGGACGCGGGAGGGCGCCGAGGATTCGCGGGAGCAGGGCGCCGCCGACATCGCCGCGCGGGTGCGCCCCGGCGACGTCGTGGTGGGCATCGCCGCCAGCGGCCGGACCCCGTACACGGTGGCGGCGCTGGAGGAGGCCCGCCGCCTGGGGTGCGCGACCGTGGCCGTGACCAACAACCCGGACTCTGCCCTGGCCGCCGCGGCGGACGTCGCCATCGCGCCCGTGGTGGGGCCGGAGGTGATCATGGGCTCGACCCGCATGAAGGCCGGCACCGCGCAGAAGATGGTGCTGAACATGCTCTCCACCGGCGCGATGATCAGGCTGGGTAAGGTCTACTCGAACCTGATGGTCGACATGCAGGCTTCCAATGAGAAGCTGCGGCACCGGGCGGTCCGCATGGTGGTCCAGGCCACCGGGCGGGACGAGGATGCGGCGGCCCGGGCGCTGGAGGAGGCCGGCGGCTCGGTGAAGCAGGCCATCGTGGCCCTTCTGGCCGGCGTGGATGCCCGGACTGCGCGGGAGGCTCTGGATCGCGCAGGGGGCTACGTGCGTGAAGCCATTCGACTGGCGCAGGGGAAATGAACGGGAAAGCGAATGGAGGAGAGATGTCAGCATGAAGCGCTGGTTCAGGGCCCCGCTCATTCTTCCGGACCGGGTGATTCCCGACGGGCTGCTGGCGTACGATGCCGGCAGGATCACCGATGTCTGGGACCTGGCCGACCCGGCCGCCCCGCCTGTTCCCGCTGAAGCCGAGGTCGTGGAGCGGGGCTACCTGGCTCCGGGTTACCTGGACATCCACGTGCACGGGGGCGGCGGCGGCGATTTCATGGATGCGGACCCCGAGGCCGTGGTGGCGATCACGACCATCCACGCCCGCCACGGGACGGTCGGGCTCCTGGCCACGACCCTGACCGCGCCGGAGGAGCAGATTATCCGGGCCATCCGCACGGTCCGGCAGGCCCCCCGGAAGGGCGCCCGGGTGCTGGGCTACCACATCGAGGGGCCGTACATCAACCTGGCGCATAAGGGGGCGCAGAATCCGGAGTACGTGCGGCCCGCCTCCATTGCCGAGATCGATCGTTGGATGGCGGAGGGCGGGCCCGAGGACCGGTGGCACGTGACGCTGGCGCCGGAGACCGACGGTGCATTGGAAGCCATCCGTTACCTGGTCCGCCGCGGCGCCACCGTCAGCGCAGGCCACACCGACGCGACGTATGACCAGATGCGGGCGGCGGTCGAGGCCGGCCTGTCCCACGCCACTCACCTGTACAACGGCATGCGGGGCCTGCACCACCGGGAGCCGGGCACCGTGGGCAGCGCTCTCGCCCTCCCCGGTGTGACGGTGGAGCTGATCGCCGACGGCGTGCACGTGCACCCCGCCGCAATGCAGGTGGCCGTGCGGGCCCGGGGCCCGGAGCGCGTCCTGCTGGTCACCGACGCAATGCGGGCCACCGGCATGGGCGACGGCGAGTTCACCCTGGGCGGACTGCCCGTCACCGTCCGGAACGGGGAGGCCCGCCTGCACAGCGGCTCGCTGGCCGGGTCGGTGCTGACCATGGACCGGGCCGTGCAGAACGCGGTCCGACTCATCGGGCTCGACCTGCCGACGGCGGTGGCCATGGCGACCCTGCATCCGGCCCGCCTCCTGCGGCTGGACGACCGGAAGGGCTCGCTCGCGGTGGGCAAGGATGCCGATCTCCTGGTCCTGGACGAGGATCTGAACGTGAAAGCGACGATCATAGGCGGTGAGGTTGTGTATGATGAGCGGTAATCGGTACCCGTTGAAGGTGGAGGTCTTCCCGGACTACGCCGCGCTCTCGCAGCGGGCGGCCGAGATCGTGATCGGCCTGCTGAAGGAGAAGCCGGATGCGGTGCTGGGACTGCCGACCGGCTCCACGCCGGTGGGCTTCTACGACGCGCTGGTGGCCAGCGGGGTTTCCCTGGCCCGCGCGCGGACGTTCAACCTCGACGAGTACCTGGGGCTGCCCCGCACGCACCCCGAGAGCTACTATTCCTTCATGAAGCGGATGCTGTATGACCGCACCGACCTGCGCCCGGAGAACTGTCACATCCCCGATGGCACCGCGGCCGACCCCGAGGCCGAGTGCCGGCGGTACGAGGAGGCGATCCGCGCCGCGGGCGGGCTGGACATCCTCATCCTGGGTGTGGGCCACAACGGCCACATCGGGTTCAACGAGCCCGGCGCGCCCTGGGACGGGCGGACACGCATCGTGGAGCTGGCCGAGCGGACCCGCCAGGCCAACGCCCGCTTCTTCAACAACAACATCGACGAGGTGCCCCGCCGGGCCATCACGATGGGCATCGGCACCATCCTGGAGGCCCGCCGGCTGCTGCTCCTGGCCAACGGCGCCGGCAAGGCGCCCATCGTCCAGCGGTTGGTGGAGGGCGAGCCGACGCCGGAGGTGCCGGCGTCCGTGCTGCACTACCATCCGGACGCGACGGTGCTCCTGGACACCGAGGCCGCCTCGCTGCTCAGGCGGTAGGGGGCTCCGGACCGGCGGCACCGCAGGCTCATCCGGGCTGCGCAGAGACAGGGGGCTGTTCCGGCAGCGTGTTGCTGCCGGAACAGCCCCTTTGAAACTGGTGCCATTTGGGCATCCTATAGGGGGAGTACTGCCGCGGGAGGCAAGGACTTCCATGGAGATTCTGCGCAACCTGTATCGGCGGCGGCTGCGCACCGGCCTGACCGTCCTGGGCATCGCGGTGGGCATCCTGGCCTTCACCGTCATGGGCGCGATGGCCGAGAAGTTCAACCGGCTGATCGCCGGGGGCGAGGCGTACTTCGCGAACCGCATCGCGGTCCACTCCACCGGCGGCGCGCTGCGGCTGAACCTCCTGGGCCCCGAGGACATCGAGGTGATGAAGCGCACGCCCGGCGTCCGCCACGTGGAGACGCACATCATGATGGCCCTGGACGAGACGGCGGGGTTCGAGCTGGCGCCGCGCTTCCTGGTGGGCATCAACCTGCCCAACTTCGCTCGGGCGCAGCTGATCGGGGACGAATCGGCCCGCCTGCGCCTTGCCCGGGGCAACTGGTGGCGGCCCGGCGAGCGGCAGGTCGCGGTGCTGGGCAGCGCCGTCGCCCACAAGATGAAGCTGGACGTGGGGGACACCCTGCAGGCCCGCGGGCGCGACTTCCGGGTGGTCGGCGTACTGGAGGAGACGCTCTCCCTGCCGGATGGCTGGGCCCTGATCCCGGAGGAGGATGCGCGGGAGCTTCTGTTGGAAGGCTCGTCCCTCCTGCAGGCGCTGGGGCTTGAGCTGGAACGGGTCTGGACCAACGCCTACGCCCTGGTTGAGCCCGGTATGGGGGACGAGCTCACCGACCGGCTGGCTCACAGCCTGCGCAGGGGCTACCTGCTCCACTCGCCGGAGCAGCTGGTCAAGGCCGCGGGGACCGCGTCCAGCGTGCTCAACGCGGCGATCCTCGGGTCGGGCGCCATCGCCGTCATCGTGGGGTCGCTGGCCGTGGTCAACACCATGTTCTTCGCGGTGGGCGAGCGGACCCGGGAGATCGGGATCAAGAAGGCCATCGGCGCCGGGCGCTGGGCCATCCTCCGGGAGTTCCTGGCCGAGTCGGTCCTGATCGGCTTCCTGGGCGGACTGCTGGGGCTGGGCGTGGCCGCCGGGCTGATCGCCGTGCTGAACGGGTACGCGGCGCAGGAGGGCACGCCGGTCTTCCTGCTGACGCCCCGCCTCGCCCTGGGGGCGCTGGGGTTTGCAACCGTGCTGGGCGGAGCCGCCGGCGCATGGCCCGCCTGGCGGGCGGCCAATCTGGACCCGGTGGAGGCGCTGCGGGCCATCTAGGGACGAAGAGGAGGGAGAAGCGTGAGCGCAAGGCCGCTCTTGGAGGCGGAGGGCCTGGTGAAGGAGTATCCCATGGGCGTGCGGGCTCTGGACGGCGCCAGCCTCTCGGTGGGGCGGGGCGAGATCGTCGGGATCATGGGGCGTTCGGGCAGCGGCAAGTCCACCCTGCTGCACATCCTCGGCTGCCTGGACCGGCCCGACGCCGGCCGGGTCTGGATCGACGGCATCGAGGTCACCCAGCTGTCGGACGCCGCACTGCCCAAGATCCGGCTGCACCACCTGGGGTTCGTGTTCCAGGCCCACAACCTGGTGCCCACCCTGACGGCGCTGGAAAACGTGGCGCTGCCGCTCCGGTACGTGCGGCCGCGCCCCGCCGACCCCTACGCCCGGGCCCGGGAACTGCTGGAGGCGGTGGGGCTGGGCGACCGCATGCACCACCTTCCCGGCCAGCTCTCCGGGGGACAGCAGCAGCGGGTGGCCATCGCCCGGGCCCTGGTGAATAACCCCGCGCTGGTCCTGGCCGACGAGCCGACCGGCTCCCTGGACTCGCAGAGCGCCCGGGCGCTCCTCCGGCTGATGCGCCGGCTCTGCCAGGAGCGGGGGCAGACCTTCGTCGTGGTGACCCACGACCCGGCAGTGGGCCAGGTGTGCGACCGCATCTACCACATGGTGGACGGCCGCGTTCTGAACGCGGCGGTGGGGTGAGGGCAGGAACCGGTCTGCTGACCCACGGCCATTCGTCGGGCGGGCCGCGGCGGGACCGCGACGCAGACCACGGGGGTGGCAGAGCGAGGATGCCGGTCGGGCGCCGAGCGGCGCAATGCCCACAGCGAAAATAACGGAAAATTATGTACAAATAGCAGCGGGATGTCCTACGTTGGTGGGGAAAGGAGATATCCCCATGCGCAGAATCATCCCGCTGCTTCTGGTCTTGTCCCTTCTCTTCCTGTCTGCCGCCGCGCTGGGCGCGCGCCCGTCACGCCTGGCGGCCGCGCAGCCGGTTGCGCCGGCCGAGCCCCCGCCGCCGGTACACGCCGGCCGTGTCGAACTCGCCCTGGACGGGGGGCCGGCGGAGCCGGGGACGCACGGCGCGGGCGACGTGCCGGCCGGCCGGGCCCTGGCCGCGGGCGACTGGTACGTGGGCGCCACGCCGCCCAACGCCGACCCGACGAAGCCGGTGCTCGTGTTTGTGCACGGCAAGGGCGGCTCGGCGGCCGGCTGGTGGTCGGACACCATGTACCACGGCGTCAACGACATGTACGCCTACGCCTACAACAATGGCTACCGCACCGCCTTCGTGGACCTTCACCCTGAGGGCACCATGTGGACCAACGGGCAGCTGCTCAGCAGCCTGCTGGACCAGGTCACGGCCCACTTCGGGGTCAGCAAGGTCGTCATCGTGGCGCACTCCAAGGGCGGTGTCGACGCCAACGCCGCCTCCGCCCACTACGGCGCGGCCGCACGCATCCGCCGTGTCGTCACCCTGGGGACGCCGCACTGGGGCACGCCGCTGGCCGACCTGGCCTACTCCAGCTGGGCGTCGTGGCTGGCCGAGATCATCGGCCAGCGGACGGACGCCACGTACGTCATGCAGACCGGGTACATGGACTACTTCCGTTCCATCACCGACGGCCTGGACCCGGGGGTCGCCTACGCGACGGTGTCCGGGTACAAGTGCGGGCCGCTCTTCACCGCCCTGTGGCTGGGCTGCGTCTACATCTCGGGCGAGGATGACGGCGTCGTGCCCGTCTGGTCGGCCCAGAAGCCCGGCGCCAGCCACCTGAGCACCGGCTACTGGGACCACGACGAGATCCGGATGGGCAGCCGGGTCTGGAGCACCATCGCCCCGCAGCTCACCGCCTCCGGGCTGACCGCCTCCCCCGGGGCCCGGGCGGCCGCCGGCGGGCCGGCGGCGCCGGGCAACCTGATCCTGCGGGGCGGCAAGGCCAATGCCGAGGAGCACGCCGACGCCTTCCCGGTCGAGCGGGGCGTGCGGGCGGCGACGTTCCACGTGCTCGCCTCCCACCCCGACCTGAAGGCGGCCCTGGCCGCGCCGGACGGCACCCTCCATCCGGTGAAGTTTGTCGCTCCGGTGCCTGAGGGCGAGGTCTTCGCCGGAGCCTGGCTGGGCGCCGTGGAGGTAGAGGACCCGGCCGCCGGTGAGTGGCGGCTGGTGACATCCGGCCCCGCCGGCTCCGCCTACCTGATGATCGCCGCCCTGGAGGGCGGGGTGGCTGCGGTCCTGGACCTGGGCGACCGGCTTTCGGTCCCGGGCGCGGCCCGTACCGTGAGCGTCAGCCTCCAGGGAGCGGACGTGGCAGAGAGCAGGGCCTCGCTCACGCTGACCGGCCGCGACGGGCCGGTTGCGGACGGCATCGGGCTCTCCGGCGGCCGGGGCGCCCACCGGGCAGCGCTGTCGGTGCCGCAGCAGCCCGGCGTCTACACGGTCACGGTCACCGTAACCGGGAAGCTCGGCGACGGATGGCCCTTCGAGCGGACGGTGGTGAGCAGCTTCGCGGCGTTCCCCCGGGCCGACTGAGCCCGGGCGGTGGTCAGCCGCCCTGCGGCCCCGCCCGCACCAGGTGTTCCACCGCCGCCGGGACCTCCTCCAGGTGGTTGACGATGGCGTCGGGGATGCAGTCGGCCAGCTCGCAAGGCGGGTAGTCGTGCCAGCGCCGGTCGATCGCGAAGCGCTCCTCCAGCCACGCCCGGCCCGCGGCGGGCCGCTGCCACGGCGGGAGCGCGGCCAGCGCCGGCGGCATCGGAGTATAGCCGGGCGCGAGGGGCTGCACGATGTAGATGGCGAGCCAGCCCGCGGCCCTCGCGCCGGCGATGTCGTGGGGCAGCACGTCGCCCACGTGGATGAAGGGCGGGCCGCCGTAGGCCTCTGCCGCCCGGTAGATGGACGGCTGGGGCTTGCCGGCACCTGCGGTGTCGGGGGTGATGAGGGCCGCGAAGCGGGGCAGGAGCCCCAGGGCCCGCTGGACCGGCTCCTGGTAGCAGCGGAACCCGTTGGTGACGGAGACCAGCGTGTGCCCCTCCGCCCGCAGCCGGTCCAGGCATTCTGCGGCGCCGGGGTAGGCCCAGATCATGCCCTCCATGCGGCAGTACGCCTCCACGAGCCCCGCCACGTCGATCCGTTCCGGGAAGCCCACCTCCCGGGCGATGGTGTTGACGATGTCGTCCCAGTCGTGGCAGCCCACCATGTCGCCAGCCGCGGCCCGGGCCCGGTGCAGGGCGACGAGCCGCCGGAGGACGGCCTTCTCCGGCTCCGGTTCGGCGACGAACGGGGCCAGCGTCCGGCAGATGTGGCCGAAGACGCCGTGGGGCCGGCCCAGGTGAAAGGGATTGCGCTGCAGCACGCCGTCGAGATCAAAGGAGACGAGGGCCAAAGGCATCACCTCATGGCTGTGTATGTTCGCCGCACGAAGGCTTGCGCCTCCGCCCGGGCGGAAGATTCGTCGGGAGGGAAGGGCCGGCGGCCTGCCGAACCCAGAAGGAAACCCCATTCCGCCTGGGAAGTGAGGACGGTGACGCGGTTGCAGAGCGCATCTCCCGCCACCGCCCGGCGCCTGCTGGAGGGGCTGACCCCCGAGCAGGCCCGGGCGGTGACGCATGCCGCCGGCCCCCTGATGGTGGTCGCAGGGCCCGGTAGCGGCAAGACGACCGTGATCGCGCGGCGCATCGGCTACCTCATCGCCGTCCGCGGAGTCGATCCGCGCTCGCTGCTGGTGATCACCTTCACCAAGGCCGCGGCGGACGAACTGAAGGCCCGCGCAGCCGGGACCGCCGGTCCGGCGGCGGCGCGGGCCTTCTTCGGCACGTTCCACGGCCTGGCCTACCGCATGCTGCGCCACGCACAGGGCGGGGGCCCCCTGCGGATCCTGCTGGAGGACCAGCAGTTCCAGCTCATCCGCAATCTCATGCGCACCATGGGGTTGAACACCGACGACGAGGCGGTGCAGGAGGTGCTTGCCGACCTGAGCCGGCTCAGGGCCGAGCCGGAGCCTCCGGCCGGGTTCCGGCCGCGGTCGCTTCCGCCCGCCGAGTTCGACGGGCTGCTCCGGCGATACGCCGAGGCAAAGGCCGAGCAGGGCCTCCTGGACTTCGACGACCTGCTGCACGAGGCGCTGGCTCTCCTCCGCGGCCGTCCGGAGCTGCTGGAGGGCTACCGGCGCCGGTTTGGCCACATCCTCGTCGACGAGTTCCAGGACACCAACCCGGTGCAGTTCGCGCTGGTCCGCCTCTTGGCGGAGCCGGGGCGCAACCTCTGCGTGGTGGGGGACGACGACCAGGCCATCTACGGCTGGCGGGGGGCCACACCGGAGTTCCTGCTCTCCTTCGGGGACCTGTACCCCGGGGCCGCGCAGGTGACCCTCGCCGTGAACCACCGCTGCCCGGCGCCGGTCGTCGAGGCGGCCAACCGGCTGGTGGCGCACAACGTCCGGCGCCTGGGCAAGGTGATGCGGCCGGTCCGGCGGTCCGGCCCGCCGGTGAGACTGCTGACCCCGGCCGACACCGTAGAGGAGGCCGAGGTGATCGCCCGCCTGGTGCGGGAAGCCGGGGCGCCGCTCAGCCATTGGGCGGTGATCTACCGCACCAACCAGCAGGCGCACGTGCTGGCGGAGGTGCTGAGCCGGGAGGGCATTCCGTACCGGACCCTGGGCGGCCTGCCGAATCTCTACCGGCGCTGGCCGGTGCAGGACGTGCTGGCGTACCTGCGGGCCGCCGCCGGGGACCGGATGGCGCTCCTGCCGGTACTCAACCGGCCCAACCGATACCTCGCCCGCGCCGTGGCCGAGGAGGCGGCGCGCATCGCCGGCGCGACGGACGGCGACCTGCTGGCCGCCATCGGTCGGACGGGCCTGCTGCGCACCTGGCAGCTGCGGCCGGTGGAGGAGCTGGAGGACCACCTGCGGGCGCTGGGGCGCATGACTGCGCCGGAGGCGATCGCCTACGTTCGATCCGTCATCGGGTACGACGACTACCTGCAGGAGTACGCCGCCCGGGCGGGCGGCAGGCCGGACGAGCTGCTGGGCCTCCTGGCCGAGGTGCAGCGCACGGCGCCGCGCCTCCTGCTGCCTGCCTACCTGGGCCACGTCGCGGCCTTCTCCGCCCAGGCGGACCGGAAGGCGCCGGAAGGCCAGGCCGTCACGCTGGTGACCTGTCACCGGGCCAAGGGGCTGGAGTTCCCCCGGGTGGTCGTGGCCGGCGCCGTCGACCGGCTGCTGCCGCACCGGTCAAACCCCGACATTGAGGAGGAGCGCCGGCTGATGTACGTGGCGGTCACCCGCGCCCGCGAGGAGCTCTGGATCAGCGCGCCCCGCTCCTACGAAGGCCGGGAGTGCCGGCCGTCCCCCTTCGTGGCGGAACTGCTGGGAACCGCGGCCTTCAGGGCCGCGGAGGCCGGCACGGCCGACTAGGAGGAGCGGTTCCAGTCCACCAGCACGTCCCCGTGTCCGGCGGCCTGGTTGGCGGCCCTGGCGGCGACGAAGAGCAGGTCGGAGAGCCGGTTGAGGTACCGGAGCAGGGCCGGGTCCACCGGTTCCTGCTGCATGAGGGAGACCAGCAGCCGCTCCGCGCGACGCACCACCGTCCGGGCGACGTGCAGCGCGGCCGCCGGGGCGGAGCCGCCGGGAAGCACGAAGTTCCGGAGCGGGGGCAGCCCGGCCTCCAGCCGGTCGATGTCGGCCTCCAGCGCGTCGACGGAGGCCTGGGTGATGCGGGGCTGCTCGCCCCGGTCCCGGTTGGGCGGGGTCGCCAGGTCCGCGCCCACGTAGAACAGCTCGTTCTGCACCCGGAGGAGCACGTCGCGGACCGCCGCGAACGCGGGACCCTCCATCATGGCCACGGCCATGCCCACGTGGGCGTTGGCCTCGTCCACGGTGCCGTACACCTCGACGCGCAAGGCGTTCTTGGGCACGCGCTCGCCCCAGCGCAGGCTCGTGTCTCCCTTGTCGCCTGTACGCGTGTAGATTCGCATGGGCCTCACCTCCGCCACCAGTCTACCATGCCGCTGCAGGATTTGGCGGCAATGTGGTTAACATGATTTTAACCATTCTTGCGAGAGGAGGCGGGATCGACCGTGACCCGGGAGGAAGCCTGGCAACTGGTCAACGAGTACGTGAAGAGCCCGCGGCTGATCAACCACCTGCTGGCCGTGGAGGCCTGCATGCGCTACTTCGCCCGCCTGTACGGCGAGGACGAGGAGACCTGGGGCCTGATCGGGCTGCTGCACGACTTCGACTACGAGCGCTGGCCCACGATCCCCGACCACCCGCTGCAGGGCGAGCGCATTCTGGCGGAGCTCGGGGTGCCGGAGGATATCCGCTACACGATCTGCTCCCACGCGGACGCGCTGGCCGACCGCTACCCGCGCCGGTCGCTGCGGGACAAGGTGCTCTACGCGGTGGACGAACTGTCCGGCCTGGTGGTGGCCACGGCGCTGGTGCGCCCGACCAAGTCCATCCACGACGTGGACGTGCAGGCCGTCCGCAAGAAGATGAAGGACAAGCGGTTCGCGGCGGGGGTCAGCCGGGAGGATATCCTGCGCGGCGTGCAGGACCTGGGGGTCGACCTGGACGAGCACATCGGGCACGTCATCCGTGCCCTGCAGTCGGCGGCCGACGCGCTGGGGCTGGTCGGAACGGCCGCGAGCGACGACTGAGCGGCGTCATGCCGTTTCTGCCGGGGCGTATCCTTCTTCGTGAAGGCCGATCGCGGAGGAGGAGAGGACCCGTGCGACACGTGAACACGCTCTGCCTCAAGCTGGCCGCGTACATCCTGATCTTCGCGCTGGCCCTGCCCGCGGCCGGGCACCGGGCCTTTCCCCAGTCGCTGATGATGGCGGCGGTGCACACGCTCGTGCTTTGGCTGGGCGACCTGATCGTGCTCCCGCGGTACGGTCGCACCACGGCCCTGGCGGGCGACGCCGCGGCGCTGGTCCTGGGATCGCTGCTGATGCTCCGGGCCATGGGCGCAGCCCTGCGGTTCGGCGGGCTGCTGGCCGCCGTGGGCATGGCGGTGCTTTTTGAAGCCTGGTTTCATTACCACTTGACGGAAAACCGGCTATTAGAAGGATGAACATTGCCGAACTCGACAGGGATTCGACAAGGTATGCTGAAAATGCAAGACTGTGACTTGCCAGCGTCGGGGTAACCAGAAAGGATGTATGGCAATTGCGGCTCGAGGAGTTCACGTACCTACCGCTGGATGTGAAAGAGAAGGCGCTGCGGTACCTGGCCAACATGATGGGCGAGCCCGAGCGGCCGCTGGACCAGCTGACGGCGGATCTGGAGCGGGCGCTGGATCGCGCCGTCAGGGGCGGGCTGTTCTCCTACCTGCGGGAGGAGCAGCCCGTGGAGGACCGCGCCCGGGCGGACGCCGTCCTCTTCCCGACCGGCCACACCACGCCCACCGGCGAGGAGATCCTGGCCAAGTGCATCCTCAACAAGAACCCCAACCGGCAGCCCTGGTTCGGCCTGTTCTTTCAGGCGGCCCGGCGGGAGGGGTTCGTCATCGGGGACCTGTACTTCCGCACCTGGAACGAGGGGGCCCGATTCCTGGAGGAGCTCGCGTCCATGGCCATCCCGGAGCGGTGGAACTACAGCCAGTACCAGTCGAAGCAGCAGCATCCCATCCTGAAGTCGTACGTGGAAAAGACCTACGAGCGGCTGAAGCAGCAGGGGCGCGTCCTGCGGAACGAAAGCAAGCTGCTCTTCAACACCGGACTGCTGAATGTGTACTTCAAAGAAATCTACGTGCTCGGCGAGGCGGATCCGGAGTACCCGCAGCGGGTGATCAACGCCCGCCCGGTGCTGGAGAACGACCGCGCGGTGCTGGAGCTCTTCCTGAATCAGAAGCCGCCGATGGCCACCTACTTCGACAGGATCACGGATGTGATCTTCGACCCCGACCTGGAGATCAACACCGACGACATCCACATCATCGACGACAACTTCGACCGCATCCCGCCCAAGTACCGGAACCGCAAGAAGAGCGAAATCTTCGCCCTGTTCCAGGCGGCCATCGAGTTTGCGCGCATCATGGCCCGGCGCAACTACAAGCTCGTGGTGCCGCAGTATTACATGGGGCAGATTCAGTTCCTGATGCCCATCTATCTCTCCGGCGAGTTCAGCGGCCCACCGGACTTTGCCCTGGTGCTGCAGAAGATGGGCGATGTCTACCGGGGCAACACCATCCTCACACTGGACATGGCCTACCAGAACGCACGCCTCATCGCCAAGCCCGACACCACCTGGCTCAGCCCGGATAAGTTCTAACAGACCCAGCAGGCAGCCCCTCCGGCGGCGGAGGGGCTTTCGCGTACCCCGCCCGGCCGGTGAGAGCAGGAACCGCTGGGGGTGGGAGCTAATATACATCTTTGCATAGAATAGGAGCCGGATCCGCCTGAAAGGAGGTATATCCATGACCCAGACGACGCGCTACGTACGGCTGGTAACCGAAGTCCCCGGCCCGCGCTCCCGGGAGCTGATGGCCCGCAAGGAGCGCGTCGTGGCGAACGCCCTCTCCATTCACGTGCCGGTGGCGATCCAGGAAGCGCGCGGCGCGCTGGTCACGGACGTGGACGGCAACGTGTTCATTGACCTCGCCGGGGGCATGGGCTGCATGAACGTGGGCCATTCGCACCCCCGGGTGGTCGAGGCCATTCAGCGGAGTGCGGCGCAGTTTACCCACACCGACTTCTCGGTGATCATGTACGAGTCGTACATCCGGCTGGCGGAGCGGCTGGCCGCGCTGGCGCCGGGCGACTTCCCCAAGAAGGCCTGCTTCTTCAACTCCGGCGCCGAGGCGGTGGAGAACGCGATCAAGATCGCCCGCAAGTATACGGGCCGAAGGGCCATCATCGCGCTGGAGGGCGCCTTCCACGGCCGCACCAACCTGGCCATGGCCCTCACCTCCAAGGTGAAGCCGTACAAGGAAGGGTTCGGTCCGTTCGCCCCGGAGATTTACCGGGTTCCGACGCCGTACACCTACCGGCGGCCCGCGGGCATGAGCGAGGCGGAGTACGTGAGGTTCTGCGCCGACGCCCTGGAGAGGGCCCTGATCACTCACGTGTCACCGGACGAGGTCGCCGCGATCATCCTGGAGCCGGTGCAGGGCGAGGGTGGCTTCATCCCGCTCCACCCCGATTACCTGGCCCGGGTGAGCCAGTTGGCCCGGAAGCACGGCTTCCTGATCATCGCCGATGAGATCCAGTCCGGCTTCGGCCGCACGGGCACCTTCTTCGCCAGCGAGCAGCTGGGCCTGGTGCCGGACCTGATCTGCGTGGGCAAGTCGCTGGCCGCGGGCATGCCGCTCTCGGGCGTGATCGGCCGGGCCGAGGTCATGGACGCCCCGGAGGACTCCACCATCGGCGGCACCTACGTGGGCAACCCCGTCGCGTGTGACGCGGCCCACGCGGTGCTGGACATCATGGAGGAGGAGGGGCTCGTCAGCCGGGCCCGGGCGATCGGCGACCTGATGCGGCGCCGGTTCCAGGAGCTGGCGGTGCAGCTGGAGAGCATTCCCGGTTCCCGCCTGCAGATCGGCGAGATCCGCGGGCTGGGTGCCATGTTGGGCGTGGAGCTGGTGACCGACCGGGCCACCCGGGCGCCGGCCACGGCGGAGGCCGCTGAGGTGGTGAAGCGGGCCTGGCAGCGGGGGGTCGTGGTCGTGAAGTGCGGCATCTACGGCAACACCCTGCGCATGCTGCTCCCGCTGGTGATCACCGACGATCAGCTGAACGAGGCGCTGGACATCATCGGGCAGATCTGCACCGAGATCGCCCGGGGCGAGTAAGGCGCGCAGGGCAGACGCAGGCGGCCCCACTGCCACGGGGGGCCGCCTGCGTTGGTATCGAGATGCATCGTCAACGGCCGACAGCCGCTTCGTTGAGCCGTTGCTGCACGAGGTTCCGCAGTTCCGCGGAGAGGCGGACGTGGACTTCTGAGCCGCTGATCCGGACCGTGTCATCCTCGCCTTCGAACCCAACGACCTCCAGCAGGATCGTCTCCGAGGCGTCGCGACCGCATCCGCCCTGAACAGCCGGAAGGGGGCAAGAAGGTTCTGCCTCCACCGTCCCGTTCCCTCCCCGCAGGCAGGCGGAAGGCGAAGACAGCAAGAGAAGCCATCGAGGCCCCGAGGCGTACCCGTCCTCGTCTCGATGGCTTCTTGCGCGTGTTCGCCCGGCTCACTCCTCGACACGGGCGACCAGCGAACAGAGCTCGCCGACGGTCTCCACGTCGACCAGGAGCTCTTCCGACAGCTCCACGCCGAACTCGGCCTCCAGCGCCTCGACCAGCTCCTCCATGCTGGTCTCGTACTCCTCCGTGAGGGCGGTCAGGGTGGTGGCCGGGCCAATGGTACGGTCTCCCACCCGTTCCCGGATGAGCTTCAGCGCTTCGTTTCGCACATCCATGGGTCGCAGTGCCACCTCCGGGGCCATATTCTGCCCGGGCCGCCTCCGGTTATGCGCTCTGCAAGGGAAAGAAAGAACAAAACAATCCGCCGTATTATACCTGGAGGGTAAATCGGAATCATGTTACAATAAGACAAATCCGACCAGGTCTGATGGGAATCTCGGATCAAGGGGGGGCATTTCGCGTGGAGCGTCCGTATCTCAAGGCCTATCCGCAGGGGGTACGCTGGGAGCTGGAGTTCCCGGAGGTTCCCTTCTACCAGGCGCTCTTCGAGCAGGCAGCGAAGCACCCGGAGCGGACAGCACTCATCTTTATGGGTAAGCGGGTGAGCTACGGCGAACTCGTGGATCTGATCGACCGGTTCGGCGCAGCGCTGCAGCGGAGGTACGGCATCCAAAAAGGGGACCGCGTGGGCATCATCCTTCCCAACAGCCCGCAGAACGTCATCGCCACGGTGGCCTGCCAGCGGATCGGCGCGATCCCGGTCCAGTTCAACCCGCTCTACGTGGCCCGGGAGATTGCCTACCAGGTGAAGGACTCGGGCTGCCGCATCATGATCACGCTGGACCTGTTCTGGCAGAAGGTGCGCGAGGCCGGCGGGGTGGAGGCGTACATCTGGACCGGGGCGCAGGACTACCTGAACTTCCCGCTCAACATCCTCTACCGGCTGAAGGCCAAGCCCCCGCGCATCCCGCCCTCGGAGGCGACCCACTTCATGGAACTCCTCCGCGAGAGCCCGCAGGGAATTCAGATCGCCCCCGTGAACCCCAGGGAGGACGTGGCGGTGCTGCTCTACACCGGCGGCACCACCGGCGTCTCCAAGGGCGTCATGCTCACCCACTTCAACCTGACGTCCAACGTGACCCAGATCCGCGAGTGGCTGCAGATCGGCGACGAGCATCACACCACGCTCGCCGTCCTGCCCATGTTCCACTCCTACGGCTTCACGGCCGCGGTGGGCATGGGGCTGTCGTGCGGCTTCACCCTGATTCTGGTGCCGCGCTTTGATCCCGGCGACCTGCTGAAGACCATCGCCAAGTACCGGCCGTCGGTGTTCCCGGGCGTGCCGACGATGTACATCGGGCTGCTCAACCATCCTGACATCCACAAGTACGACCTGCGCTCGATCAAACTGTGCGTCACCGGCGCCGCGGCGATGCCGGTGGACCTGCTCCGCCGCTTCGAACAGGTCACCGGCGCGACCATCATGGAGGGCTACGGCCTCACGGAGACCTCGCCGGTGACCCACGCCAACCCGCGCTTCGGCAAACGGATCCCGGGCAGCGTCGGCCTGCCCTACCCGGGCACCGACGTGCGGATCGTGGATCTGGAGACCGGCGAGGACCTGCCGCCCGGCGGCGAGGGCGAGATCCTGATCAGGGGCCCGCAGGTCATGAAGGGCTACTGGAACCGGCCGGAGGAGACCGCGGAGGTCCTGAAGGACGGATGGCTCTACACGGGCGACATCGGCCGGATGGACGACGAGGGCTACCTCTACATCGTGGACCGCAAGAAGGACATGATCATTGCAGGCGGGTTCAACATCTATCCGCGGGAGATCGACGAGGTGCTCTACCAGCACCCCGCGGTTCTGGAGGCCTGCGCGGTGGGCGTGCCCGATGCGTACCGGGGCGAGACGGTGAAGGCCTTCGTGGTGCTCAAACCCGGCGCGCAGGCCACCGAGCAGGAGATCCTCGAGTTCTGCCGGGAGCGGCTGGCCGCCTACAAGCGGCCGCGCTCGGTGGAGTTCCTGCCTGAGCTGCCCAAGTCCACGGTCGGCAAGGTGCTGCGCCGGGTTCTGGCCGAGCAGGAGCGCAGCAAGATGGAGCAGAAGCAGAAGGCCGCGGTGGCCGATTAGCAGGAGATTCGGACGACGGCCGCCGAAGTGAAGCACCGGGCACGTATGCGACACCTGACGAAGGAAGGGGAGACCAGAGCGATGACGATCGCAGAGCTGCTGGAGAAGCTGAAGGCGCAGATCGCCGCGAATCCGGCCAAGATCGCCAACCTGAAGGCGACCTATCAGTTCGAGCTGACCGGGGAGGGCGGCGGCACCTACCACGCCGTCTTCGACAACGGCCAGTACAAGATCGGCGAGGGACCCGTGGAGAACCCGGGTTGCACCATCACCATGGCCACCTCTGACTTCTTCGCCCTGATGGAGCGCAAGCTGAACCCGATGGCGGCTTTCATGTCCGGCAAGCTGAAGATCCGCGGCGACATGGGCCAGGCGATGAAGCTCCACCAACTGTTCAGTTAAAGCCCCGCGCGGAGGCACCCAGCGAACGCAGCGCCCCCGGCCCGCAGGTCGGGGGCGCTGCCCGTGGCCGGGCCCTGCGGGACAGGCAGGGATCCCGGCATTTGTTCACGTATACACAAGGGATAACCCCTGAAAGGGGGGCTCGCTCTGCTTCACCTGTTCGCCCTGCTGATCGCGCTGGCCCCGGCGGCGGCCATGCTCTGGTACATCCGCCACCTGGACAAGTACGAGCCGGAGCCCTGGACCCACATCGCCGCCGCGTTCGTGGCCGGCGTGCTGGTCACGGTGCCTGTCTACGCCGTCGAGGTCCTGCTGGACCAGGTGGTTTCCTTCTCCGGCTTCATGGAGACGGTGTACGTCTCGTTCATCGTCGCGGCGGTCACGGAGGAGACCGGCAAGGGCATCGCCGCTTGGGCCGCGAGCTGGCGCAGGCCCGAGTTCAACGAGGTCATGGACGGCATCGTGTACTTCGGCGTTACCCACATGGGCTTCGCCGTGGCCGAGAACCTCGTCTACGTGTTCCTCGGCGGCGACATCCACACCGGCATCCTGACCGCGCTGGTTCGCACCACCACCGCCGTGCCCATGCACGTGATCGTCGGCATGATCATGGGCTACCACATGGGCGTCGTGCGGTTCGCCACGACCCGGCGGGAGAAGGTGCTGCACATCCTGGAGGGGTGGGTTCTGCCCGTCCTGTTGCACGGCTTCTACAACCTGGGGAGCCTCAATCAGGACATGGCCCTGGAGACCCTGACCGACCTCATCCGCTACGGTTTCGGCACGGCCCTGCTCTACGCCGCGGTGGTGGCCCTGTGGATGGCGCTCCTCCCCCGGGTGCGGCGCGCCCAGCAGGCCTCGCCGTTCCGGCCGATCGCGGCTTACCCCCTCGTCGCGGCCGAGATGCCTTGCCCCGGCTGCGGCGCGGTCTATCCCCAGGGGGCGCGCTACTGCCCCAACTGCGGCGTCAGGCTCGAGCGAGGCGGCGCTCCTGCTCCCAGATGATCGATCCGGCGAGCAGCAGGGCTGCCGGCACCACCAGGTACCAGGCCCGGTCGGGGACCACGGACCGGTACAGCACGACCCAGCCGAAGACGTGGCAGACCAGCCGCCAGGGCACCGCCCAGTGCACGGTGGCGACGTTGAGCAGCCACGTGAGCCCGACCAGGCCGATGAGCGCGAGTCCGTTCACCCCCGTGGCGACGACCGTCAGTGCCAGAGCGAAGGCCATCAGGGCCAGGAACCCGGTCCAGCCCGCGGCGGTGGCCGGGTAGCCGGCCCGGTACAGCCGCTCCCGCATGGAATCACCCCCGAGACAGGCTATGACGCCGTCCGGACGGCCATGTTATCCGCCCCGTGCAGGGGCGGGTTTTTGCGTCTTCAGGGGGTCACGGCGGAGAGGGGATGAAAACCTACGAAAGAATAGGATGAGCATAGAGGATATTTTGCCGAGAGGGACGAATAATGCGAGACAGACTGAATGGCTATTCATTCACGAGGCGTGGGGGAGAAGAGGCAAGGTTGGCCGATAAGGGGGAGGCAGCATGATCCTGGCAACCAGGACCGTCTACTGGAACATCGAGCACGAGTACATCCTCTACCTCATCTTCATCGCCGCCGTGGCGGTGTTCGCTTACGGCCTGTGGCAGCGCGTCCGGACGTGGTTCGTCGGCATGCCGGAGGTCCGCTGGGACCTGGTCCGGGACCGGCTGCGACAGGCGTGGCGCCACGCGGCGCTGCAGCGGCGGCTCTCCCAGAACCGGGTCGCCGGCGTCTTCCACCTCTGGCTGTCGTGGGGCTTCTTCATTCTCTTCCTCGGCACCGTGGTGGTCATGATCCACGAGGACCTGCGGATCCGGATCATGCAGGGGCCGTTCTACCTCTGGTTCCAGTCGCTGGTCCTGGATATCGCCGGCCTGCTGGCCCTGGTGGGCGCCGTCATCGCCTGGGTGCGGCGGGGGGTGTTCAAGCCCCGGGCCCTGTCCAAGGTCGCGGAGACGAAGGCGCCGCTGGACGACTGGGTCTACCTGCTGCACATCGTGCTGATCCTGTGGACCGGCTTCTGGGTGGAGGGCATCCGACTCGTGGCCACCGACGACCCCTGGGCGGCCTGGTCGCCCGTCGGACTGGCGCACGGCCGGCTGCTGGCGAGCTTCATGTCGCTGGAGGCGATGCTCGTCCTGCACCGGATCCTCTGGTGGTTCCACATGGTCATCTCCTTCGGGTTCATCGCCCTCATGCCCTACACCAAGATGATCCACATCCTCACCGGTCCCGCCAACATCTTCCTCTCCGACCTGCGGCCGGCCGGCATCATGGCCGCCACCGACCTTGAGGCGGAGAACCCGGTGCTGGGGGCGGCCACGCTCTGGGACTTCCGCTGGAAGGACCTGGCCGACCTGGACGCCTGCACCGAGTGCGGCCGTTGCCAGGAGAACTGTCCGGCTTTCCTCACCGGCAAGCCGCTCAACCCCAAGAAGCTGATCCTCGACCTGCAGCGCCACCTCCACGAACAGGGGCCACTGCTGGCCCTGGCGGCGATGAAGGGCGAGCGCCCCGCGGAACAGCCCTTCGAGTCGCAGTTGGTGGGGTCCGTGGTGCAGCCGGACGAGATCTGGGCGTGCACCACCTGCCGCGCCTGCATGGAGGTCTGTCCGGTCTTCATCGAGCACGTGCCCAAGATCGTCGAGATGCGCCGCCACCAGGTGATGCTCCAGGGCGAGTTCCCGGCCGAGCTGAACCAGACGTTCAAGAACCTGGAGCGGCAGGGCAACCCGTGGGGCATGGGCGCCCACACCCGCACGGCGTGGACCGAGGGGCTGAACGTGCCGCTCCTGGCCGACAAGCCCGACGCCGAGTACCTCTTCTGGCCCGGCTGCGCCGGCGCGTTTGACCAGCGGGGGCAGAAGATCGTGCGGGCCATCGTGCAGCTCCTGGACCAGGCCGGTGTCTCGTACGCCATCCTCGGCCCCGAGGAGAAGTGCACGGGCGACGCCGCCCGCCGGGCCGGCAACGAGCTGCTCTTCCAGCAGCTGGCCATGGAGAACATCGCCACCTTGCAGGGCTACGGCGTGAAGAAGATCATCACCCACTGCCCGCACTGCTTCCACACCTTCGACAAGGACTACCGGGCCATGGGGCTGGACGTCGAGGTCGTCCACCACACGCAGCTGCTCGCCCGGCTGGTGAAGGAGGGGCGGCTGAAGCCAGTGAAGGAGGTGGCGGCGACCGTCACCTACCACGACTCCTGCTACCTCGGCCGCTACGGCGGCGAGTACGGGGCGCCCCGGGAGCTGCTCACGGCCCTGCCCGGGGTGGAGCTCAGGGAGATGGAGCGGCACGGCCCGACCGCGATGTGCTGCGGCGCCGGCGGCGCGCAGATGTGGATGGAGGAGCACCACGGGACCCGCATCAACCTGGAGCGCACCCGCCAGGCGCTGGCCACCGGCGCGACCACCATCGCCACCAACTGTCCGTTCTGCATGACCATGCTTTCCGACGGCGTCGCGGCCCAGGAGAACAGCGACCAGCTCAGGGTGCTTGACCTGGCGGAGCTCCTCCTGGAGGCCGTGGGTACCGGTGGGGGGCCGGAGGCCGCGGCGACCGTTGCACCGTCGGGGGAAAAGGAGTAAAGTCACAGTGTGGAGGCGCCGTGTAGGGCACGGCGCCTCACCTTTGGGGAGGGTGTGCATGCCGATGCTGCCGATCCATCAGATCACCCTGCCGCTGCCCGGGGGCCCGGGTGCGGTGCACGTCTATGCGGTCCGCTCCGATCCGGTCACATTGATTGATACGGGGGTCAACACCCCCGATGCCCGCGCCGCCCTGGTCGACGGCCTGAAGCGGCTGGGGCTCCGGGTGCGGGACGTCCGGCGGGTGCTGCTCACCCATGCCCACGTGGACCACATCGGCCTCGCCGGCTGGGTGCAGGAAGAGTCCGGGGCGGAGGTCCACCTCCACCCGGAGGAGGCCGGGAAGGCCGAGGTTGCCCCTTGGTGGCAGGAGGCGCGCGACCGCATTCTGGCGGAGGCGGGCGTCGACCCGGAAGGGTTTGCCCTGATCGAGCGGTTCTGGCGTCTCAACCGCCAGTTGATCCTGCCCCTGCAGTCGTGGCGGCAGCTGGCCGACGGCCAGGTGTTTGCGTTCGACGGCGGCCGGCTGGAGGCCGTTCACCTGCCCGGCCACGCCCTGGGGCACACGGGCTTCCTCGACCGGGAAGGCCGGCGGCTGGTGGGCGGCGACCACCTGCTGGACGGCATCACGCCCAACCCCATCCTGGAGCCGGTCCCGCCCGGCCATCCGGACGCGGTGCCGCATGCTCCCAACCGGGCCCTGACGCTGGGCCAGTTCCTGCGGTCGCTGGACCGCGCGGCCGGGCTGGACGTGGATGAGGTGCTGCCGGGGCACGGCCCGGTCATCACGGATCATCGCGCCGTGGGCGAGCGGTACCGCGCGGCCCACGGCCGCCGGCTGGACAGCCTGCTGCAGCGGCTGCAGGAGGGGCGCAGCCCCTGGGAACTGACCCGGGAGGTCTACCCCCAGGTGAAGGGGTTCGATCACTTCCTCGCGCTGTCCGAGGTGCTGGCGCACCTGGACCTGCTGGTGGTGCAGGGGCGCGCCCTGTACACCCGCAAGGCCGGGTACGGCCGGTACCGGGCCGCGATCTAGGGCCGCCTGTGCCGGCCCATGTCGACATCGAGGTGAGAGACGTTGGGTTCGGGATCCGCGACTGCCGCTTTGCAGGTGGCCGCAGCCGCCGGGGTCGTCCTGCTCCAGTCCGGGGCCGACGTGGCCCGGGTGGAGGACACCGTCTCCCGGATCCTCCGGGCGTACGGGGTGGGCGAGCCCGAGATCTACGCGACACCGACGGGCATCTTCATCAGCGTGGCCGACCAGGAGGCCACCGTGGTGCGGCGGGTGCGGAGCCGGACCATCGCCCTGGACCGGGTCAGCGCCGTGAACGCGCTGTCGCGGTCGCTCACGGCCGACCCGAAGGACCCGGCCGAGGCGCTGCGCCTGATTCGGGCGATCGGCGAGCAGCCGCCGCCCTTCCCCCGCTGGCTGGACGTCCCGGCCAGCGGCCTTGCCGCGGCGGCCTGCACGATGCTGGTGGGTGGCTCCCTGGCCGGGGTGCTGCCCGCCTTCCTCGCCAACCTGGTGGTGCAGGCCGGTGAGCGCATCTGTAGGTGGCTGGGGCTGCCCGATGCGGTCGCCGATCTGATCAGCGGGGCCAACGCCGTCTTCTGCGCGACCCTGCTTCACCGCTGGCTGGGCGTGCCGGTGGGCCCGGTGGTGGCCGGCGGGATCATGATCCTGGTGCCCGGCATCGCCTTCACCAACGCCCTGCGGGACGCGATCGCCGGCGATCTGGTGAGCGCCACGGCCCGGGGGCTGGAGGCCTTCGTCAAGGTCACCGCCCTCGCAGCCGGGGTGGGCGCCGCGCTGTATCTGGTCGGGGGAGGTGGGGTGCTGTGATCACCTATCCCTTCGCCTTCCTGACCTCGGCGGCCATCGCCGTCTCGTTCCGCTCGCCCCGCGGGGCCATCCTCTGGACCGGCCTCTGCGGCCTGGTGGGCTGGGCGGGCTTCGACCTGGCCCTGCGGGCCGGCGCCCCGGCCCCGGCCGCGGTGCTGCTCGGCGCGGTAACCCTGGGCACAGCCTCGGAGGTGCTGGCCCGCCGGCTGCACCAGCCGGCGATCCTCTTCGTCATCCCCGGCCTGTTCCCGCTGGTCCCCGGTATCATCGCCTACCGGGGAATGCTGCTGCTGTCGCAGAGCCGGCTGGCGGAGGGGGCCTGGCAGCTGGCGCGGGCGCTGGCCATCGCGGGCATTCTGGCCGCCGGGCTGGCGATCCCGCCGGTGTTGTTCCGGCGGTGGAGGCGGTGAGCGCGTCGGCGCCGCTCTGCAGTGCGCTCCGCTGCGCCCGCGCCGTCCGCCTGCGGAGCTTGAACGAAGCGGCCTGAGACGCAGACCGAAGTCGAGGCCCGGGTTCTGGGTGCTGACCGCGTTCGGGGTCTGCGCGCAGAATCTGAACCCATCTCCCGGGGGGAAGTACAGGTTTTGCGTGTCGACCCCCGTCCGGTGCGGAGTCTCCGCGCAGAACCTGAGGCGGTGTCCGGAGTTGCGGTTCAGGTTTTGCGCGTCTACCCCCGGGCGAAGCCGAGTTCCCGCGCAAAACCTGAAGCGGTGCCCCGAGGCGCGGTTCAGGTTCTGCGCGTCGACCCCCGGGCGAAGCCGAGTTCCCGCGCAAAATCTGAAGCGGTGCCCCGAGGCGCGGTTCAGGTTCTGCGCGTCGACCCCGCCTGATGCCGAGTTCCCGCGCAAAATCTGAAGCGGTGCCCCGAGGCGCGGCTCAGGTTTTGCGCGTCGACCCCGCCTGATGCCGAGTTCCCGCGCAAGATCTGAAGCGGTGCCCCGACGCGCGGTTCAGGTTTTGCGCGTCGACCCCCGGGCGAAGCCGAGTTCCCGCGCAAAATCTGAAGCGGTGCCCCGAGCCGCGGTTCAGGTTCTGCGCGTCTACCCCCGGGCGAAGCCGAGTTCCCGCGCAAAATCTGAAGCGGTGCCCCGAGGCGCGGCTCAGGTTTTGCGCGTCGACCCCCGGGCGAAGCCGAGTTCCCGCGCAAAATCTGAAGCGGTGCCCCGAGGCGTGGTTCAGATTTTGCGCGTCGACCCCGTCGGGTGCCGAGTTCCCGCGCAAAACCTGAAGCGGTGTCCCGAGGCGCGGCTCAGGTTCTGCGCGTCGGTCCGCGCCTCGTGCGGAACTCCCGCGCAGAACCTGAAGCGGTCTCCGGAGTTGCGGTTCAGGTTCTGCGCGTCGACCACCACCGGGCTATCCCCCTCGCCGTGAAACCGGGGCCTGTGGCCAGGATTGGGCCTCAGCGCCCATTGCCGCGGCCTGCCCTTCTCTCGGGACGTGGCGAAGGCCAGGACGCCGGCGGCGCATCACCGGTCGGGCAGCGGTGGGAGGGGAGGGGCAGGAGGCCACCCGGTCCGGGTGGAAAGAATAAGTCCTCAGAGGTGAGTGCCATGAAGCCTGAGGTGACCTTTTTCACCTACCCCACGTGTACTTCGTGCAAGAAGGCCAAGCAGTTGCTTGACGAGAAGCCCGTAGAGGTGCACGAGCGCCGCTTCTTCAAGGAGAAGCCCACGCCCGAGGAGGTGCGCTGGCTGGCCGCCCGGCTCCCCGGGGGCGTGCGGGACCTCCTCTCGACCCGCAGCCGGCGCTACAAAGAGCTGGGGCTCGCGGAGCGGGAGCTGACCGACGACGAGCTGGTAGAGCTGCTGGCCGCCGAGCCGGGGCTCTGGCGGCGGCCGGTGGTCGTGCGCGGCGACCAGGTGGTGGTGGGCTACGACCCCGCCAGCCTGGAGGAGCTTCTGCGCGTGGGGGAATGACGACGAAAGCGAGATGATGGCCGTGGCGGAGCGGCGGCGCAGCGAGGGCGCGCAACGGCTCGCCGAGGCGCTGAGGGAGCACCCGGTGATCGCGTCGGTGCGGGACGAGCAGCGGCTGGACGAGGCCCTGCGGTCGCGCTGTCGCACCGTATTCCTGCTGTCCACCAGCCTGGGGCGGCTGGCGGAGGTGGGCGAGGCGGTGGCCGGGGCGGGCAAGCTGCTGTTCATCCACCTGGATTTCGTGGGCGGGCTCGGCCGGGACGAAGAGGCCGTCGAGTACCTCGCCCGGGTGGCGCGGCCGGTCGGACTGATCACCACCCGCACCAACCTCATCCAGACCGCCAGGCGGCTGGGGCTGACGCCGCTGCAGCGGCTTTTTCTGCTGGACTCCCAGTCGCTGGCGACCGGCATCGAGGCGGCCCGCTCCAGCCGGGCCGAGGTGGTGGAGGTGCTGCCCGGCATCATCCCCCGGGCGGTGCAGGCCATCCGCAGCCAGCTGCCCGGCGCCCTGATCATCGCCGGCGGGCTGGTGCGCACCCCCAGGGAGGTGGGCCGGGCCCTGCAGGCCGGCGCATCCGGCGTTTCCACCAGCAGCGCGGACTTGTGGAACATGGAGCCCGCGGCGTTTGCCGTCGCCCTGGAGCAGGGGTCGTGAGCGCCCGGCCAGGCGCGCCCCGTGGCCCGGAGCCTCGGGAATGGGATCAGCCGAAACCGAATACGCCTGAGGCGGACCCCCTCGGGTCCGCCAGCTATTGTGCAAACGGGAGGTCGTGTATTCGTGGGGGAGTGGGGATTCATCGCCGATCCCTGGGAGCCGCGGCGCGGCATGGAGGACGGCCGCTTCCGGCTCACCAGCGTGGAGATCACCGTGACCAACTGGTGCAACCTGCGCTGCCGCCACTGCGCGGTGGGCGAGTCGCTCATGGACCGGGACCCCGAGCGGCTGCCGCTGGACCTGATCCTGCGGCGGCTGGACGAGGTGGAGGGGCTGACGACGCTGAGCCTCACCGGGGGCGAACTGAGCGGGTCGACCGAGGTGCTCCGCCGCTGGGTGGCGCCGCTCCTGCAGTACGCCAAGCGGCGCGGGCTGCAGACGCAGGTGAACACGAACCTGACCTTTGACCTGGGGCGGTATGAGGAGATCGCCCCGTGGGTGGACGTCTTCCACATTACCTGGAACTACCGGGACGAGGCGCACTTCCACCGGATCGTGTGGGGGCACGGCAGCCGGGAGGTCTCACCGGAGGCGTCCAGGCGGCTCTTCCGGCGCATTATCGACAACGCCCGCGCCCTGGCCGCGCAGGGGCGCTTCGTCTCCGCGGAGACGATGATCAACGCCGAGACCGCCGACCATCTGGGGGCGATGAACCGGTTCCTGGCGGAGATCGGCTGCCGCAGGCACGAGGTCCACCCCATGTACGCGGTGGACTGGGCGTCCGACCTGCCGGTCCTGCCGCTGCCCGCCTTCCGGGAGGCCATCCGGCGGTTCCTCGCCGAGCGGGATCCGAACCTGTGGGTGCTCTTCGGCACCTTCCCCTTCCTGCCTTGCAGCCCGTTGCCGGAGGACCAGGACCTGCTCCGGGCGGTGGCCGCGGCGCCCAACGTGTCGGTGCGCAACTGCCCCGACGGCCGGAACCGGGTGAACGTGGACCTGTTCACGGGGGCCGTCCGGGTGACGGACTTCGGCGGGATGGAGCCGCTGGGCAACGTCCGGACCGAACGGCTGGAGGACGCGTTCCGCCGCTGGCACGCGCACCCGCGGTTCCAGCGGCTCAACTGCCACTGCCCCGAGGTCGGATGCACCGGGCCCGACCTGCTGGTGGCCGAGATGTACTACCCGGAGGTGGACTTCCGCACCCGGCGGGCGGTCCTGCCCACGGGGGCGTGATAGGTACCGGCAAAGCGGAGGCCGGGGGTTCGCACAGAACCCCCGGCCTCCTGCGCGCCGTCGACCCGGCGCGGTCTTCGGTTGGCCCTCCCCGCCGTCACCGGATGCGGTTCCGGGAGGGGTCGGGGAAGGCGTGATACTTCACCGTGCCGCCGTTGAGCCAGTGGCGCAGCGGCTCCAGCCAGGGGCGCCACCGGATGTACTGTTCCACCTCGGAGGTGGGCACCCACTTGACCCCGGAGATCTCCCCGGGGGCGGGCGAGAGGGAGCCCCCGATCAGCCTGGCCCCGAAAAAGAACTGGACGAGGTGTTCCTTCGCCTCCGCGTTCCGGAACTCGGTGATGAATGCGAGGTCGCCGATCTCCACCTCGAGCCCCGTTTCCTCCCGCACCTCCCGTGCCGCGGTCTCTGCCAGCAGTTCGCCGGGCTCCCAGTGGCCCTTGGGCAGCCCCCAGTGCCCGCGCCGGTTCCTTACCAGGAGGATGGCCCCTTCGTGCAGGACGAGGCCTCCGGCGGAGAGGTGCCTTCGCAAGTGCTGCATGGCCTACCGCTCCTATCCCTCGGGCCGTATGTGCCCATGATACTACCCCGCCGCGGCGGGGGCAAGCCGGCGCGGCTGGCGGCGCCCGCCTACTGCGGCGTGCGGAACCGGGCGACCTGCTCCCGCATCTGCTGGGCCACGTGCTGCACCCGTTCCGCGGCAGTGGACACCTCCGCCCCCGCATCCGCCATGGCGGTGGCCGCACGGGAGGCTGCGGCCGCCGCATCGGCGTTCTCCCGGGCGACCTCTGTCACCTGCTCCAGCGAGGCGCAGACCTGCGCGGCCTGGGCGGCCATCTCCTCCGCCGCCGCGGAATTCTCCTCCGCCACGGTGACGATGTTGGTGAAGAGCTCGTCCATCGACTGGAGCCGCTGCCGGGCGCTCTCGGCGACCCGGGCGATGTTCTCCACGCTGCGGGTCGTCTGCTCAGCCGCCTGCTGCAGCCGCTCCAGCGCCTGGCCGGCCTCCAGAGCCTGCCGGACGCCGGTCTCCACCTCGGCCAGGCCCGCTTCCATGGTCGCCGCGACCTCGGCGGTGAGGGACTGCACTGTCTGAATGAGCTGGGCGATCTCCGCGGCGGACCGGGACGCGCCCTCGGCCAGCCGGCGCACCTCGCCGGCCACCACGGCGAAGCCGCGGCCGTGCTCGCCTGCCCTCGCCGCCTCGATGGCTGCGTTCAGGGCCAGCAGGTTCGTTTGCTCAGCGATGTCGGAGATGGCGGTGTTGATGGCATCGATCTCCTCCGAGAGCGACGCCAGGCGGCGGACCTGCTCTGCAGTGCGTTCGGCGGCGTCCTTTACCCGGGTCATGCCGGCCGTCGACGCCTTCACCGCCCGCGCCCCTTCCGCGGCGCTGCGGGCGCCTTCCAGGACGGTCTCCGCCTCCGCAGATGCGGTCCGGGCCATCTCGGTGGTCTCCCGGGTGACGGCGTGCAGGACCGAGACCGCCTGGTGGATCGCACCGGTGGTCTGCTCCGCCCCGGCCGACACCTGCCGGATCGCCTCCTGCAGCTGCTCCATGGTCTTCTGCACCTCGGCGGTGGCCTCGGCCTGCCGGCTGCCGCCCGCGGCCACCTGCCCGATGCTGCCGGCCACCTCGTCCGCGGACCGGGTGGCCTGGGCCGCCACGGCGCCCAGGGAGGCCGAGGCGTCGCCCAGCGTGGCGGCGGACGCCGTCAGCTCCCCGATCAGGGTCCGGAGGGAGCCGAGCATCGTGTTCACCGCCCGGGTCAGGTCCGCCACCTCGTCGCTGCTCTGCACGGGCAGCTCGTCGACGGCCAGGTTGCCCCCCGCCACCTGCAGGGCGACCTCGGAGAGCTGGCGGATCGGCCTGGCCAGCGAGCGGGCAAGCGGGATCCCGATGGCAACCGACAGCACGACGCCCAGCGCGGCGATGGCCGCGCCGATCAGCCGGGCGGAGGCGGCCTGCCGCTGGGCCTCACGGGTCGCCTGTTCGGCCAGGACCTGCAGCCGCAGGGTCACCTTGCCGCTGAGGTCCACGATCTGTTCGGTGACCGGGATGACGTCATTCTTCAGGACGGCCGACGCCTGGGAAATCCAGCCCTCGTCCCGCAGGGCCATCATCTGCTGCAGCGCCTGGACGTACTGCCCGGCGAGGGCCTCGGCGTCTTCCAGGTGCTGCAGCACCACGGGGTCATCTGTGTGCGCGCGGATCTGTGCGATGTAAGCGGAGAAGTCATCGGCCGCGGTTTCGAACCCCTCCCGGTGCGCAGCGGAGGGGTCGAGCACGTACCCCCGCGCCGACGCGCTCATGCGGTGAACCGCGGCGTTCAGGGCCGTGGCCGCCTGGTGCGCGGGCTGGTAGTCCAGCACCACCTCGCCGTAGACCGCTTCCACCCGGTTGAGGGAAGCGAAGATGGCACCGGCTGCAACGCCGACGGTGATGGTGCCGATCAGGGAGAGGCCGATCAGTTTGGTGATGAGTGGCATGCGCATCCGCTTCGCCCCGTCTTTCTGATGATATTTTCATATTTTAATCGTAGGTCCAGGGGGCATCGGTGTCAACCACAGATGCTAAGCAGGATTGACAGTTGACTAGGTGAAGGAACCTCGTCACCGAGGGCGAATTTGCTATAGATAAACGTTCAACCGTATTGAGGGAGTTGGGTGCATGCGGGTGTTCGCGCGCCTCAGGCGCTTTTTTGTCCCGTACATCGGATGGGGGCTGGGATCGGTCCTGGCCATGGCGTGCCTGACCGCGGTGGGCCTGGTGCGGCCGTGGCTGCTGGAGCAGCTGATCGACCGGGTCATCCGGGAGCAGCGGTTTGCCGAACTGCCGTACTGGACGGCGGCGGTGCTGGCCGTCGCCCTGGTCCGGGCGGTGTTCAACTTCCTGCGACAGTATCTGGGCCACTCCTTCGGGCAGAACGCCACCCTGGACCTGCGCAACGCCCTCTACGACAAGCTTCAGTACCTGCACTTCAAGTACTACGACAACGCGTACACCGGCGACCTCATGTCCCGCGTCACCGCCGACGTGGAGGCCTTCCGGATGTTCCTCTCCTTCGGGTGGGTCCACCTGATGGACATCCTCTTCATGACCCTCTTCTCGCTGGTGGTCATGCTCTCGATGTCCGTCCGGCTGACGCTGGTGACCCTCCTGGCGATGCCCTTTCTGCTGGCGGTGGTGCTGCGGTTCGAGCGGCGGGTGCATCCGGCCTTCCGCCGGGTGCGCGAGGCCCTGGCCGGCCTCTCCACCGCCGCCCAGGAGAACCTGAACGGGATGCGCACGGTAAAGTCCTTTGCCCGGGAGGACTTCGAGGTCCGGAAGTTTGCCGCCCACAACCAGGAGTACCTGGAAGCCAACCTGGCGACGACGGGGCTCTGGGCGCGGTACTTCCCTGTCATGGAACTGCTCTCCAACCTGGCGCTGACGCTGATGCTCGCCTATGGCGGCCTGCTGGTGCTGCGCGGCGAGCTGTCGCTGGGCGAGCTGGTCGCCTTCAACAGCCTGATCTGGTACTGGATCTGGCCAATGCGGGAGGTCGGATATCGCATCAACGAGCTCACCCAGGCCATCGCCTCGGGCGAGCGGCTGCTGGAGGTGCTGGAGCACCCGGTGGCGGTGCAGAGTCCGCCGGAGCCGGTGCGGCTGCCCGAGATGAAGGGCCACGTCCGCTTCGAGGGGGTCTGGTTCCAGTACGACTCGCCCCGCCCTGGCACGGGCGAGATCAGCCCGCATCCGGCGCTCGCGGACATCCACCTGGACGCCCCGCCCGGAAGTGTCATCGGGCTGATCGGCGCCACCGGCTCGGGCAAGTCGACCCTGGTGGCGCTCATTCCCCGGTTTTACGACGTGACCCGGGGCCGGGTGACCATCGACGGCATCGACGTGCGCGACCTCGACCTGGACGACCTGCGCCGGCAGATCGGGATCGTGCAGCAGGAGACCTTCCTCTGGTCGGCATCGATCCGGGAGAACATCGCCTACGGCCGGCGCACGGCCACCATGGAGGAGATCATCGCCGCGGCCAAGCTCGCCCGTGCGCATGACTTCATCATGGAGACCCCGGCCGGCTACGACACCATCATCGGTGAACGGGGGCTGGGCCTCTCCGGCGGGCAGCGGCAGCGCATCGCCATCGCCCGGGCGATCCTCAACAACCCCCGCATCCTGATCCTCGACGACGCCACCGCCTCGGTGGACATGGAGACGGAGCACGAGATCCAGGTGGCCCTGCAGAACGCCATGCGGGGGCGGACCACGTTCATCATCGCGCACCGGCTCTCCTCGGTGAAGCACGCGGACGAGATTCTGGTGCTGGACCAGGGCCGCATCGTGGAGCGGGGCACCCACGAGGAGCTGCTGGCCCGGGGCGGCGTGTACCGAGCCATCTACGACATCCAGTTCCGGGACTTCGAGGAGCAACGGGCCGCGGAGGCCGGGAAGGGGGGGAGCCGCTGATGGGCATGGGGCAGTACCGGACGGCACGGGAGCTGCGCAGGGGGGCGGCCCCCCGGAGCGAGAACGCGGACCGCTTCTACTACCGGGAGGAGCAGGTCTTCGAGAAGCCCTTCGACTGGAACCAGCTGAAGCGGCTGGGCGCCTTCCTGGTCCCCTACCTCCGTTACGTGATCCTCGCGGGTATCGCCATGCTGGGCGTGACGGTCACCCGCCTTGCCGTGCCGTGGCTGATGGCGCAGGCGATCGACACCGCCCTGGAGTCCGAGGTCCGGTTCACCCGCTGGACGCAGTGGCTGGAGCCGTATGCCCGCACCGATCGGCTCTTCATCCTGGCAGGCGCGATGCTCGCGGTGTACCTCGTCAACTGGCTGGCGAACTACGCGCAGATCCGGCTGACGAGCTGGGTGGGGCAGCGGGCCCTGTACGACCTGCGGACGAAGATCTTCGCCCACGTGCAGTCGCTGTCCATGCGCTTCTTCGACACCCGGCCCGCCGGGTCGATCCTGGTGCGGGTGACCAACGACGTCAACTCGCTGCAGGACCTGTTCACCAACGGCATCATCAGCGCCCTGCAGGACGTGCTGACCCTGGTCGGCATCATCCTCATCATGATGTCGATGCACCTGAAGCTCTCCGTGGTCATCTTCGCCTTCCTGCCCCTGATGATGGTCACCACCGTGCGGCTGCGGACCCGGGTGCGCCACGGCTGGCAGCGGGTGCGGATCCAGCGCTCCCGGCTCACGGCCCACCTGGCGGAGGCGATCCAGGGCGTGCGGGTCACCCAGGCGTTCAGCCAGCAGGAGCCCAACAAGGACTTCTTCGCGGACATGAACGTCGAGGTGCGCAAGACCTGGATGGACACCATCCGGCTCAACGCCTGGTTCAACCCGATCGTGGAGATCATGGGGGCCCTGGGCACCGCGGTGGTCTACTGGTACGGCACCCGGATCCTGCAGGGCGGCGGCATCACCGTGGGCGTGCTGGTCGCCTTCGTGACGTACGTCGGCCAGTTCTGGGAGCCGATCCTGCGGCTGACCCAGCTGTACGGCAACGTCCTGGTGGCCATGGCCTCCAGCGAGCGCATCTTCGAGTACCTGGACACGAAGCCCACCGTGCCCGAGAAGCCGGATGCGCAGCCGCTGCCCCCGATCCGGGGCGAGGTGGAGCTGGACAACGTGACCTTCGCGTACGAGGAAGGGCGCACCGCCCTGCGCGGGGTCTCCCTGAAGGTGAACCCGGGCGAGACGGTGGCCCTGGTCGGCCATACGGGCGCGGGCAAGACGTCGATCATCAACCTGCTGTCCCGGTTCTACGATGTGAACGAGGGCGCGGTGCGGATCGACGGCGTGGACGTCCGGGACGTGACCCTGGAGTCGCTGCGCCGGCAGATCGCCGTGGTGCTGCAGGATACCTTCATCTTCAGCGGGACGATCATGGACAACATCCGCTACGGACGGCTGGACGCCACCGACGAGGAGGTCATCGAAGCGGCGGAGGCGGTGCGGGCCCACGACTTCATCATGCGGCTGCCCCACGGGTACCAGACCGAGGTGCGGGAGCGGGGTTCCCGGCTCTCCATGGGCGAGCGGCAGCTGATCTCGTTTGCCCGCGCCCTGCTTGCGGATCCCCGGATCCTGGTGCTGGACGAGGCCACGGCCTCCATCGACACCCAGACCGAGCTGCTGATCCAGGAGGCCCTGGCGCGGCTGTTGCAGGGGCGGACCTCCTTCGTCATCGCCCACCGGCTGGCGACCATCCGCAACGCCGACAAGATCGTGGTACTGGACCACGGGCAGATCGTCGAGATGGGCACCCACGAGTCGCTCATGGCCCGGCGCGGCGCGTACTACAACCTGATTCAGGCGCAGTTCAAGTTCATCGAGGCGAGTTGAGGACGGCCAGCCGCCTGGGCAGGTCCGCGGCGAAGCCGGTCGGAAAGTCGTGCCCGAGGCCCGGGTGCACCTCCAGCTCGCAGGCGAGGCCAGCGTCCCTCATCGCGGATGCGAACTCCTGGACCTCCTTGAACATCCAGTCTCCGTCGCCGATGAGGATGTAGCCCCGGACGTCGCGCCGCGCCTCCGCAAGCAGCGGCCGGAAGGTCTCCAGCCGGATGGCGGGGGCGACGGCGAGGAAGCGCGTCGCCGGAAACGCCCCGGTCAGCACCCCGAACATCGCGACCGCCGCGCCCATCGAGAAGCCCGCCATGACCGTGGGGTCGTGGGGGCCGAGGCTGTCCAGGTGCGCCCTGACCTCCGCCAGGGCCCGGTCGCGGTCCCTCCAGGAGTAGAGGCCCGGGCCCCACACCTGGGACGACTGGGCCAGGGCCACGCGCCAGCCGGCCGCGGTCGCGGCGGTCCAGCGGGCCCGCTCCTCTTCCTGCTCAAAGCCGCTCGACGCGCCGTGCAAGGCCACCAGCAGCCCCTGGGGTTCGCCTTCGGGCTCGTACGTGCGCAGCACGGGCCGGGCGACGGCCTGGGCGGCTTCCCAGCGCTCGCGGAACAGCTTCAGGAGCGGTTCGAACCGGGGATCCCCCCGCAGCGGCGCCAGGTCCGGGTCGTTCAGCATCCGCTCATGGTACCACAGCCCCTCCTCCGCGGCCGCCTGCAGCCAGCGGAGCCCGGCGTCCGCGCCGTCCGCCCGGCAGGCGAGGCACGCCCGCCAGAAGTAGAAGGTCGGGGCGTAGTCGGGGAAGCGGCCGGCCTCCCGGTCGATCAGCGCCAGCGCCTCCCGGTAGGCGCCCTGGTTGTACAGGCGAAACACTTCCCTCTGCAGGTCGGAAAAGTCCCGGATGGCCATGTGCCTCACCCCTTCATGATCTTTTGCGGTATTGACGATGAACGCTGCCCCGGTGTTCCGGAGCCCGGCCGCGGACGGCCGGAGGCGCCTGCCGGGCGGTCAGACACACGACAGGGCGGTCGCGCGCTGTATGGCGTGACCGCCCTTTTCAAGAGGGCTCCGGCCATGGGCACCCTTACTTCAGCGCTGCCGCCACGGCGTTGTGGAACAGGGGGCGCAGCCGGCGGATGTGGTCCGAGCGGCCGAAGTGCACCCGGTTGGTCAGGAGGGCGACCACGAGCCGCCTGTGCGGGTCCACCCAGAGGCTGGTGCCGGTGAAGCCGGTGTGGCCGAAGGAGCCGACGCTGAACAGGTCGCCGCAGCTCAGGAAGGCGGCGCCTTCGTGCACGACGATCCAGCCCAGACCCCGGTGTTCGTCCCCCGCGATGTGCGGCGTCTGATCCCGGGTGGCGGCGGCGACCGAGGCCGGCGAAAGGACGCCGCTGCCGCCGTCCAGCCACATCTGGCCGTACGCCGCCACCTCCGGTGCCGTGCCGAACAGGCCCGCGTGGCCGGACACGCCTCCCAAGGCGGTCGCCGTCTGGTCGTGCACCTCGCCGCACTGGTAGCGCCCCAGGTGCTCCCGGAACTCGGTGGCTGCGGCGCTGGCCGCCCGTTCGCCTTCCGGGAGGTAGCCCGTCTCCTCGAGGCCGAGCGGCCCGTGGACCTGCTCCCGCACGAACCGCTCCAGCGGCCGGGCGCTCAACCGGGCGACCAGCTCGCCCAGCAGGATGAAGCCCAGGTCACTGTAGATGATGCGGCTGCCCGGGGGCGCCTCCAGCGGGACCTGCGCGATCCGGGCGATGCGCTCCTCCTGGCTCGCCGCGGGCTCCCGGAGGGAAAGGCTCCCGGCCGGCAGGCCCGACGTGTGGGTGAGCAGGTGGCGGATGCGGATCTCCTGCCGGCCGTCCCCCTGGTACTCGGGGAAGAATAGGTGAAGGGGGTCGTCCAGTCGGATCTCGCCCATTTCCATCAGGCGCAGGACCGCGGGCAGGGTGGCCATCACCTTGGTCAGCGACGCCAGGTCAAACAGGGTCCCGGGGGTCATGGGCCGGCGCCGGGGATAGACCGCCGCCCATCCCAGCGCCCGGTGGGCCGCCACCGCACCGTCCCGCGCGATGACCACCACGGCCCCTGGCAGCCTTTCGGCCGCGATCTCCTGCTCCAGCAGGCGGATGGCCGCCTCCAGCCGGTCGGGGTCGAAGCCGGCCGCGGCGGGGCCCGCCGGATGCAGCCCCGGAGGCCAGCGGGTCTCGTACAGGCCGTCAGTCACGGGTACTGCGTTCATATGGGCATCCAACTCCTCAACGCTGTGCGAAGGTGAGTGATCGGATTGGCAGATGTCAGGCTGGGCAACGAGGTGCTCCTGAGGTCCCGCCGTCAGCTGCTGAGCGGGGTCCGTGTCGGGATCGTCACCAACCACACGGGCGTAAACAGCCGGCTGGAGTCCATCATCGACCTGCTGGCGGCCGACCCCGGGGTCCGGGTGACGGCCCTGTTCTCGCCCGAGCACGGCATCCGGGGGGACGTGCCGGCGGGGGAGAAGGTGGACCGCGCGGTGGACCCGGCGACGGGGCTGCCCGTCCACAGCCTGTACGGCGATACCCGCAAGCCTGCCCCCGAGATGCTGGCCGACGTGGACGTGCTGCTGTTCGACCTGCAGGATGCGGGCGTACGCTTCTTCACCTACACCTGGACCATGGCCCTGTGTATGCAAGCCGCCGCCGAACAGGGCAAGCGGCTGATCGTGCTGGACAGGCCCAACCCCATCGGCGGCCTGCAGGTAGAGGGGGGGATCGTGCAGCCAGGGCTGGAGTCCTTCGTCGGCCTCTACCCGGTGGCCATCCGCCACGGGCTGACCCACGGCGAGATTGCGACCTGGCTGAACCAGCGGTTCAAGATCGGCTGCGACCTGGTCGTCGTGCCCCTGGAGGGCTGGCGCCGTTCGATGTGGTGGGACGAGACCGGTCTGCCCTTCGTTCCGCCCAGCCCGGCCGCCAACGGCCTGGACATGCTCACGCTCTACCCCGGCCTGTGCTTTCTGGAAGGCACCAACCTCTCCGAGGGCCGGGGCACCGCCCTGCCCTTCCAGGTGTTCGGCGCCCCGTGGCTGGACGAGAGGCGCACGGTGGCGGAGCTGCGGGCGCTGGAGCTTCCCGGCGTGCTCTTCCGCCCCGCCTACTTCATCCCGACCGCGTCCAAACATCAGGGCCGGCTCTGCCGGGGTGTGCAGGTGCACATCGTGGACCGCCGGGTGGTGCGGCCGGTGGAGCTTGGTGCGCACGTGATCGCCGTGGTGCGGCGGCTCCACCCCAAGCACTTCGAATGGGTCATGTGGGGGAGTACCCGCTGGCTGGACCGGCTGAGCGGTTCCGACCGGCTCTACCGGGCGGCGGAGGGGGAACTGCCGCTTGGGCAGGTGCTTTCCGCGTGGGCGGAGGAGGCCCGCTCCTTCGCGGAGGAGGCGGCGGCGTACCGGCTCTACGACTAGTCGGGTCCCTCCCGCCGCTGCACGCCGCTGCGGCGGCAGACGCTACAGCCGGCGCAGCTCCGCCTGCCAGGCCCGGAAGGGCTTCATGCCGAGGACGCCGGCGTTGAGCAGCCAGGGGCCGCCGGCATCTGACGGGCATTGTGCCCAATTCGCCGCCCGGGGAACGGACACCTGGGCGCCCGATGGGAATGGCAGGGTTTGCGGGGCCCGGTGCGGAAATGAGAAGCAGAACGGCCGGAGGAGGTAGACCTGCCCCATGTTCTTCGTCCGTCGCTTCTCCTATCTGCTGTCGAGCCTGCTCTTGCTGGTGGTCCTGGGGCTGCTGGCCTGGCGTCTGCACTGGCAGCTGGCGGGGTACGTCGTCATCCTGGGGCTGATCGGCGTTTTCGTCATCTACTGGGTGGCGGTGCGCCGAGGGGCGCGCACCCCCGCCGATCCCCGGAAGAAGCTGCGGAAGTCGCGCAGCGGGGATCGGCCCACGGTACTCCACTTCTACAGCGACTTCTCCCTCAGCTGCCTGCTGAGCCGCCCGCTCGTGATGCCGGTGGAACGGCAGTACCGGGGCCGGTGTGAGTTCATCTACGTGGACGTCGGCCATGCGGACGCCCAGGCGATGATGGACGAGCTGAAAGCGGAGATGGGCGACTGGCTCCTGTTCGACCGTTCCGGGAGGCTGGTGGGGCACCGCCGCCGTCTGACCGCCGCCGACATCGAGCGGGTCCTGGACGGCGCATTCTAACGGAGGACGACCGATCGGGCACGCCGTGGCTGACACGGCGTGTTTCTATAGAAGGGAGCTGTGGGAGATGGAGTTTCAGGAGCTGTACGATCTGGTCCGCACACGCCGCTCTATCCGGCGCTATCGGCCGGACGACGTGCCCGACGAGATGCTGCAGCGGGCGATCGAGCTGGCGACCTGGGCCCCGAGCGGGGGAAACTACCAGCCGTGGCGGTTCACGGTGGTGAAGAACCGGGAGCTGATCGGGCAGATCGCCGACGCGGTGGAGGCCCGCAGCCGGCTGATGGCGTCGTGGCCCGAGGCCGACCGGTACCGGGAGCAGGCGGACCGCTGGATCCGGACCAGCGCCTTTTTCCGGGACGCGCCGGCCTGCATCGCCGTCCAGGTGGGCGGCTACCAGTCGGTGGCGGACAGGCTGCTGGCCGCCCGGGGCCCCCAGGACCCGGCGGCCGCGGAGATGATGGAGTGGCGCCGGTTCGGGTCGTCCCGCATCCAGACCATCGGCGGGGCGATCATGCTGCTCCTTCTGGCCCTGCACCAGCAGGGGCTGGGGGCCTGCTGGATGGCCGGCCCCCTGCAGGCGAAGGCGGAGATCGAGAAGCTGCTGAACGTCCCCGAGGGGTGGGAGTTCGTGGCGCTGATCCCGGTGGGCTTCCCCGCCGAGGAGCGGGAGGGGGCCCCCCGGCGGCCGCTGGACGAGGTGATGGAGTTCATCCGGTGAGGCTCCCGCGTCCCTCCCGTATCGTGCCGGGCCCGGGCGGGCATACTGTTCGCGCAGGCTGCACGGGGGGAGTGAGGGACACGTGGGTACGCGGCAGAGACGGCCGGGAACCGGCACGCGGCGGCTGCGCCGCGGCCGGCCGTGGATGCGCGGCCGCGGGCGCAGGCGGACCGGCTGGCTGGCGGCGCTTGTGGGCCGGCTCCGCCGACGGTGGCGGTCCTTCTGGCACTGGGAGGTGCTGCACGCGCTCCGGGAGCGGTACCCGCAACTGTCCCGCACCCGCACGCTGAGCCCCGGGGAGCTGCGCCGGTTTCCGCAACGTACGTGGCCGTAACCAAGACCTCAGCCCCCCTGGCAGGCTTCCTGCCAGGGGGGCTTTCCCTTTTCTACAGGTTTCCGTGCAGAGCGTAGGTGCGGACCTTCTCCAGCTCCCGGTAGACGAGCTTCTGCCCGTCGTCCGTGTGCCACCAGTTGTCCCGGGTGATGTCGGTCCGCCGGTCGGGGCAGCACGTGATCTTGGTCTCCCGGGGGATATAGTTGGCGATGGTCCGCTTCACCCGGCGCATGTGATGCGGCGCGCTCACCAGGAGGACGTTCTTGATGTTCTTCCAGCCGATCGTTTCCTCTATACGCTTAACCGAGTACTGAACCTGTTCGATGGTGTTGAGGCCCTCGCATTCGATGTCAATCGCCTCTGCCGGCACGCTCAGCTCGACCATGTGGTCCCGCAGCCGCTCGGCCTCGCACACGCCGATGCCGCGCTTGTCGCCGCCCGTGATGAAGACCTTGGGAGCCAGTCCGGCCTTGTACAGCTCTGCCGCGCGCTCGGCCCGCTCCAGCCGCTTGCCGCCGAAGACCAGGATCAGATCGCCGGGTGTGGGCTCATCCTCGACGAACAGGTACTCGGAGATCTCGCGGAGCGACATGCCTTCGTACAGCCTCAGACTCATCTGGCATTCCTCCCTGGCGCATCGTCGTTCTGGCGCCTGCACTCCCCACGGGTCTCGACCTGCCGAAGCCGCCCGCCGGGCGCCGAACGGCGGGGGACAAAAATCGCCTTTGCTTCGCAACCAGTTCGCTCACGTCGGGCAGCCTGGCCACAGGCCCGGCTCCGCGCAGGCTCCTGATTCCGAAACAAAGGCGATTCCGTTCGCACGCTCTTCAAGGCGGGGCAGGCCGCTCTGCAGCCCGCCCAACCGGTCCCGCGGCCCGGCGGCCGCGCGCGAGGCAGGGAGGGGAATGGATGGAGGCTCAACCCACGTCCTGGTCGGAGTGCGGTCCAATGGCCCTCACCTCCTCGCCTGGTTATCAGCATATTCGCCGCCCGCCGGCTATTCCCCTGTCGCGCGGCCCGGCGTTCACGCGACTCTTTTGGGAGTAGTCCCGAAGGTCGGGTCGGGTCTAGGGGAGGCTACTGCCCGCGCAGTAGCCTCCCGTCTTCGCGCCTGAGGGGCCTGTCTACCGCGCCGCAGGCCGGAGCCGCCGGGCCGCGGCGATCAGGGCGTCGGCGGCAGCGTCGACCTCTTCCGCGGTGGTGTACCGGCCCAGGCTCAGCCGCACGGAGCCCAGGGCCTCCTCGGGCGCGAGCCCCATGGCCAGCAGCACGGCGCTCGGCTCGCTCACCCCGGCGTGGCAGGCGGAGCCCGTGGAGGCCGCCACCTCCGGTGCGGCGTCCAGCAGGTCGTTGCCCACCAGGCCCTCCACCAGCAGGTGCAGGGTGTTGGGGAGCCGGGGGGCCCCGAGCCCGGTGACGCGGATCGGCAGCGCCGCGGCCAGCCGCTGCTGCAGCCGGTCCCGCAACTCCGCGAGCCGCCGGCCTTCGCCGATGGCCAGCTTTGCCTCGGCGATCTCCGCTGCCCGCCCCAGGGCGACGAGGTAAGGCACGTTCTCCGTCCCGGCCCGCCTCCCCCCTTCGTAGTCTGCCCCATGAATCAGCGGATGTAACACGACGCCGCTGCGCACGTACAGCGCCCCGACCCCCTTCGGGGCGTACAGCTTGTGGCCGGCGACGGTGAGCAGGTCGCAGCCGATGGCCCGGACGTCCACGGGGATCTTGCCGCAGCTCTGGGCGGCGTCCACGTGGAAGAGGACGCCGGCCTCGCGGGCGATGCGGCCGACCTCTTCCACCGGCTGGATCACCCCGGTCTCGTTCTGCGCGTGCAGGAGGGTGATGAGGATCGTGTCCGGGCGGAGCGCCCGGCGCACGGCGTCGGGGTCGATGCGCCCCTGTTCGTCGGCGGGCAGGACGGTCAGGGCGAAGCCGAAGTGCCGCTCCAGGTACCGGCAGGCCTCCAGCGTCGCCGGGTGCTCGATGGCCGAGGTGATGATGTGCCCCCGCCCCCGGGCGAAGGCGACGCCCTTCACCGCCAGGTTGATGGACTCGCTGGCGCACGATGTGAACACGATCTCTCCGGCCGAGGCGCCGATCAGGCCGGCCACCTGTTCCCGGGCGGTGGCGACGGCCGCGGCGGCTACCGCCCCCAACCGGTGTGTGGAGTGCGGATTGCCGTAGTGATCGGTCAGGTAGGGGAGCATCGCCTCGACCACGGCCGGATCCACCGGAGTCGTGGCGTTGTAGTCAAGGTAGATCGGGCGTTCCATTACACGTACCTCCTTGATCCGTGGTAGCCGGGGTGTAGCCCTGGCGTGGGCCTGCGACCGCCGCTGTAGGGCACCTACATTTCACAATGCAGGTCTGAGCATGCGTGAATTTGTTACTTTGACTCATACCAAGTGCCTGGCGGGATTGCTAGACTCGAGATGCGGGTAATTGTGACGCGCATCACAGACACGGGCGAACCAAGTCAAGCGGCAGGATGCCGGGAAAGGATGAGGACAGTTGGACGTCACGATGCTGAGCCGGATCCAGTTTGCCTTGACGGTCGGTTTTCACTTCGTTTTCGTGCCTCTATCCATCGGCCTGATCATCTTCACCTGCATCATGGAGACCCTGTACGTCCGCACGGGCGATCCCAAGTACAAGACCCTCACGAAGTTCTGGGGTCGGCTGTTCACCATCAACTTCCTTTTGGGCGTGGTCACCGGGGTCGCCATGGAGTTCCAGTTCGGCACCAACTGGTCCCGGTACTCGGAGTTCATGGGCGACATCTTTGGTTCCCCGCTGGCCGTGGAGGCCCTCATGGCGTTCTTCCTCGAGTCGACCATGCTGGGCGTCTGGATCTTCGGCTGGAACAAGCTGTCGAAGAAGATGCACCTCCTGGCCGGCTGGCTGATCGCGCTGGGCACCCACCTCTCCGCGGTGTGGATCATCGTCGCCAACGGCTTCATGCAGAACCCGGTGGGCTACGTGCTGCGCAACAACCGGGCTGAGCTGGTCAACTTCTGGGATGTCCTGTTCAACCCGTACGCCTGGTACACCTATGTCCATACCCTGTTCGCCTGCTACGCCGTCGGCGCCTTCTTCGTCCTGGCCGTGTCGGCCTACCATCTGCTGCGCAAGCGGAACGTGGAACTGATGCAGATCTGCGTCAAGTACGGCACGGTCTTCGCCATCATCGCCACCCTGGGCAACGCCGTCACCGGCCACTACAACGGCAGGAACGTCGCCCTGCGGCAGCCGGTGAAGCTGGCCGCCATGGAGGCCCAGTGGGAGACCGAGCGGGGCGCCGGCTTCTCGCTGATCGTCGTGCCGGATGAGAAGAACGAGCGCAACGCGGTCCAGGCGATCACCATCCCCGGCCTGACCAGCTGGCTGTCCTATGGCAGCACGGACGCCGAGGTTCTGGGCCTGAAGGACGTGCCCGAGGAGCTGCGGCCGCCGGTGGCGCTCACGTTCTGGTCCTTCCGGCTGATGGTGGGCCTCGGCATCCTGATGCTGGCCCTCGCCATCGCCGCCTGGTGGCACCACCGCAAGGGCACCCTCCCCGATCGCCCGCTCTTGCTGAGGTTCCTGCTGTGGTCGATTCCGCTGCCCTACATCGCGACCAACCTGGGCTGGATGACCGCCGAGGTGGGCCGCCAGCCGTGGACCGTCTACGGCCTGATCACCACCGCCGACTCGGTCTCGCCCGTCGCGCCGGCTGACGTGGCCATCAGCCTCGGCCTCGTGGTGGTGTTCTATGCCATTCTCGTGGGCCTGGACGCTTACCTCCTGGTCCGCTACGCCAAGGCCGGCCCCGAGGCCTACGACGAGCGGCAGGTTGCCGTGGCCGACTAACCCGCCTGTGCGCAAAGGAGGTATCGACGGATGTCCCACGAGCTCTTGCAGGTGATCTGGTTCGCCCTATGGGGGCTGCTCTGGGCGATCTACTTCGGCCTTGACGGCTTCGACCTCGGCTCCGGAATGCTGGCCGGCATCTTCCGGGAGGACGAGGAGCAGCACCACCTGATCGGCTCGCTGGCCCCGATCTGGGACGGCAACGAGGTCTGGGTGATCACGGCCGGCGGCGTCACCTTCGCCGCATTCCCCAAGCTGTATGCGACCATGTTCAGCTCGCTGTACCTGCCCCTGTTCATCATCCTGTTCGGCCTGATGTTCCGGGCGGTGGCGATCGAGTTCTACCACCACATGGACTACGACGCGGGCTGGCAGAAGATCTGGGGCTGGGTCCTCTCCGTCGCCAGCTTCCTGGTGGCCTTCCTGTTCGGCGTGGCCTTCGGCAACATCTTCCAGGGCATGCTGCTGGACGCCCAGGGCTACCACGGCACCGTCCTCAGCCTGCTGAACCCGTATGGCCTGCTGACCGGCGTGCTGTTCGTCGTCGCCTTCCTGATGAACGGCGCCTCCTGGCTGGCGCACAAGGCCCCTGACGACGGGTTCCGGGCAAAGGCGGACACCTTTGCCAAGCGCATGTGGCCCGCGGTCCTGGTGGTGGCCGCCGCCTGGCTGGTCTACACCCCGTTCGCCACCCGGCTGATGGAGAACTACCTGAAGGTGCCGGCGCTGTTCGTGGTCCCGGCCCTGGCGGTGGTCCTGCTGGTGCTCACCCGGGTGTACCTGGAGAAGGGCCGGCACGCCCTCGCACTGCTGATGGGCTCGCTCACGGTGGGCATCACCGTCGTCGCCGCCGTCATCGGCCTCTTCCCCAACATGTTCCCGTCCCGGATCGACCCGGCCTACAGCCTGACGGCGTTTAACTCCTCCAGCAGCCACTACACCCTGCAGTTCATGTTCTGGGTGGTCGTGGTCTTCCTGCCGTTCGTCCTGCTCTACCAGATCTGGGCCTACCGGCTGTTTGGCCGGCAGGGCACCGGCAGCGAAGCAGGCCATTACTGATCCCCCGTCCACCAACCAACCAACGGCGCAGGGCTCCCTCAGCGGGAGCCCTGCGCCGTCTGCGCGTCCAGGCCGAGCCGGCGCATGCGGTTGTAGAGCGTCCCCCGGGAGATGCCGAGGAGGCGCGCCGCCGCACTGCGGTTGTAGCGGGTCGCTGCCAGTGCCGCCACGATCGCCTCCCGCTCGTCCTGCGGCGCGGCGCCGGGCGCGCAGGGCGGAGCTGCCGGCCCGGCCGCGGCGGCCCCCCGCCGGGCGGGACCCAGGATGGCCGGGATGAGCTCCGGGCCGACGGCGCCGTCGGGGGACAGGATGACCATGCGCTCCACGGCGCTGCGCAGCTCCCGGACGTTGCCGGGCCAGGTGTGCTCCATCATCGCCTGGATCACCGCGGGGTGCACCTCCGCCGGCGGCCGCCCGTAGCGCATGCTGAACTCGTGGAGGAACCGCTGCATGAGCTCCGCGATGTCCTCACGACGCTCCCGGAGCGGCGGGATGTCCAGGGTGAACACGTTGAGGCGCCAGTACAGATCATCCCGGTAGCGCCCCTGGCGTACCAGTTCTTCCAGATCCCGGTTGGTGGCCACCACCACCCGGACGTCCACGGTGATGGGGGTGGAGCCGCCGACCCGGTAGAACTTCCGGTCCTCCAGGAAGCGGAGCAGCTTTACCTGGGACTCCAGCGGCAGGTCTCCGACCTCGTCCAGGAAGAGGGTGCCCCCGTGGGCCAGTTCCAGCTTGCCCCGCTGCCCCTTGGGGTTGGCGCCGGTGAACGCGCCGGGGGCGTAGCCGAAGAGCTCGCTCTCGAACAGCGTGGCCGGGATGGCGCCGCAGTTGAGGACCACGAAGGGGCCGTCGCGCCGCCGCGAGGCCTGATGGATGGCCCGGGCGAACAGCTCCTTGCCGGCGCCGGTCTCCCCCCGGATCAGCACCGTGGCGTCGGTGGCGGCGACCAGCGAAGCCAGGCGGATCGCCCGGCGGATCGCGGGATGGCGCCCGCGCACCGCCTGGAAGGGGTCCGCGGACGGCGGGGCCGGCGCAGGGGACGGGCTCAGCCGCTCCTGCAGGGCGTCCACCTGCCCCCGGGCCTGCAACAGTTCGTTGGAGAGCTCCACCAGGTCGGTGACGTCCCGCTCCACGGCGATGGCGCCGACGACCTGCCCGTCCCGTATCACCGGCGCCGCCGAGACCAGGACGTAGATGCCGGGGCGCGGCTGGTGGTAGGTCCACTCCACCCGCTGGCCGCTCTCCAGCACCCGGCGGACCATCAGCGAGGACGGGGTGAAGAAGCCCGTGATCGCCCGGCCGAGGATGTCCGGGGCCGCGATGCCGTAAAGCCGCTCGGCGCCCTCGTTCCAGGCCGCCACCCGGCCCTCGGCGTCGACGATGGTCACGGCGAGGTCCACCAGGTCCAGGAGCGGCCCCAAGCTGGCCTGCAGAACGCCGTTCTCCATGCTTCCACCTCCGGGTCGCCCGCACCGGTGGTGTCACGTACACATCTGTTCAATCAATATACACCCAATGGACACTGTTTGAACAGAGTGTCCCGCCCGATTGTACACCCGGCGCGCGCCGGGGTCGGTGCCGGGCGCTTTGCAGAGCGGCGCAGGCCAGCCCCGGGTTGGCACGGTCGTTGCTACACTGTGGGTTACCCGTTGTCGCAACGTGTGGAGGATCTTGTGGAGGGGGGCAGACGGACGTGTCGTCGCTTGCGCGCAAGGCGATCCTTTCCCTGGCGGGCAACCGGTTCGTGACCCGGGTCATGACCCGGCACGGGCTGAAGATCGGCGCCGGCCGGTTCGTGGCGGGCGTGACCCTGCAGGACGCGGTGGCGGTGACCCGGAGGCTGAACGACGAGGGGCTGGCGGTGACGCTGGACCTGCTGGGCGAGGGCGTGACCGACCGCGACGGCGCCCGGGCGATGGCCGAGGGGTGCGCCGGCATCCTGGAGGCCATCGGACGGGAGAAGCTGGATGCGAACCTCTCGGTGAAGCTGACCCAGCTGGGCCTCGCGGTCGATCCCGAGGCGGCGATGGAGAACATGGTCTACCTGCAGGACATCGCCCGGCAGGCGGGGATCTTCATCCGCATCGACATGGAGTCCAGCGACGTGACCGACGTGACCCTGGACATCGTGCGGCGGCTCTACGCCCGCGAGCGCAACGTGGGCACTGTGATCCAGGCGTACCTGTACCGCAGCCCCAAGGACCTGGAGGAGCTGGCCAGGCTGGGGATGAACGTGCGGCTGGTGAAGGGCGCCTACCTGGAGCCCCCGAGCGTGGCGTACCCGAAGAAGGCCGACGTGGACGCCGCCTTCCGGCGGCTCATCGCCCAGCACCTGTCCGCCGGCTGCTACACCGCGGTGGCGACCCACGACGACGCCATCATCGCCTTCACCGAGTCCTTCGTGAAGGAGAAGGGGATCCCCCGCGATCAGTTCGAGTTCCAGATGCTCTACGGCATCCGGCCGGAGCGGCAGCGGGAGCTGGCCCGCGCGGGCTACCGCACACGGGTGTACGTGCCCTTCGGCTCCGACTGGTACCCGTACTTCGTCCGCCGCCTGGCGGAGCGGCCGGCGAACGTCTGGTTCGTCCTGGCCAACCTGATGAAGCCCTAGGAGGTGCGGTCCTTGATTCCTCCCTATCGCCCTGAGCCCCTGAGCGACTTCCGCAACCCGGCGGTCACGGCCGCCTTCGAGCAGGCCCTGGCCGCGGTGAAGACGCAGTTGGGGAAGCGCTATCCCATGATCATCGCCGGCCGGCGCGTGGAGTCCGGCGAGAGCATCGTGTCCGTCAACCCGTCGCAGCCCGACCAGGTGGTGGGCTACGCAGCCCGGGGCGGCGTCGCCGAGGCCGAGGCGGCCGTGCAGGCGGCCCTGGCGGCCTTCCCGGCCTGGGCCGATACGCCCGCCGATGTCCGGGCCCGGATCCTGTTCAAGGCCGCGGCGATCATGCGCCGCCGCCGGCACGAGCTGTCGGCCTGGATGTGCCACGAGGTGGGCAAGAACTGGGCCGAGGCCGATGCCGATACCGCCGAGGCCATCGACTTCCTGGAGTACTACGGCCGGCAGATGCTGAAGCTGGCCGCGCCGCAGCCGCTCACTCCCTATCCCGGTGAGGAGAACCACCTCTACTACCGGCCGCTGGGGGTGGGGGTGGTCCACAGCCCGTTCAACTTCCCGCTGGCGATCCTGACCGGGATGACCGCGGCGGCCATCGTCACGGGCAACACCGTGGTGGTGAAGCCCTCCACCGAGGCGCCGGTGATCGCGGCCAAGCTCTTTGAGATCCTGGAGGAGGCCGGGCTGCCGGCGGGCGTGGCCAACCTGCTGTACGCCGACCCGGTGGAGATGGGCGATTACCTCACGACCCACAAGGAGGTCCGCTTCATCAACTTCACCGGCTCGCGCCAGGTCGGCTGCCACATCTACGAGCTGGCCGCGAAGGTGCAGCCCGGGCAGGTCTTCCTCCGGCGGGTGATCGCGGAGATGGGCGGCAAGGACGCCATCATCGTCGACGGCACCGCTGACCTGGACGAGGCGGCCGCCGGCATCGTGACCTCCGCCTTCGGCTTCAGCGGCCAGAAGTGCTCGGCCTGCTCCCGGGCGGTGGTGACCGCCGACGTGTACGACCAGGTGCTGGAGAAGGTGGTGGCCAGGACCCGGGCGCTGAAGGTGGGGCCGGCCACTGAGAAGGACACCGACGTCGGCCCCGTGGCGGCGGAACGGTTCCAGAAGAAGATCCTGGAGTATATCGAGATCGGCAAGGCCGAGGGCCGCTTGGTGCTGGGCGGAAACGCCCTGCCCGGGGGCTATTACGTGGAGCCGACCATCTTCGCGGACGTGGCCCCGACCGCCCGCATCGCCCAGGAGGAGATCTTCGGGCCGGTGCTGGCGTTCATCAAGGCGAGGGACTTCGACGACGCCCTGCGCATCGCCAACAACACCCCGTACGGGCTGACCGGGTCCGTGTACTCCCGGAGCCGGGAGAACCTGGAGCAGGCCCGCCGCCGGTTCCGGGTCGGGAACCTCTACTTCAACCGCAAGTCCACCGGCGCGATCGTCGGCGTCCACCCCTTCGGCGGGTTCAACATGAGCGGCACCGATTCCAAGGCCGGCGGCCCCGACTACCTGCTGCTCTTCACCCAGGCGCAGGCGGTGTCGGAGAAGCTGTAGGGATCTGTGGACGCGGAAAGGGGCTCCCACATGCGGGAGCCCTTCATGCTTCGACGACTTGGCCCGCGGCCGTGCCGCCGGGTAAGTGCAGGGGCAGCCCCTCCGTGATTTCACCGCTTTCCGGGGAGTTCGGGGCAGAAAATGCACTTGGCATCCAGGGCAGCATGCACATTATGCCCGCAACTGGTCCGTCATCGCGTCGACTGAGGGTGCGGCAGGGGCGCCCCTCCGTCATTCCACCAGTTTCCCGTGAAGTTCGGGGCAGAAAGTGCACCCTGACTCCCGGGCGGTGTGCACATTCTGCCCGCAACTGGGCCGTCATCGCATCGACTGCGGGTGTGGCAGGGGCGCCCCTCCGTCATTCCACCAGTTTCCCTTGAAGTTCGGGGCAGAAAGTGCACCCTGACTCCCGGTCAGCGTGCACATTCTGCCCGGAACCAACTGAACACGCGCGAACCGGCTCCCGCGCAGGGGAGCCGGTTCTTGCTCGTACGGGCGGACCGTCAGGCCGCCGTCACCACGGTTCGGCGCAGCCGCCAGGCCGCCAACCCGAGGCCGATCGTGGCCGTGAGGGCCAGCACCCCCAGGTCAGGGAGCACGGCGGCAAGCGGCTGGCCCTTCATCGTTACCTGCTGGAGCGCGTGGGTCATGTAGTAGCTGGGCATGAAGCGCATCACGGTCTGGACGATCTCCGGCGCGTGGTCCAGGGGCATCATCGCGTTGCCCAGGAAGGTGAGCCCCATGGAGGCGATGATCGCGATGGGCATGGCTGTCTCGCCGCTTCGGGCGAAGGCTGCGATGGCCAGGCCGATGCCGATGCCGGCCGTGCTGCTGAGCAGCAGAATGGCCACGGTGCCGGGCAGGTTGTTGGGCAACTGGATCTTGAAGAAGGCGATTCCGACGCACCAGATCACGGAGAGCTGCAGGATGGCGAGGAGGTGGTTGCCCAGCACGGTGCCCACCAGCCAGGCGCCCATGGTCAGCGGCGTGCTGAACATATGGCGCAGGGTTCCCGCCCGCTGCTGGTAGGAGACGGCGGTGCCGATGGCCAGCACCCCGGCGTTCAGGGTCATGTAGACCAGGAGGCCCGGCATCATAAAGTCGAAGAGTCCCAGCTGCTCGGTGGAATCCAGCCGCTGGTCGCGCACGGCGATGGATGGCTCCTTCTGGAAGGTCTCCAGGCCCTGGATCAGGTACTGCAACCCGCCCTGCGCGGCGGCGGATGCGGTAGAGGTCGGGTCCCAGTGGACGATGACCTCCGCGGGGCCGGAGCCGACGGCCACCTGCTCGCTCAGCCCCGCCGGCAGGACCAGCACGGCCCGGACCTTCCCGGCGTCCAGCCGCCTGATCAGCTCCGCCTCCTCGCCGGCTTCCACCTCGAAGTAGCCCGACTCTTGCAGGCCTGTCCGGATGAGCTGGGCCACGGGGCCGCCGTCCCGGTCCACCAGGCCCACCGTCACGGCGGTGACGGTGTCGGAACCGGCGTTGGTGGCCCCGAAGAAGAGCAGCATCAGGACGGGCATGATGAGGTTGAAGAAGAACGCGCTCTTGTTGCGCATCTGCTGCCGGACGTTCAGCATCAGCACCTGCCAGAGCTGGTTGGCCATCCGCATCAGTCACGCAGCCTCCTTCCCGTGAGGGCCATGAACACGTCATCCATCGTCGCGGAGCGGGTTCGCAGGTCGGAGAGCGGCAGGCTGCGCTCCTGGGCGTAGCGGGCCAGGGCCATCAGGGTGGCCGGAGGGTTGGCGGTGTGCAGCAGCACCCGCCCGTCCTCCGAGCGCACGCCGGTCACCGCGGACAGCCGGGCCAGTTCGGCCAGGTCCACCCGGGCGCCGCCCGGGTCCAGCTCCACGGCGGCCTCGGGCCCGTATGCCCTGGTGAGCTCCCGGGGCGTCCCCTCGGCCAGGATGCGCCCGTGGTCCATCACCGCCACCCGGTCGCAGAGCCGCTCGGCCTCCTCCATGTAGTGGGTGGTCAGGAGGATGGCGCGCCCTTCCTCTTTCAGGTCGAGGATCACGTCCCAGAGGGCGTGGCGCGCCTGCGGGTCCAGGCCCGTGGTCGGCTCGTCCAGGAAGAGCACCTTCGGCCGTCCGATGAGGGCCACGGCCAGGGCCAGCCGCTGCCGCTGGCCCCCGGAGAGGTGCGAGAACCGGGTGCGGGCCTTCTCCTCCAGGCTGAACTGCCGCAGCAGGTCCCCCACGGGCATCGGGTCCTCATAGAAGCTGGCGTAGAGCGTGAGGATTTCCAGCACGGTGGCGTACTCCGGCAAACGGGCCGCCTGCAGCGCAATCCCGATGCGGGGCCTGAGCGCGCGGCCCTGCCGGTGCACGTCGAGGCCGCAGATGAAGCTCTGTCCGGCGTCGGGGCGGCGCAGCCCCTCCATCATCTCGACGGCGGTGGTCTTGCCGGCGCCGTTGGGCCCCAGCAGGCCGACGATCTCGCCGGAGCGGACCTGCAGGCTGAACCCGTCGACGGCCAGCTTGTCGCCGTAGCGCTTCACCAGCCCCCTGGCCTCGATCAGCACGGCGGGTGCGGCTGCTCTGGCACTCCGCACCTCCGCTTCGGTCAACGATGCTGCCATGCGCTCCTCCCCCTTCCGTACCGAAATCATACCGAAGCCGTGGACTTCTTCACCATCGCCGGGGTGGGCGTTTTGCATGGCTCCAGTCAGGCGAAGGGCCGCATCACCCGTTTGGGCGATGCGGCCTTCCCTAAAGTCGGAGCCAGCCCCGCGCCAGCGCCTTCGTGACCGCCTCCGTGCGGTCGCGGGCTCCGAGTTTCTGAAACAGGTTGGAGATGTGCGTCTTCACCGTGTTCTCGCTGATGAAGAGCGCCGCGGCGATCTCCTTGTTGGCGGCGCCCGAGGCGATAAGCCGCAGGATTTCGGTCTCCCGTTCGGTCAGCCCCTCCGCGCCTTCCTGCCGGGCGGGCCCCCCCTGGCTGATCACCTGCACCAGCTTGGCGGCGATCTCCGGCGACAGCAGGGACTGACCCCGTGCCACGGTCTCGATCCCCTCCAGGAGCTGCTGCGGCGGGGCGTCCTTCAGCAGATAGCCCTTCGCCCCGGCCTGGATGCCGCCCCATATGAGCTCGTCGTCGTCGTAGGTGGTGAGCACCAGCACCTCGACGTCCGGGAACCTGGCCCGGATCTGCCGGGTGGCTTCCACGCCGTTCATCACCGGCATCTGCATGTCCATCAGCACCACGTCGGGCTTCGTGGCCTCCACCACGTCCAGGGCCTCCTGCCCGTTGCCGGCCTCGCCCACCACCTCGAGGCCCGGCGCCTGGCGGAGCAGGGCGACCAAACCGGCCCGCACGACGCGGTGGTCGTCGACCACCACCACTCTGACGGCCATCTCACCTCTCCTTTCGCAAGGGAACTCGGGCCACGATGCGGCAGCCGCCGCCCGGGCGGGCGTCTACCTCCAGGCCGCCGCCCACCTGGCGCGCCCGGTCGGCCATCATCCCCAGGCCGTAGCCCCCGCCGGCCGCGGGCTTCGGCGGGCTGGCCGGGTCGAAGCCGACGCCGTCGTCGGCCACGGTCAGCACGGCCATGCCATCGCGGATGGTCAGGCCGACGTCGAGCCGGGTGGCGCGGGCGTACTTCACGGCGTTGTGAATCGCCTCCTGCGCGATGCGCAGCAGGGCGACCTCCACCGGCGGCTCCAGCGCCGCGGCGTCGCCGTCCATGTGGAACCGCCCGATCAGGCCGAACTGCCCTTCCAGGGCCGCCACCTCGGCCGCGAGGGCCTCCGCCAGCCCCCGGTCCTCCAGCGGGTGGGGCCTGAGCTTCCAGACTGACCGCCGCGCTTCCTGGAGCGACTCCTGGGCCAGGGCGGCCGCCACCTCCCGGTGGAAGCGGGCGGTCTCGGGGTCGGCCGCGGCCTCCATCGCCCGGAGCTGCATGAGGATGCCCATGAACCCCTGCGCCAGGGTGTCGTGGATCTCCCGGGCCATGCGGTTCCGCTCCTCGGTCACCGCCAGGCGCCGCAGCCGCCGCTCCGCCTCCAGCAGGCGCGCGTTCTCCAGGGCGACCGCCACCTGGCCGGCGATGGTCTGGACGGTGAAGCGGTCCTCCTCGTCGAAGGGCCGCGGGTCGAAGCTCTGGACCACCATCAGGCCCAGGGTCCGGTCGGCCACCCGGATGGGGATGGCCAGCTCGGCCCGGGGCGCCGTGTCCGGCAGCAGGGGAGTGGGCGGCCCGCTTTCCGGATGTTCGCCCTCCGCCCGTTCCCCTCCCGGTTCGCCGGCTGCCAGGGCCCGGGCCAGCGGGGAGGGGGTGGGCCCGGTCAGGGGAAACGCCCGCCCCAGCGGGACCTCCTCCCGGCCGCGGGCCGCGCAGGCGGCGAGCACCAGGTAGTCCCCGTGCTGCAGCAGCACGGCGGCCACGTCGTAGCCGAAGGTGCCTCGCATGACGCGGGTCACGAAGTGGAGCAGCACGTCCGGGTCCAGCACGGCCGCCACCTGCTGTCCCACCTGGCCCACGGCCCGGAGCTGGTCGGCCTTCCGGGCGAGCGCGGCGGTGCGCACGGCGACCTGTTCCTCCAGGTTCCGCGTGACCGCTTCCAGCTGCTCGGCCAGGTCGGTCATCGTGCGGGCCAGCATGAACCAGTCCGTTCCCGGCGGCAGCACCGCCCGGGCGCGGAGGTCGCCTTCCCGCAGCCGGCGGGCCAGCGCCATGACCTCGCTTACCGGTCGGGTGAACTGCCGGGACAGGAGGTAGAGGAGGAGGGCCAGCGGGGGCGCCGCCCAGAACAGCCACCGGGGCGCCAGGCCCAGGGCGGGCAGCAGGACGATGGGGGTCAGGCCGATCGCCAGCAGCAGCGCGAAGAGCCGATGTTGCGGCGCCAGGCGATGCATTCCGTCAATCACCCCAAGGGGAGGTTTCTCACAACCTGGAAATGATCCCTGCTGGATCTTGACACGTTTTGGGGCTTCTGGTTAGCTGGGGGTGAGATTCGTTATGTTCGATTGTGCATAACGGAGATAGGAGGAGACGGAAAATGTTCTCGCGTGTTCGCAAGGCCCGCATCGCGGCGCCGCTCCTGGTGCTGGTGATGGTCCTGGTTCCGCTGCTCAGCGCCTGCGGCGGGGCGCAGTCCGCCGGCCCGTCCGGCCAGACGCCCCAGCCCGCCGCTCCGTCCGCGGAGCCGCAGCAGCAGGAGGAGACGTCCGCCGCGCCCGAGCCGGCGCAGGAGCCCGCGCAGCCCACCCCCCGCACCTTCGTCGACCAGGCGGGGCGCACGGTGACGCTGCCGGCCGAGGTGAACCGGGTCGTCACCACGTGGCGTCCGGGCACCTTGCTGGTGATCTCGGCCGGCGGTCGGGACAAGATCGTCGGCGTGGACAGTTCTTCGCAGAAGTCCGAGTTTCTGACCGCCGTCTTCCCCGGCATCCTCGACCTGCCCGGGGTGGGCAACAAGAAGGGGCTTAACGTCGAGCAGATCGTGGCCGTGAAGCCCGACGTGGTCTTCATCTGGTCCGGGTCCGACACCGAGCCGGTCATCCAGCAGCTGGAGACCCAGGGCATCCCGGCGTTCGTCCTGATCCCGGAGAGCCTCGACCAGATGAAGGAGGCCGTGAGCCTGATCGGTGAGATCCTGGGGACCCGGGAGCAGGCGCAGAAGATGATCCAGTACTACGACGACACCCTGGCGATGCTGAAGGAGAAGGTCGGCGCGATCCCCGAGGCGGAGAAGCTCCGGGTGTACATGGTGGGCTCCAGCGGCGTCTTCTCCACGGTGCCCGGGACCATGTACCAGCACTTCATCATCGAGTCCGCAGGCGGCATCAACGTGGGCGCCGAACTGGAGGGCGGCTTCTCCGAGGTGTCGGCCGAGCAGGTGGTCGCCTGGAACCCCGACGTCATCGTCGCCGTGCAGTACTGCGACTGCACCGTGGAGGACATCCTGAGCAACCCGCAGCTGCAGACCGTGAAGGCGGTCCGGGACGGCCGGGTGTACATGTTCCCCTCCAGCATGGATCCGTGGGATTACCCGGAGCCCCGCTCGATCCTGGGCATGCTGTGGCTGGCCACCAAGCTGTATCCCGAGCGGATGGCGGACGTGAACCTGCTGGAGGAGGTCGACACGTTCCACGAGACCTTCTTCGGCAAGAGCTTCACCGAGCTCGGTGGTACGCTGGATGACTAGCCGGAATCCACGGCCCGCCCCCAGGTGGCGGGCCCTCCTCCTGTCCGGGCTGTTCACCGGCCTGGTGATCCTGCTCTCGTTCGGCATGGGCCGCTACCCGATCCCCCCGGGCGAGGTGGTTCGGATCCTGGGGCAGATCGTCACCGGCCGTTTTGACCCGGCGACGGCGACGGAGGCGGCGCGGGTGCTCTTCTACATCCGCCTTCCGCGCATCCTCCTGGCGGCGCTCACGGGGGTCGCCCTGTCCGGGGCGGGCACCCTGTTTCAGGGCATGTTCCGCAACCCGCTGGTCTCGCCCGATGTGCTGGGGGTCTCGTCCGGCGCGGCCCTGGGCGCGGCCATCGGCATCCTCCTGCCCGCGGGCGGCTCGATCCAGCTCTGGGCCTTCGCCTGCGGCGTCGCGGCGGTGGCCCTGACCTACGGCATCGCCCAGGCCAGCCGGGGCCAGTCGGTGGTGATGCTGGTGCTGGCCGGCATGGTGGTCTCGGCGTTCTTCAGCGCGGCGCTCTCGTTCCTGAAGTACGTGGCTGACCCCTACGAGCAGCTGCCCACGATCGTCTTCTGGCTGATGGGCGGCTTCTACCGCGCCTCCTGGCCCGCCGTGGGCAGCCTGCTGCTCACGGTGCTTCCCGGCGCGGTCCTGCTGCTGCTCACCTCGTGGAAACTGAACATCCTCTCGCTGGGCGACGAGGAGGCGCTCTCCCTGGGTGTGAACGTCCGGGTGCTGCGCCCGCTGCTCATCGCCGCCGCCACCCTGATGGTGGCCGGCGCGGTGAGCGTCACGGGCACGATCTCCTGGGTCGGCCTGGTGGTGCCGCACATCGCCCGCATGCTGGCCGGGGCGGATCACGACCGGTCGATGCCGGTGGCCATGCTCTTCGGCGCGGGCTTCATGCTGCTGATGGACGACCTGGCCCGGTCGCTCACCACCGCGGAGATTCCGGTGGGCATCCTCACCTCGGCCGTGGGGGCGCCGTTTTTCGGCTACCTGCTGATCTCCGGCAGAAGGGAGGCGTGGCGGTAGGCGATGGCGATCACAGCAGAATCGGTCCGCTTCGGCTACCGGGGGGGCGAGGTCATCCGCGGCGTCAGCTTCACCGTGCCCGAGGGGGCCATCACCTGCCTGCTGGGCCGCAACGGGTCCGGCAAGACCACGCTGATCCGGCTGGTGAACGGGATCCTGAGGCCGCACGACGGCTCCATCCGGATCGACGGCATGGACGTACTGCGCAGCCCCCGGGCGGCCGTGGCCAGGCGGGTCGCGTTCGTGCCGCAGGAACACCAAGGGGTCTTTCCCTACGGCGTCGAAGAGCTGGTGGTGATGGGGCGCAACCCCCATCTGGGCCCGGTGGCCCGGCCGGGCAGGTCCGACCGCGCGGCGGCCCGAGCCGCCATGGAGGCGGTGGGCATCGCCCACCTGGCGGACCGGGACTACATGCAGATCAGCGGCGGCGAGCGGCAGCTGGTGCTCATCGCCCGGGCCCTCACGCAGGAGACCCCGTACCTGCTGATGGACGAGCCCACGTCCCACCTGGACTTCACCAACCAGCACGCCATCCTGTCGATCGTGCGGCGCATCGCCCGGGAGCGGGGCGTGGGGGTGCTGGTGGCCATGCACGACCCGAATCTGGCGCTGGCGTTCGCCGACCGGGTCATCCTGCTGCGGGAGGGGCGGGTGTTCCAGGCAGGGCCCGCGGCGGAGGTGATGACGCCCGAGAACCTGCAGACCCTGTACCAGATGCCCATCGACGTGGTGCGCCTGCCCGACGGCCGGCGCCTCATCGTGACGGAGGCGAGGTAGGACGAGATGCTGCTGGAACGGGTGCTGGAAGCGGCTGCGCCGGCCCTCAGGGGCCACCGGATCCGGGCGGCGCGCGCCGGGGCCAGGATCGTCGGGGTGGTCCTGGACGACGGCCGGTTCGGCGCGGGCTATCACCTGCCGGGCGAGCGGGCCCGGGGGCTGCTGGACGATGCGGCGCCGGCGGGGCTGCGGACCTGCGCGGACCCTGGGGCAGGGCTGGAGGCGGTCCCGGGTCAGCCGGCCCTGGAGGTCGCCCGGCGCTGCCTCCTGGGGGAGAGCGCCTTCCGCCGGGCGCTGGGCGTGGCCATCTGTAACGCCGCGGCCGACCCCGACCCGGCCCGGTGCCTGGTGGATCCCGATGCCGCGGCCGCGGTTCCTGCCCGGCCCACCGACACCGTCGGGTTCGTCGGCTACGTGGGCTCGGTGGTGCGGCGGGTGCAGGCGGAGGCGGCGCGGACGATCATCTTCGACCGGTCGCAGGAGGACGGGGAGGATGTGTACCCCGAGTCCCTGCAGCCCGAGCTCCTGCCCCGGTGCGACCTGGTGTTTATCACCGGCTCGGCGCTGATCAACCGCACCCTGGAGCGGCTGCTCACGTACTGCACACGGGCGCGGGAAGTGGTGCTGATCGGCCCCAGCACGCCGCTCTACCCCGAGGCGTTCCTGGGCTCCGGGGTGACGGTGCTGGCGGGCTTCCGCTGGCAGGTGGCAGACCCCGATGCGGCCCTGGAGCAGGTCGCCGCCGGGGCGCACTTCAAGCACCTGAAGGGCCGCACGAGCGTGACGCTGCGGGTGGAGTAGGAGGGAACTGGGATGACGCTGCTGGAACGTCTGTACGAGGCCGCGGCGCCGCGCCTCTGCGGCAAGCGGGTGCAGGATGTGCGGATCGGGAGCCATCTGGTCGGCGTGCTGCTGGACAGCGGGGAGTTCGGGGCGGCGTATGCCCTGCCCGGGGAGCGGCAGACGCCGGAGCCGGTTTTCCCGGATCCGGCGCGGTACGTCGGCATGCCGGCCGTGGAGCTGGCGGCGGGGCTGAAGCAGGAGGACCTGGTGGCGCGGGCCCTGGGCATGGCGGCGGCCAACGCGGTGGCCCGGCCGGAGCCGGGCCACTGCCTGGAGGACCCCGATGCCCTGACCACCGTGCCCGTGCGACCCGCCGACACCGTCGGGCTCATCGGGTTCATCCGCTCCATCCACCGGCGGATCGAGGGCCGGGTGAACCGGATCATCGTCTTCGACCGGTCGCTGGACGGCGAGCCGGGCATCAGCCCGGAGGAGCAGCAGCCCGAGCTGCTGCCGCTGTGCGACGTGGTTTTCGTCACCGGGTCCGCGGTGACCAACGGCACGCTGGAGGCGGTCCTGCCCTGGTGCCGGAGGGCCCGGGACATCGTGGTCATCGGTCCGAGCACCCCGCTCTACCCCGAGGCCTTCGCCGGCACGGGGGTGACGGTGATCGCCGGCGCCACCTGGCCGCCGGAACACCACCAGGCGGCGCTCGCGGGGATCGGCGAGGGAAAGGCGTTCCACGACATGCACGGCCTGACCCGCCGCTGGGCGCTGCGGGTGGGGTGAGGGCCACGCCGCGGACGCCTATTTCACCGCGGTGATCGGCCCGTCCAGCTCCGGCGGCGCCTCCAGCGCCACCGCTTGCATGCCTGGACGAGGGTGCCCGGCGGCTCCCTCTGTGCGGATGTTCCCCGGACAGAGGGCGGCCGCCTGCCGGAGGGGCCGGGAATCTTCGGTTCGACACGAACTCGGTCCGGCGAGCGGCAAGAGGGACCAGGGTGCAGCACACCCTGGTCCCTGGCGCGTTGTTTCAACTACTCCAGGCTCAGCGCCGGCCCCAGCCAGCGGAAGCCCTCCATCTCCCAGGCTTGGAACTCCGGCGTGCGCAGCGCAGGCAGGGTGGCGAGCCGGTGCCGGAACGGCTCCGCCGCCTCGCAGGCCCGGATGAACGGTTCGTACGCGCCGGCCATCGCCGGTTCGGCGCGAACCAGGTACCGGAAGCCGAGCTGCAGGGCCCGGAGCGCCTCCTCGGCCGCGAGGTTCAGCTGCCGCGCGATCACGGGCGCGCGGTTGAGGAGGAAGTGGAGGAAGGCGCCGTAGGGCGGCGGCCGGTCGGGGTCCAGCGGGTTGCCGGGCCAGCGCTCCGCCCACGCCTCCGCAAAGACCGAGGCGGCGCGCCGCTCTGGAAGCGGCAGCCCGGCCAGGTAGTCACCGAGGCCCGCCGTGATGCGGTGCCCCTCGCGCCAGCCGGGGACCTGGCCCCCGGGGATCAGCGACGACCGGCCCCAGTACGAGGAGACCAGCCGCCGGTCCCAGCCCCAGCGGACGGGCTCGCCCACGGCGGGCATGGGCAGGAGCCAGACCGGGTCGGGAACGCGGCCCGGGCGGTAGAACCCCTCGGCCAGGAGCAGCTGGACTGCGGTCGGTTCCGCGATGCCTTCGTACGGGTTCCCCGCGATCCACATCGCGAGGAGCCGGGCGGCAGCCTGGTCGATGGGCAGCGGCTCCAGCAGGTCCCGCTCCGCCCGGCGGCGCAGCGTCACGCGCAGGCGCAGCGGCTCGGGCTCCACCACGGCGAAGGTCAGCTCGTCGCCGACCTCGGGCTTCAACCAGGCGACGAAGGGGTCGGGGTCGGACGGGTTCTCCCTCACCCACTGCTGCAGCGCCACCGCGCGCCCGTTCATCTCCGCCGTGACCGGCGGCCATGCCCCCAGCAGCGTGAGGGCCAGGAACCACTCCCCCTCGGTGCTGAGCCGGCCGGCCTGCCACTCGGGCCACGTCACCACGTGGCGGAACGCGGCGCCCGCCACGATCTGGTCGCGGCGGCCCACGTAGCGGTCGGCCAGGACCACGTAGCCTGCGGGCAGCCGCTCGGCCGCGCCCCGCACCGCCTGGACGGCGGCTTCGGGGGGCAGGGCGGCGGCCGTGGGGCATGCGCGCGTCAGCTCGTCCATCGACACGCAGGTCCCGCGCTCGTCCACCAGCGCCGCGATCTCACCGGCGACCCGGCTGCGCGGGGGGACGCGCGTGCCGGGCAGCGGCTCGTCCCGGTACGCGGGGGAGCGCTCGCCCCGGGCCAGCCGGGCGGCGCCCGCGCTGACGGTCTGGTAGAAGCGGGTCAGCACCTGCTCGGCGGTTTCCTCCACCGGCTGGTGCACCCGGAACGTGCGGCCCCAGCGGGTCACCTCGGCGATCGCGTACCGGCGGGTGCGGTTGAGCTCCGGCGCCAGGGGCAGGGGACCCAGCACCCGCAGGAGGGCGTCGGGCACCGCTGCCTCCTCCGGCCGCACGGGGATGCCGGCCGGGTCGGTGTCCGTCGCCAGGAAGCGCCGGGGATCGAGCATGGGGCCCACGGGAGCCGCCCCGGCGCCGGCCCCCGACCGGCGCGCCGGACCGCCGCCGCCGGGCTCCGCCCGGTTGGCCAGCTGCGCCCGCACCCCGGCCAGCAGCTCCTCCCGCTCCCGCCCCAGCACCTGCAGCCAGAGGAAGGGGTTGGCGCCGAAGGCCGCGGCCGCCCGCACGACCAGCACCCGCACATGCCGGCAGGTGATGGGCTGACCGCACGTGCACCGGGGCATCCGGCCGCGCCCGGATGGGAAGAGGCTCAGGCCGGCCTGGTTGCAGACCTGTTCCAGTTCGGGGCCCACGGTGCCGCTCAGCAGCCTGCGGGCCGCCTCGGCGTCCCCCGCGATGGCCGACTCCACGCGCCGCCAGTCCCGCGCCCCGAAGGGCTGAAACCGCAGCGTGGCGACGGCGATGGCCCCCGACGAGCCCACGCTCACCTCGGCGGCGATCTCGCCCCGCGCAAAGGTCAGCCGGGCGTCGCCCCGCCCGGCGCTCTTCCGCTGGCCCGGGGTCATCGGCAGCAGGAGCCGCTCCTCCTCGACGTAGGCCAGCCAGCGCTCGCTCAGCCACTCCGCCATCGCCTACACCTCCCGGTCCAGGGCGATCAGGGCCCGCAGCTCCTCGGTGGAGAGCTGGCCGAGCCACGACTCGCCGCTGATGATCACCTGGCCCGCCAGGGCACGCTTCTCGGCCAGCAGCCGGTCGATGCGCTCCTCCAGCGTGCCGGCGGTGATCAGCCGGTGCACCAGCACCCTGCGCGTCTGGCCGATGCGGTAGGCCCGGTCTGTGGCCTGATCCTCCACCGCCGGATTCCACCACCGGTCCACGTGAAAGACGTGGGTCGCGGCGGTGAGGTTGAGGCCAAGGCCGCCGGCTTTCAGCGAGAGGATGAAGAGGGGCGCCTCGCCGGCCTGGAACCGGGCGACGAGCCGGTCCCGCTCGGGCTGGGGCGTGCCGCCGTGCAGGAAGAGCACCTCGCAGCCCAGCGTCTCCGCCAGGTAGGCCTGCAGCCGCCCGCCGAAGCGGGCGAACTGGGTGAAGAGCAGGGCCTGCTCGCCCGCCGCCAGCACCTCCTGCAGCAGTTGCACCAGCCGGTCGATCTTGCCGCTCCGCCCCACCAGGGGGCCGTCGCCGGTGGCGGCTGCGGGATGGTTGCACACCTGCTTCAGCCGCGTGAGGCCTGCCAGGACCGCCGCCTGCCGCTGGATGCCGTCGGCCTGCGCGGCCCGCTCCAGCGTCTCCTGCACGATGGCCTCGTACAGCGCCGCCTGTTCCACCGAGAGGGTCACCAGCTCGGTGTTCTCCAGCTTGTCGGGCAGGTCCGGCGCGATGGCGGGGTCGTTCTTCTGCCGGCGCAGGATGAAGGGACCCACCTGCCGGCGGAGCCGGGCCGCAGCCTCCTCGTCCTGGTACCGCTGGATCGGCACGGCGTAGCGCCGCTCGAACTCCTCGCGGCTGCCCAGCAGCCCCGGGTTGAGGAACTGGAAGAGCGACCACAGGTCGCCCAGGTGGTTTTCGACGGGCGTACCGGTGAGGGCGATGCGGTAGCCGCCGGAAAGGCTTCGCAGCGCCCGGGCGTGCTGTGTGTCGGGGTTTTTCAGGTTCTGCGCCTCGTCGGCGACGATCCCGTTCCAGGTCACCTGGCCCAGCAGCGCGGCATCCCGGGCCAGCAGGGAGTACGTGGTCAGCACCACGTCGTGGGCCCCGGCCTGCCGGGCGAAGTCCGGCTCGCCCAGCCTCCCGGGGCCATGGTGCACCAGGACCCGCAGGCCCGGGGCGAAGCGGGCCAGCTCCCGGCACCAGTTGCCCAGGACCGAGACGGGGCAGACCAGCAGGGTCGGGCCCGCGGCCCACCCGGCCTCCCGCTCGTGCAGGAGAAGGGCGATGAGCTGCACGGTCTTGCCCAGCCCCATGTCGTCGGCGAGGCACGCGCCCAGGCCCCAGCGGCGCAGGAACGCCAGCCAGGCGAGGCCCCGCTGCTGGTACGGCCGCAGGGTGCCGGCGAAGCCCCCGGGGGTCGGCACCGGCTCCATCCGGGCTGGCTCCTGCAGCCGCTCCAGCAGCTCGGCGATCCAGCCGGTCGCGGTGGCCTCGTCCGCCTCGGGTGCCAGGCGCAGCGCCGTGCCCAGCTCCATCTGCCCGCCGTGCTGCTCGATCCGGCGGAGGACCGCAGCCAGGGTGCGTTCGTCCACCCGCACCCACCGGCCCTGCATCTGTACCAGGGGCCGCTTCTGCCGCGCCAGGTGGCGCAGCTCGTCCAGCGTGAGCGGGGTGCCGCCCAGGGCCACGTCCCAGCGCACGTTCACGATCTGGTGCAGCCCGAACATGGAGGGGCTGCCCCCGGCGGGGCTGAGGCGCATTCCGACCCGGAGGGCGGCGGGCTTCGCAAGGGCGGCCGGCAGCAGCACGGGGTGGCCGGCCTGCTGGAGCAGCATGGCCCCTTCCTGGATCAGGGCCAGCACGTCGTCCGCCGGAATGCGCATGCGGCTGGGCGCGGGGTCCCGGAGCAGCGGCGCCAGTGGCGGGAAGAGGCGGGCCATGGCCGGCAGGTCGGCCAGCAGCCGCTGCTCGGCGCCCTGGTACCGCTGCCCGCCGATCTCCACCTCGGCGCCCAGGCTGGCCCAGACCGCATCGGCGGTGACGGGCAGCGCACCCTCGTCCGGCGCATGGAGCGTGAGCTCCAGCTCCCACTCGCCGTCGGTCTCGGGGCCGGGCAGGTGGAGGCGGACCCCCGTCCGCAGACTGGCGTGGCTCAGCACGCCGGTGGCGGGGGCGCTCCAGCGGTCCAGGGCGGCGTACAGCTCCTGCGCGCCGGGCAGGCCCGGCGGCAGGTCCCGGGCCTCCGCCCCGGTCAGCGCCGCCAGCCAGTGGCGCAGGGCGGTATCCTGTAGCGACTGGGCCTCGGGCAGGGGCTCTTCCTCCAGGAGGAGCCGGATCACGCCGGCGGCCGCCGTACGCATGAACTGGTGGACCAGGCCGTCGGCGACCGGCAGGGGGTAGGTGTTGGGGGTTCGGTCGGGGGGCACAAGGGCGCGGCAGGCCTCCGGCAATCCAGCGGCCAGCCGGGTCAGGCGGCGGACGTCGTCGGCGTCGGTCAGGTGGAGCGCCCAGCCCGCGCTCAGCACCCCGGCCTCGGCCTGCAGCACCGGCAGCATCAGGCCCCGCCCCAGGAACTCCAGAAGCAGCTTGGATGCGACGCACCAGAGCTGCAGGCTGTGCCCCGGCCGGAGGGGCGTGCCGCGGAAGTGGTCGGGCAGATCCAACAGCCACTGCACGGCGTTGGGCACGGACAGGGCGATCCCCGGGACCCGGGCCGGGCTGACGCCGTCCGGTCCGGGCTGCCACTGGACCAGGGACAGGGTGTTCAGGTAGGGCAATCCTCTCAGGGCGGGGTAGAGCGCTTCCGGCTCGGTTGCGCATGGGTGGCGCGGAACCCCGCGGCGGCGCCGGCCGGGAGGAGCGGCATCCCGGGCGGCCACGCCGTCCAGGCCCCACAGGAAGAAGAAGCCGGACGCGCCGGAGGGGACGAAACTGCCGTGAACCGTGATCATCCGCATGCCTCGCATTCGTAGCGTGGTAGGCATACATTCGTCCGGCGCCGGGGCGCCTCCTGCCCGGGGGCGCCTCCCGCCGGGGGCGCTGGCTGCCGGAGGGGTACCCCGCCGCCGGGCCGCATCGCCGCGGGGGGCGTCTGGCCGCGGCGGCTGCGCCCTTTCGCCGGGCGCCTTGTGGTAAAATGAGGGAGAGCAACCTTGCGGCAAGGAGGTGCCCCATGACGCTGCGCGATCCTTTGCAGCCCATCCCCACGCTCAGCCTGCCGTCGGGCGAGCGGGTGCCGGTCCTCGGCCAGGGGACGTGGACGATGGGCGAGAGCCGCCGGTCCCGGCGAGAGGAGGCCGAGGCCCTGCGCCTGGGCCTCGACCTGGGCATGACGCTCATTGACACCGCCGAGATGTACGCCGACGGCGGCGCGGAGGAGGTGGTGGCGGAGGCCATCGCCGGCCGACGGGACGAGGTCTTCCTGGTGAGCAAGGTGCTGCCCGGCAACGCCTCCCGGCGCGGCACCATCGAGGCCTGCGAGCGGTCGCTGCGCCGGCTCCGCACGGACCGGATCGACCTGTACCTGCTCCACTGGCGGGGGAGGCATCCCCTGGCCGAGACGCTGGAGGCGTTTGCGGAGCTGGTCCGGGCAGGCAAGATCCGGTACTGGGGCGTCAGCAACTTCGACACCGACGACATGGAGGAACTGACGGGGCTCCCGGGCGGCGCCGCCGTGGCGACCAATCAGGTGCTCTACAACCTGTCCCGGCGGGGCATCGAGTACGACCTGCTGCCCTGGTGCCGGGAGCGGCGCATCCCCATCATGGCGTACTCGCCGATCGAGCAGGGGCGGATCCTGGAGAACACGGTCCTGCGGCGGGTGGCGGCGCGCCACGGCGCCACGCCGGCCCAGGTGGCCCTGGCGTGGCTGCTGCGGCAGAAGGACGTCATGGTGATCCCCAAGGCAGGCCGGCCGGAGCACGTGCGGGAGAACCGGGCGGCGCTCGACCTGGAGCTCACCGCGGAAGACCTGGCGGAGCTGGACCGCGCGTTCCCTTCGCCCACCCGGAAGGTGCCCCTGGAGATGCTGTGAGCGCCAGCGGGTGATGGCCCCGGGGAATGGGTGCGCCCCCGGGAAACGGAACCCCGCAGCCCGTGAGCGGCGCGGGGATCATCATATTGCCGGATATGGTGTTTTATGGTAAGGTGGGCAAGAGGGCGGGGCGCCTCGCTGAAAGGAGGTGGCGTCTAGCTGTACGCCATCTCCGCTATTCTGTAGCGGAGAGCGCTCTCCGCCATGGAACTAGGCAGCAGGTCCACAGCCCCGCCCCCGGCCCCCTGCAGCTCGGGCTGCGGGGGCCGTCCCTTTCCTGGATTCTACCCCGCTGCGACGCAGGCCAAACGAGGGACGAATGCAGGTTCGGTGGGGGCGTGCGACGAATCCATTTCGGTGGGGGAGAGGGGAGGATCACAGCCCCACGAGCGAGGTGACGGAGAGATGGGCCGCCCGGAGTTTGTGCACCTGCACCTGCACACCGAGTACTCGCTGCTGGACGGGGCCAACCGCATCGAGCCCCTGGCCCGGCGCGCCGCCGAGCTGGGCATGCGGGCGATGGCCATGACCGACCACGGGGTGCTCTTCGGAGTGCTTCCATTCTACAAGGCGATGCGCAACCACGGGGTGAAGCCGATCATCGGCTGCGAGCTCTACGTCGCCCCCGGCTCCCGCCACGTGAAGAGCGGCGGCGAAAAGCCGTACCACCTCACCGTCCTGGCCGAGAACTACACTGGTTATAAGAACCTGGTGAAGCTGGTCTCCGCCGGCTATACCGAGGGATTCTACTACAAGCCACGGGTCGACCTGGAGCTGCTGAACACCTACCGGGAGGGGCTGATCGTCCTTTCGGGGTGCCTCGCGGGCGAGGTGGCCCAGAAGTTCCTGGCGGGCCAGCCCGAGGAGGCGAGAAGGGCTATCGGCCGCTACCGGGAGATCTTCGGGCCCGACCACTACTTCCTGGAGCTGCAGGACCTGGGCCTGCCCGAGCAGCAGGGGCTGAACCGCTTCCTGCTGGAGCAGGGGCTGCCGGTGGTGGCTACCAACGACGCACACTACCTGCGCCCGCAGGACGCCCGGACCCAGGATGTGCTCATCTGCATCGGCACCAACAAGACCATCGACGACCCGAACCGCATGCGCATGGGTACCAGCGAGCTGTACGTGAAGTCCGCCGAGGAGATGTACTGGCGGTTCGGGCACGTCCCCGGGGCGCTGGAGAACAGCCTGGCGATTGCTGAGCGGTGCAACGTGGAGCTGCCGCTGGGCCAGATCCACCTGCCCCACTACGCCCTGCCCCCCGGTTACGACGCGCCCGGCTACCTGCGCAAGCTCTGCTACGAGCGCATCGGCCCCCGCTATGGCGGCCGGCCGCCCGAGGGCGCGATGGAGCGGCTGGAGCACGAGCTGAACGTGATCATCAGCATGGGCTTCGCCGGCTACTTCCTGATCGTCTGGGACTTCGTCGAGTTCGCCCGCTCGCGCGGCATCCCCGTGGGGCCCGGGCGGGGGTCTGGCGCGTCCTCGCTGGTGGCGTACGTGCTGGGCATCACCGACGTCGACCCCTTGCGGTACGGCCTGCTGTTCGAGCGGTTCCTGAACCCGGAGCGGGTGGACATGCCCGACTTCGACATCGACTTTTGCTACGAGCGGCGAGGCGAGGTCATCGAATACGTCCACAACAAGTACGGGGCGGAGTGCGTCGCCCAGGTGATCACCTTCAACACCATGGCGGCCCGGGCGGCGGTGCGGGACGTGGGCCGGGCCCTCGGCATGAGCTACGGCGAGGTGGACCGGGTTGCCAAGCTCCTGCCCTGGGGCCAGTCGCTGGACGCCGCCCTGGAGAAGACCGAGGAGCTCCGCACCCTGTATGAGGAGCGGGAGGAGATCCGGACGCTCATCGACACCGCCCGGGCCGTGGAGGGGATGCCCCGCAACCCTTCGGTCCACGCCGCCGGGGTGGTGATCACGGCCGATCCGCTGGTGGAGCACGTACCGCTCTACAAGATGGGCGACGACTCCATCGTCACCCAGTTCGACATGGACCAGCTGAAGGAGATCGGCCTCCTGAAGATGGACTTCCTGGGCCTGCGGACGCTCACGGTGATCGACCACGCCGTGAAGTTCGTGCGCCAGTACCAGCCCGACTTCGACATCGAGCGGATCCCGATGGACGATCCCGAGACCTACGCGATGATCGCCCGGGGCGAGACGCTGGGGCTCTTCCAGATCGAGGCGGGCTGGGTGGCCGATGTGCTGCGGCAGATGAAACCCACCCGGTTTGAGGACATCATCGCCACCATCTCGCTCTGCCGGCCGGGGCCGATGGAGCACATCCCGGACTACATCGCCGGCAAGCAGAACCCGGCGGGGGTCAAGTACCTGCACCCGGACCTGGAGCCGATCCTGAGCGAGACCTACGGCGTGATGGTCTACCAGGAGCAGATCATCCAGATCGCCCACCTGCTGGCGGGCCTCTCCCTCGGCCAGGCCGACCTCTTGCGCCGGGCCATCGCCAAGAAGAAGCGGGAGGACATGGAGAAGTACGGCCGCCTGTTCATGGAGGCCCTGGAGCAGCGGGGCTACAGCCACGAGGTGGCGACGGCGCTGTACGACCAGATGATCCGCTTCGCCAACTACGGCTTCAACAAGTGCCACGCGACGCCATACGCCAAGGTCGCCTACCAGACCGCCTACCTGAAGCGGCACCATCCGGTGGCCTTCATGGCCGCCCTGATGAACTCGGTGATGGGCCAGGAGGCGAAGCTGGCGCTCTACATCGAAGAGTGCCGGCGGCTGGGGATTCAGGTGCTGCCGCCGGACGTGAACACCTCCTTCGCCCGGTTCGTGCCCGACGGCAGGACGATCCGGTTCGGCCTCGGGGCGGTGAAGAACATCGGCTGGAACGCCGTCGACGCCATCGTCGCCGCCCGGGAGGAGGGGGGCCCCTTCACCAGCCTCCGGGACCTGTGCGAGCGGGTGGACCTGCGGCCGCTCAACCGGCGGGCGCTGGAGTCGCTGATCATGGCCGGGGCCTTCGACCGGGTGGCGCCCCCCGGCGGCCGGCCGGCCCGCCGATCGCAGATGCTGGAGGCGCTGGACAAGATCCTGGATGACGCCCAGAAGCTGCAGCGGCACCGGCAGGCGGGGCAGATCTCCCTCTTCGACCTGGGGGTGGCAGGGCCGGGCACGGCCGGCGAGGAGCCGCTGCCGGACATTCCCGAGTTCCCGCCCCAGCGGCTGCTGGCGATGGAGAAGGAGGTCCTGGGGTTCTACGTGTCGGGCCATCCCCTCCGGCAGTACCAGGCGGCGCTCGCGGCCCACGGCTGCCTGCCGGTGGCGGCCTTGCCGGAGCAGCGGGACGGCGCCCGGGTGGCGGTGGGCGGCATGGTGGCCGGGCTGAAGCAGGTGACCACCCGGTCCGGCGCCAACATGGCCTTCCTGACGCTGGAGGACCAGACCGGCCAGGTGGAGGTGGTGGTCTTCCCGCGGGTGCTCCAGGCCTGCGCCCGGGTGCTGCGGGAGGAGCAGCCGCTGCTGGTCCGGGGCCGCCTGCAGGTGCAGGAGGACGAGGTGAAGCTGCTGGCGGACGAGGTGAGCCTGCTCCGGGACGACGAAAAGCCCCGGCGGCCGGAGCCGCCGGAGCGGATAGAGGTTGGCGCGGCGCAGCCCCGCGGGCTGGAGCCTGGCCCGGGGCGAATGTCCGGCGATATGGGCAGTGACCCGCACGCCACCGTGCGGGGACCTGGCGCGGCACCGGAGCCCGCGGCTGCACGGGGGAAGCAGGCCGCACCTGCTTCTGCCCGGCAGCCGGGCCCGCCACCGGCGTCGGAGCCGGCGCCGGGGCCAGCCCGGGCGACCGCTGCCGAGGCCGCGCGGGAGACCCCGTTGGGTCCGCAACCGCAGTTCGTGTACCTGCGGGTGCCGGCGCGGGATGAGAACTCGCCCATGATGCGCCGGGTGGAGCAGGTCCTCCGGGCCCATCCGGGGCCGACCCGGGTGCGGATCAAGATGGAGCCGGAGGGCAAGTGGATCGAGGTGCACGAGCACCTGCGGGTGACGGTGACGCCGTCGCTGGTGAATGCGCTGGCGCGCATCGTGGGGGAGCAGTCGGTGGTGGTGAGGTGAGGAGGGTTCCAGGTGCAGAGGATCTGCTGAACAAGGCGTTTCCCGTCGTGGACGAGGAGGCGATGGCGGCCGTGGCGCAAGCCATCGGCGACGCGCAGATCGTCCTGTTGGGCGAGCAGAACCACGGAGATGGCGACGCCTTCGCTGCCAAGGTCCGGCTGGTCGAGTACATGCACCGGCATCACGGCTTCGACGTGCTCCTCTGTGAGGCGTGCTTCTTCTCCCTGACCCGGACCTGGGAGAGGTGACCGGATCGGCGGATGTGGATGCGCGGGTGAGGCCCGACGTCTACCGTTCTGGTGCAGGGCCCGGCAGATGGAGCCTTTATGGAATCTGATCCGAACGCTGTTTGCCACCCACCGGCCTCGGCGTGTCGGCGGGATCGATCCGCGCCACGTAGGACGGTATGCAAAGGCGGACCTTCTGGCTGAGCTGGAGGGATACGTCCGGCGGCTCGACGGGGCGCTCCTGGAGACGGAGCGGTACCCGCGGTTCCGGGGTCTTCTCCAGGAGATGCTCGACCAGGAGTCTGAGCAGAAGGTGAGCGCCCTGGACCGGCAGTTGTTCTTCGACTTCCTGTGGGACCTGATCCGGCTGGCCGAGGCCGATGAGAGCCCGGACGCCTCCTTCTGGCGACAGGCGCTGTGGAACCTGGACGGCGCGGCGCGCCACGCCTGGGCGTTGGAGGTGCGGGACCGGACGATGACGCGCAACGTGCTGTGGTCTGCCCGGGAGCGTTACCTGGGGGCGAGGGTCATCGTCCGGACCCACAACTACCATGCGGTGAAGGATCCGGAGGCGATCGCGCGAGCGGCCCCGGAATACGGGCGGCAGGTCCAGCGGTAGCGGGACCGGCCCCTGGGCGCGGCCTTGGCCGGTGGTGGGGCGGGGTGTGTACGCCATCGCAACGGTGCCTATGGGGGTGAGTGTTCGCCGAACGCCTGGCGGGGTGATTTCACGGCGGAACGGCTTGCCCCCGCCCGCCCTGGGAGTCTGGAGGACGTGCTTCGCCGGCAGGGGTGGCGGGAGGCCCTCGTGGACCTGAGGGCGGCCGCTGGGGATGAACCTTTCGTGATGAGTGGTCTGGAGCACGGGCAGGAGCATCGCACAGACTGGCGGCGGGTCTTTGATGGCGTGTGGTTCGTCGAGCGGATGGAGCCGGTAGAGGTTGGATAGGGCATCGTCGCCGGTGAGGAAGTGGCCGCCGGCGTTGGCGGAAGGAGAGTTGGACTTGGTTGCGGTATCGATGAAAATGGGAGCAGGGTGAGTTGCCGTCGACGGGGCATTTCGGTTGATCTGGCGGTTGTTTCGAGTTTGCTGAATCGATACTAGAACCCCGTTTTCTCGAAAGGAGCCTTGTCTCGTGCGGGTTTCGTTAGTGTCGTCCCCACGCGCGTGGGGGTGAACCGACGTCTTCTGACGACACTGAGTCACTCCGTAGCGTCGTCCCCACGCGCGTGGGGGTGAACCGTATGAAGTTAGAGGCTCACCTGCGGCCGAAGCCGTCGTCCCCACGCGCGTGGGGGTGAACCGGAGCACCCCCAGCAGCGCGTTCCACCCCCCGAAGTCGTCCCCACGCGCGTGGGGGTGAACCGCGAGAAGTAGTCCCATCCACTCCGCCGCATCTGTCGTCCCCACGCGCGTGGGGGTGAACCGTATGAAGTTAGAGGCTCACCTGCGGCCGAAGCCGTCGTCCCCACGCGCGTGGGGGTGAACCGGAGCACCCCCAGCAGCGCGTTCCACCCCCCGAAGTCGTCCCCACGCGCGTGGGGGTGAACCGCGAGAAGTAGTCCCATCCACTCCGCCGCATCTGTCGTCCCCACGCGCGTGGGGGTGAACCGGAGGAAGCTTCAGTCTTGGAAACAGGAGTTGCGTCGTCCCCACGCGCGTGGGGGTGAACCGTTGCGGGTACAAACGATGGTTCCGCCGTCGAAGTCGTCCCCACGCGCGTGGGGGTGAACCGATTCATCCTATGTCCCAGACTTATAACGAAGAAGTCGTCCCCACGCGCGTGGGGGTGAACCGGAGTTCAAGATCGTCTCTGCCAACACTGATGTGTCGTCCCCACGCGCGTGGGGGTGAACCAGCTTGTTCTGCGGTTCATGTAGCGGTTGACACGTCGTCCCCACGCGCGTGGGGGTGAACCGTCCCGACCGGCCGCAACCGCCGGAGCGTCTGGACGTCGTCCCCACGCGCGTGGGGGTGAACCGCGATGCACGAACCGCGGATGCGGGTGCTCTCCCGTCGTCCCCACGCGCGTGGGGGTGAACCGAAGTGGCCTGGGACAATATTAGGCGGGCCGCAGTCGTCCCCACGCGCGTGGGGGTGAACCGAGGCGGGCCACCTCCAGGATGGCCTCCACCGGGTCGTCCCCACGCGCGTGGGGGTGAACCGTAAAGCCGCTTCGGGCGGGCAGGGGGGACATGCGTCGTCCCCACGCGCGTGGGGGTGAACCGATGTACGGACTGCATGGACGCAAACGGACTGCGTCGTCCCCACGCGCGTGGGGGTGAACCGACCCAATTCGCTACATTTCCCATTTTGCAGTAGTCGTCCCCACGCGCGTGGGGGTGAACCGTAGTCAATGGGCATAGTGCAAACGTCAGTAGTGGTCGTCCCCACGCGCGTGGGGGTGAACCGTGGCCTGCCTTGGAATCGGGGAGGAGAGAGATGTCGTCCCCACGCGCGTGGGGGTGAACCGGGCGGATAAAGGGGGGGTTAGTCGCCCAGCGCGTCGTCCCCACGCGCGTGGGGGTGAACCGTCCTCGCCCGCGGTCGTCAACTCCTCGGCCCAGTCGTCCCCACGCGCGTGGGGGTGAACCGCAGCGGATGAGCAGGCGAAGCCAGCGGGGGACGTCGTCCCCACGCGCGTGGGGGTGAACCGGCGCGGCTTGAGGGCGAGGAAAAGGCCGGTAAAGTCGTCCCCACGCGCGTGGGGGTGAACCGAACGGCGAGTTGGCGCTAGCTGCGGTTGCGTAGTCGTCCCCACGCGCGTGGGGGTGAACCGCGTGTCGCGAATGCGAAGGCGCGGCTTGAGGGGTCGTCCCCACGCGCGTGGGGGTGAACCGTTATCGTTGCGGCGTCTAGCTCCTCCAGCACCGTCGTCCCCACGCGCGTGGGGGTGAACCGAAGCCAATTTGCGGCGCCCCTAGCTCAAGTTTCACGCGAACAACTCGACATTCGTGGTGTTAAAAGGGCGTATGGGTAGGGAGTGGCCCGGTTCAGGGTAATCTCAGCTCCAGCCAGGGGAGTACCCCGGCTGAACACCAACCGCAGCGTGTCGCCGAGGCACCGAATGGTTGCTCGGCACCGGGCCGCTACTCGTACCAAGAGTCGACTCCCCGCCTCGGCCAGTTTGGGCGAGTTCGTGCTCAGAAACCGCCAAGCCCAGCGCACCAGGTTGAAGGCGAACAAGACCAGCTGCGTGAAGGCGGCGTTGGCCTCATACTTCCGCATCCGAGGAGTACCAAAGTGGAACGTTCCCTTCCACTCCTGGAACCCGGCTTCGATGGTCTGCCGTCCATGGTAGAGCTTGACGACCTCTGTCGTGGTGAGCTCCTCAGGCTGGAGCGTAGTCAGGATGACGCTGCGGACCTCCCGGCCATCGGCGTCCCAGCGGCGCATGGCGACCAGTCGCACCGGATACGGTGCGAGCAAAGTGGGGCCAGGTACGGTAACGGCTTCGGAGGCAAACCGGTTCTTCTCGACTTCAACCCAGTTCTCTGCCGGTACAGCGTCGAAGAGGTGCTTGTAGGCGACGTTGCTCCCGGAGTAGGACTTGATGGTGAACTCATACCCCAGTTCCAGCAGGCGCTGGATCACTTCCGGCGTGCCAAAGGCGCTGTCAGCTCGCAGCAGAATACGGAGGGGAGCCGGGTTCGTCCGATTCTCCTGCCGGTACTGCCGGAGTCGCTGGTTCACTTCACGGAGGTGCTGAACCTCCTCCTGGAACTCACGCTGCAGCTTCTGCTTCCGGCGGGCGCTGCCCTTGCCTGATACCGTCTGCAGTTGCTGATACAGCTGCCTGACCCGAGCCTTCTGCTGAGCCAGGCATGCCTCGACCCATTCGACTCGCCGCAGGGGACGACCAATCCGGGCTTCGATCCTGGGAATCAGTTCGAGCAGGCAGGCGCCGGAACGGCTGTTGGCCTTGCCGGACTTGAGAAGGCCGTCGATGGCAAAGCGCTGCTGCTTCCCGCTGAGGAAGGCGGCTGCGATCTGATAGCCTCGGGCCAACTTCCCCTGGATGTAGCCGAAGTCGGTACCGGTGTACTGCCTGGTCTCGCCCCGAACCTTCTGGCCGGTGAGGTCAATGTCGACGATGACCATTCCGGAGCGGTCTGGACCTGCTACGGCAGCCACCTCCTGCTGAAGCAGCGGGGCCTGGATCTCAGCGAGTGCGTCGGAAAGCTGCTGAACGTTCTCCTCCGTCAGCTTGCTGAAGGTCGCACAGACGGTGGAAAAGTGAGCAAAGCGTTCCTGCCCCCAGGCTTGAGCTACGGCAGGATCGGCAACCAGCGGCTCAGGGTCGAAGTTGAGATCCTTCATGTAGCGACAGTTGCCGAGAATGGCAACCAACGCCTCGACCACCTTGTCAACCGGCGTGTGGGCGTAGGTCTTCTGCTTGATGCGCAGGTGCCGATTCAGGATCTCAACCAGGTTGAGCCTTTGAGCTACCCAGCCAAGAGCGACGAGAAAACCATGTCGGGTGGTGGACTTGATGGCTTGCGCAGCGATGTTGGGTGTCGTACCATGAGACTGCATCAGTCGAACCTCCACATGGTGGATTGGGAGCGGCCACACTCCCACCATGTATCATTGGTTCTGACTGATGCTTTTTCAATGGGTTTCCATTGCACGAAGTCCGGGTTATTCACGCGAAACTTGAGCTAGCGCTTCGTCCGTCGTCCCCACGCGCGTGGGGGTGAACCGCTGTTCAAGCGTCGTAGTCGCAAACCGAAGGTGTCGTCCCCACGCGCGTGGGGGTGAACCGTCCAGGGCCCACCACCAGAGCAGGTGCAGGTGGGTCGTCCCCACGCGCGTGGGGGTGAACCGACGGCCGTTCGCAGGGCGGAGTCCGGTGCCATGTCGTCCCCACGCGCGTGGGGGTGAACCGTCGCCCCTGCAGCTCATCTACCTGCCCCGGGGGTCGTCCCCACGCGCGTGGGGGTGAACCGGAGGGGTGATCATGAACGAGGATGAACTGCGTGTCGTCCCCACGCGCGTGGGGGTGAACCGCGTTGCTTGCGTCGTCATACCGCTCAACAGTAGCGTCGTCCCCACGCGCGTGGGGGTGAACCGTGAGGCTGCGTAGATGGTGCGTGCGGTGCGGAAGTCGTCCCCACGCGCGTGGGGGTGAACCGGCACCAGCGGAGGAGCCTCACCGCCCCTCACCGTCGTCCCCACGCGCGTGGGGGTGAACCGAGGGGTTCACCGCCCTGGATGTGCTCCGGTCCGTCGTCCCCACGCGCGTGGGGGTGAACCGGACGGTGGTCAGCCAACGATGACGGAGTGGGAGTCGTCCCCACGCGCGTGGGGGTGAACCGTGCTGAACGCTCGTCGGTTCTGCAACAACCTTCGTCGTCCCCACGCGCGTGGGGGTGAACCAGGGTATGGCACCGAACACCCACAAACGGGGTTCGTCGTCCCCACGCGCGTGGGGGTGAACCGCTGGACGGTATGCCCTGTCTTTGGCTCGTGAACGTCGTCCCCACGCGCGTGGGGGTGAACCGCGGTCAACAAGGGCAAGGCCTGGGTCCACCCGTCGTCCCCACGCGCGTGGGGGTGAACCGGTGGCGTCATCGAAGTTGATCACGTCCGCAGCGTGGTCCCCACGCGCGTGGGGGTGAACCGGAGTGCGAGAGACCATGACGCGACTTCTTTGCGTCGTCCCCACGCGCGTGGGGGTGAACCGCGCCAGGAACATGCCCCGGAGCGTCAGCCGGTGTCGTCCCCACGCGCGTGGGGGTGAACCGGTGTACTGCATCTACGTGGACGGCAATCTTCGGTCGTCCCCACGCGCGTGGGGGTGAACCGCACATCATCGGCCTCCTGGGCCACCCTGGACAGCGTCGTCCCCACGCGCGTGGGGGTGAACCGAACTCGCTCAGACAGTCGGTGCTGCACCAGTTGTCGTCCCCACGCGCGTGGGGGTGAACCGGACATTCTGGCACCGGGCGGTGTGGACCGGTCCGTCGTCCCCACGCGCGTGGGGGTGAACCGAAGCGCAAGGCGAGCCTTAAACGAGAGTTGTCGTCGTCCCCACGCGCGTGGGGGTGAACCGTCCGGCATCCCAGCCCGCCTGGAGTGGGTCGAGTCGTCCCCACGCGCGTGGGGGTGAACCGCTAGGGAGGTATCGCCATGAAGACGAAACGTCGTCGTCCCCACGCGCGTGGGGGTGAACCGTTCGAGAGGAGGGAGAGAATGGAGCGGCGCCAGTCGTCCCCACGCGCGTGGGGGTGAACCGTTGCGTAACGCCTACAAAGCTAGGGAGGTATCGTCGTCCCCACGCGCGTGGGGGTGAACCGCGATCCGTCAGACATGATCCAGTACCCCTGCGGTCGTCCCCACGCGCGTGGGGGTGAACCGCTCTTTCCGGTCAGGTCGTCCCCTACCTCGATGTCGTCCCCACGCGCGTGGGGGTGAACCGGCGTGATCCCCGGTCGCCACGGCGAACTCTGGGTCGTCCCCACGCGCGTGGGGGTGAACCGGAGGAGGGTTTCTCCGTGACCATCCTAGAGAAGTCGTCCCCACGCGCGTGGGGGTGAACCGTGCCTGCAGGTGCTGTTCAGCCTCCTGCTGGCGTCGTCCCCACGCGCGTGGGGGTGAACCGGCGAGACCATCTACCCATGGGAGGCCGGGCCCGTCGTCCCCACGCGCGTGGGGGTGAACCGTGCTCCAGGGCCTCGCCCATGGCCGACGCCGGCGTCGTCCCCACGCGCGTGGGGGTGAACCGAGCTGCTCAAAAGGAGGGAGAGTGCCATGACGTCGTCCCCACGCGCGTGGGGGTGAACCACCAGCTGAGCCGCTTTAAGCATCGCTGTCGCCGTCGTCCCCACGCGCGTGGGGGTGAACCGTCCCTCAGCAGCTGACCTGCCAGGGCGTAAATGTCGTCCCCACGCGCGTGGGGGTGAACCGTCGCGGAGGCCGAACGCCGGCAGGCCGCCGGCGTCGTCCCCACGCGCGTGGGGGTGAACCGCACGTAGCAGGAGGCGAGATGAGAGCAGCCGTGGTCGTCCCCACGCGCGTGGGGGTGAACCGATCTCCAACCGTGAGGCGGCCGAATGGATCAAGTCGTTCCCACGCGCGTGGGGGTGAACCGGCAACGTGCATCTGGCTACCAAGACCCTGGTCGTCGTCCCCACGCGCGTGGGGGTGAACCGCGGCGCCCGACCGGCGACATTCTCGTGCGACTGTCGTCCCCACGCGCGTGGGGGTGAACCGGAAACCTGCTGGTACATCACTTACACCTACCGGTCGTCCCCACGCGCGTGGGGGTGAACCGTCGTCCTGCCAGCCGCCCACCCACTTAATCCCGTCGTCCCCACGCGCGTGGGGGTGAACCGATGAAGCGTCGTCACATGAGAGTTCGTCCTGCGTCGTCCCCACGCGCGTGGGGGTGAACCGTCCGCCCGGGCCACCGTGAACGGCAACAGCCTCCGTCGTCCCCACGCGCGTGGGGGTGAACCGATGAGCAGGGTCCCGTCCAGCTCAGCCGCTACGTCGTCCCCACGCGCGTGGGGGTGAACCGTCGAGGAACAGAACCGGGCGGCCCAGAAGCTCGTCGTCCCCACGCGCGTGGGGGTGAACCGGTGACCAGCTACCTGTACCACCCACCCAAGCAGTCGTCCCCACGCGCGTGGGGGTGAACCGCGGGCCGCCAAGGAGGCGATCGAGGCCTCCCAGCGTCGTCCCCACGCGCGTGGGGGTGAACCGCGCCGCGAGCAGGCCATCATGACCCTCGCCGCGTCGTCCCCACGCGCGTGGGGGTGAACCGGCCCTGCCCAAGCACATCACGGCCGAGCGCCGTCGTCCCCACGCGCGTGGGGGTGAACCGATAAGGGTCTTCACCGGATGACACCTCCGGAACGTCGTCCCCACGCGCGTGGGGGTGAACCGCTGCCCCTCCCTGATGATCCGGCCGGGGGCCCGTCGTCCCCACGCGCGTGGGGGTGAACCGGAGGCGGCGCAGAATATCGCTTACGGCGCTGTCGTCCCCACGCGCGTGGGGGTGAACCGGGCCCGAGCGGCCTTGTCCACGCCCTGCAGGCGTCGTCCCCACGCGCGTGGGGGTGAACCGGACGCTGCCAGCATCCAGCAGTTGGGCTGCCAGTCGTCCCCACGCGCGTGGGGGTGAACCGTCGGGAATTACCGTGCTCTACACGGCGCAGGAGTCGTCCCCACGCGCGTGGGGGCACGCCCAAAGATCATCATGGGTTCGTCGACCTCATCTTGTCTCCCAGGCAGGTGGGGACATACCGTTCGGCGATTACTGGGTTAAGCCGGTGAGCCAGTCGTGCACACTGCCAAGGCTGGTCGAAGGGTCACGTAGTCCAGCTAGTTAGATTTCCCACCTTGGATCTTGGTCTAGATAGCGTACAGACGGGTCATTAGTGTACTTCCCCCGCCAGCCCCTGTGGACAGCGCTGTGTCTGCCACGGGGTTTACCGGGGGAAGCCTCGTTCGAGCCTTCCTGGTTGAGCTACAATACCCTGATCCGATGCCTTGACCCATGCGAGTTGGTTGGGAAGGCGCGTCCTGCCTTATTATCCGGTTGGTCCCGTCGCGCGACCTGGTGCTCGTGAACTCTGCGGTTCCGCTTCATAGTGCTGCCGGTGTGGAAGATCAGCTTGCCGCCATACTCGCGCTAGGCAAACACCGAAACACTTTCAGAACCGTTGACAACACACTCGCCTCATATTATTCTGACTAAGTGAGAAATACTACCTTTCCCCATGCTCCGTGGGGCTGGCCCGTGTTTCGGCGTCTGTCGTCCGAGCGGAACAGGCAGGTCTCCACGCACGTGGAGGGTAGAACGAAACTTGAAAGGAGGCGAGCTCTTTGGCCGAGGAGGTCGTACTGGAGGTGGCACGGCGGATGTACGCCCAGGCCGAACTCCATTCAGATGGCACCAGGGTGTTCCGCGGGTCACCTCGATCCCTCATGGAGCAGCTTGGCTCCAGCAGTGGCCGTGGTCCGAATGCAGAGTGGTTGGTTCCACCGTCGGTGCCCTAAGAAACTCCGTTCCCTGGCGTGGCACTAAGTGGACGTCTGAGCTTGCCGTCTGCCACTTCGCACCTGTGGGGGGAACGCCGTGCGAAACCTGCGCATCCTGCCGAAGGTCAGGGACAGCTGGTCGTACTTGTACGTCGAACATGCCCGGATCGACCAGGAGGACAAAGGCATCTGCATTCACGACGCCAAGGGCCGGGTACACGTGCCCTGCGCCTCCCTTAGTCTCCTCATGCTTGGCCCGGGCACCAGCGTGACCCACGCGGCCGTCATGGCCATGGTGGAGGCCGGCTGTCTGGTGGCGTGGTGCGGGGAGCAGGGGGTGCGGTTCTACGCCCAGGGGATGGGGGAGACTCGGAGCGCGGTCAACCTCATGCAGCAGGCCAGGTTCTGGGCCGACCCGCAGCGCCGGATGCAGGTGGTACGGCGGATGTATGAGATGCGGTTCGGTGAGCCCCTGGATCCCTCGCTCAGCCTCCGTCAGATCCGGGGAAAGGAAGGGGCGCGCGTCCGGACGGCGTACGCCAGGGCCAGCGAGACCTACGGCGTGCCTTGGTCCGGACGCAACTACGACCGGAACGACTGGGACCGTTCGGATCCGGTGAACCGGGCGCTCTCGGCCGCTAACGCCTGCCTCTACGGGGTGTGTCATGCGGCGATTGTGGCTGCAGGGTACTCCCCTGCCCTTGGCTTCATCCACACGGGCAAGATGCTGAGCTTTGTTTATGACGTGGCGGATCTGTACAAGACGGAAATTACGATTCCCGCCGCATTCATGGAGGTGGCCAAGGGCGTCCAGCGGCTGGAGAGCCGGGTGCGCCACCGCTGTCGCGACCTGTTTGCGGAAAGGCGGCTGCTGGAGCGAATCGTCACCGATCTGGCCCGCTTGTTCGATCTGGACCCTAATCCGGAACCGGAAGTGGATCTGGAGGTCGCACTGCCCGGCGACCTGTGGGATCCCGAGGGACCTGTGGCCGGTGGTCGAAACTTCGGGGGGCGGTCGTGATGGTAGTCCTGATTGTGGAGTCCGCCCCGCCCGGCCTGCGGGGGGAGCTGTCTAAATGGATGCTGGAACCCCGGGCGGGGGTCTTCGTCGGCAGCGTATCCGCGGCCGTTCGGGACCTGCTCTGGGAAAAGGCCTGCCAGGAAGTCGGCGACGGCGGTTGCATCATGATCTACCGAACCAACAACGAGCAGGGCTTCGCCGTTCGCACCTGGGGCGACACCACCCGGGAGGTGGAGGACTGGGAGGGGCTGTTTCTCGTCCGGCGGCCCGATCGCCCGTCCGACAATCCCCATATGTCGTTTACCCCCCCGCAGGATTGGAACGACTACCTCCATCCGGAGATCTGGGCCAAGACTGCCCGCGGCGTTGAACTCGCGGAAGGGGAGGGTCACTATCATCCCCTCTGTTGCCACATGATCGACACTGCCATGGTGGCCTGGCGCATGTGGCGGTATGTGCTTCCCCAGCGCCTGCGCGACCAGATCCGCCGCCAACTGGGGCTACAGACCGATGACGAGGCTGGCCGCTGGATCGCATTCTTCGCCGGACTGCACGATCTGGGCAAGGCCACGCCCGCCTTTGCCAAGCAGTGGCCGGAGGGATGGCGGCTGCTCACGGAACAGAAATACGGGGCAGCCTCCGGTTCGGAATCCAAGCCCCATTACGTCCTTACCACTTTCCTGTTGGAGTCGCTGCTGGAGGAGCTGGGGCTGCCCGGTGCCGTGGCGGTGCCGGTAGCCGCTGTGATTGGCGCGCACCATGGCCTGTTCCCCACCGCCACTGATCTGCGACATGCAGAACGCTATGCGGGCAAGGCAAAGTGGCAGGAGGCGCAGGCCCACCTGGTCCGGCTGCTGGCCCACGTGTTGGGCGTCGATCGGCTGAACGTCCCGACGGGTGATCTGTGGCAGGCCAACAGCCTGTTGGTGATCCTGGCGGGCCTCACCAGTGTCGCAGACTGGATCGCGTCCAACCACACCTACTTCCCCTTTGCCGGCGACCGGGTACGCCTTCCCTCCTACGCCCGGCAGGCCCGCTGGCGGGCCTGGATGGCCCTTCACCAGTTGGGTTGGTTCCATCGGCCGGTCGCAATGGCGCCGCGATCCTTTACCGAACTCTTCGACAAGGTGCCTAACCACCTGCAGAAACAGGTGTTGGCGATTGCAGATCGTCTCAGCGGCCCCAGCCTGGTCCTGCTGGAGTATCCGATGGGCGGCGGGAAGACCGAGGCGGCCCTGTATCTGGCCGATTCCCTCGCCGTTGCCGCGGGCCAGAAGGGGCTCTACTTTGCCCTGCCCACCATGGCCACCAGCAACCAGATGTTCGGCCGCGTCAACCGCTATCTGGTCAACCGCTTCCCCGGCAGCCGCATCAACGTGCAGCTCCTGCATGGCCATGCGTCCCTCAACGCCGAGTTTGAGCTGCTGCGCGCAGCCCACCTTCAGGAACTGGAACGAAGGAGGGCAGGGCGGGAACAGGAGCTGGCGGCGGTCGGCGAATCCACTGCCGCGACCGTGCTGGCGGCAGAGTGGTTCACCTACAAGAAGCGAGGCCTGCTCGCCCCTTATGGCATCGGTACCATCGACCAGGCCTTGCTGTCGGTGCTGCAGACGAAGCATTTCTTCGTCCGCCTGTTTGGACTGGCGGGTAAGGTCGTGATCCTGGACGAGGTACACGCCTATGACACCTACATGCAGACTTTGCTGACCCGGCTGCTCACCTGGCTGGCTGCCTGCGGTACCTCGGTGGTCCTGCTCTCCGCGACCTTGCCCGCGCACACCCGCAAGGCGCTGGTGGCGGCTTACGCAGCAGGCCGAGGGCTGCCTGCACCTGCCGAGCCGGAAGTCACGTACCCCCGTGTCACCTGGCTGACCGATATGGAATCGAATGCGGTTCACATCGAGGGAGCTGCAACTCGCACCATCACCCTGCGCCGTTACGCCCAGGATGACGAGGGCTGGATGCGGGCCTTGCAGGAAGCGCTGGTGGATGGGGGCTGCGCGGCGGTCATCGTCAACACCGTCAGCCGCGCCCAGGCCGTGTACCAGAAGCTGCAGGACTACTTCCCTCCAGAGGAGCTGTGTCTCTTCCATGCCCGCTATCCCTTCGATGATCGGATGGCCCGGGAACGGGAGGTTCTGACCCGGTTCGGGCCGGGCATCGCGGACCGGCCCCGGCGTGCGGTCCTGGTGGCCACGCAGGTAGTCGAACAGTCCCTGGATCTGGACTTCGACCTGCTGGTGACCGATCTGGCCCCGGTGGACCTGGTCTTCCAACGCAGCGGCCGGCTCTGGCGGCACCGCCGGGAGTGGCGTCCCCCAGGGTTCACCGAACCCACCCTGTGGTTGCTCATGCCGCCGCTGGACGAGCAGGGTGTTCCCCAGTTCGAGCGCGGCTCCCGCCTCATCTACGACCACCACACCATGCTGCGGAGCTGGCTGGTGTTGGCGCAGCAGGATCACCTCTGCATCCCCGATCAGCTGGAGCCCATGGTGGAAGCGGTCTACCGGCCCGCTGACCCTCCGGAGGAGCTGCCGGAGCCGCTGCGGGCGCTATGGCTCCAGACCCGGGCTGTACTGGAAGCGGAGCAAGCCCGAGACCAGCAGGAGGCGCGGCGGCGGTACATTCCCGACGTGCACCAGAACCTGCTGGAGATGGTCCTGACGGATCTGGAAGAGGAAGGCGAGAGCCACCCCGCGGTGCAGGCGCTTACCCGGCTCGGCGGGATTGCGGTGACCGCCGTCTGCCTGGTCGAGGCCGATGGCCGGTTGTGGGCGCCGGGTCCCGAGCCAAGGGAGATCCATCTCCAGAGACGCCCCGACAAGGAGGATGTCCGGGCCCTGCTTGGGCGTGCGATCGCCATCAGCTTCGATCCCGGGCTGGCCCGGCAGATCCTGGCTCTGGATCCGCCGGAGGTCTGGGAAGGTTCCGCCTACCTCCGCCGGTGCCGGCTCCTGACGTTCGACCCGGCGGGCAACTGCCTCACGGCCGGGTTGCCTTTGCGCCTGGACCCCGAACTGGGGCTCTTGAAGATCCCTGGCGGAGAGGAGGAGGAAGAGGAGTGCCGCGATTTTCCCTCTGGGAAGACCCGTGGATCCCGGTGATTCGGCTCTCCGGCCACCCGGACCGCCTGAGCCTCCGACAGGCCCTGGCCGAGGCGCATGTGGTCCGGGAGGTCTGCGACCCATCACCCCTGGTGGTGGTCGCCATCCACCGTCTGCTGATGGCGCTCATCTACCGGGTCTACCGGCCGGTGACCCGCGCCGACTGGGCCGCCCTCTGGAACGCGGGGCGCTTTGACCCGGGACCGCTGGACGGCTACGGCGCCTTCTGGATGGACCGCTTTGAACTGTTCCATCCTGAGCGCCCGTTCTACCAGGTTCCCTTCATCGACGGGGAAAAGGTGCACCCCATCAGCGCTCTGGTGTTGGAGGCCGCATCCGGCAACAACCCTACCCTGTTCGACCACGGCCGGGTGGAGGGGGGCGTGGCCTTGCCGCCCGACCGTGCGGCCTGTCATCTGCTGGCCCATCAACTCTTTGCCCTGGGTGGTGGGGTGAGCAAGCCGTTCAACCGCATGGATGCGCCCCTCACCAAGGGGCTGGTGGTGGAGGCCCTGGACACCAACCTGTTTCGGACGCTGCTGCTCAACACGCTTCCCCTCGAGGACTGGGAACGGTTGATTCCCCCCACGGATGACGACGCGCCATTCTGGGAGGGGGACGATCCCCCGGAACCGGTGCGGGAGGGCACTCCGGTGAAGGGGCCGCTCCACTACCTGACGTGGCAGAGCCGCCAGCTTCACCTCTGCACCGACGAGGAGTCCGGTCTGGTGACCGGCTGCCAGATCCGGCAGCGCTACGCCCTGCCCAAAGACGGCGTCCGCCTGGATCCGGGCAAGGTCTACCAGCAGTCGCCGAAAGAGGGGTTTGTGCCATTTAAGCTCAACAAGGAGCGGGCGGTCTGGCAGTACACCCATGTCCTGCTGCAGACCAGCGGGCAGGACTACTCGAGGCCGTATCTCACGGACTGGCTGGCCACCATGCACCGCTTCCGCAGCCGGTATGGGATTGCGTTTCCGTCCCGCGTGATCCTGGCGGTGACGGGGCTCACCACCGACCCGCAAAAGGCGGCCAAGGTCGAGCTGTGGCGCCGGGAGCGGCTGCCTCTGCCCATGACCATCTTGGACCAGCCCGAACTGATGGCCGAGGTGGAGGAGATGCTGGCGGAGGCCCGGCGGGTGGAAGGGCTGCTGAGCCGGACCGCGCAGGCGCTGGTCTGGGCGAGTGCGGAGCGCAAAGCCCTTGGGGATGCGGTCACGTACACCTGGACCGGCAAGCTTCCTCCGGGGAAGAAGCTGGATCAGGTGAAGGGGCTGGCCAGGAGCCTGGGCATGGTCGCCCGTTACTGGCCACAACTGGAAGAACCGTTCCGCCGGTCTATCGAGGATCTGGCCGTCAAGTCCGCCGGGGAGGTGCGCAGCGCGTGGCGGGAGGCGGTGATGATGGCTGCCCGGGACGCCTTCCGCTCTGGACGGGACGGACTGCTGCACACCGAAGCGTCGTTTGAGGTGTTGACCTGCGTGGGCAGCGCCTTCCACGGCAAGCTGTCCCGAATCTTCGCGGCAGCGGGAGAGGAGGAGACCGAGTCCGATGAAGGGGCCATCGAGTAGGCAGGTTGAGTTTGCAGGGTGGTTGAGCGGACTCGACGACCGGGGGACGCTGGCCGCCCTCCGCCGGGGGCTGATGCTGGAGGAAGAGCAGCTGTTTGAGCTCTTCGGGTATGTGCCTCCGCGTTTCCTGACCGGACTCCGGCCCGGGGAGGAGCGACTGTATCTCATGGTCGCTGCCCTCTACGCCTACCATCCGGTGAGCTTCGGCGAGGAGGAGCTGGCCGAGCGTAGGCGCAACCTGGGCGAGTCGCTGCGGCGGCTGGCTGAAGAAAAGGCCCGCCAGCGCGGCGGGCTGGACGAAGGGGAAGAACTGCTGCCCGAATCCCTGAAACGCCGCATGGAGGCGCTTCTGAGCGCACCGAGGGCGGATCTGTTCGGCCACCTGCGCCAGGTGATCAGCCTCTTGAAGAGTGAGGAGATTCCGGTGGACTGGGCGCAACTTCTCAGCGATCTGCAGCGGTGGGAAGCCCCGGACCGCCGCGTCCAGTGGGCCTGGAGCCGATCCTTCTACGTTGGCTACCAGACAGAGGGAGGGGATGAGACCGATGTTCGTTGAGATGCACCTGCTCCAGAACTTTGCGCTGTCCAACCTGAACCGGGATGACACCGGGGCGCCGAAGAGCTGCGTCTTCGGCGGCACCCGCCGGGCGCGCATCTCCAGCCAGTGCCTCAAACGCGCCGTCCGGACCTATGTGCGGGAGCAAGCCCTGGTTCCGTCTGAGCTGCTGTCCTACCGTACGAAGTGGTTGCAGCGGGAGCTGGCCAACCGGCTTGCGGCCGGAGGGGTGGAGGCGGAGCAGGCCGGCCAGGTGGCGGCTCGGGCGTTGGAGCTGTTGGAGTTCCGGCTGAAGAACGGTCGGACCGAGTATCTGTTGATGGTCGGGGAGCGGGAGATCGCCCGCATCGCGGATCTCTGCCGGGAGCACGCCGCGGCCCTCCAGGGCGGGGACGGCGGGCGGAAGAGCAAGAAGGAGGGGGACAACCTCGCAGGCCTTTTCCTGAAAGCCCTGGATGGGGGCGACGCGGTGGACATCGCCCTCTTTGGCCGGATGATCGCCACCCATCCGGAGAAGAACGTGGATGCGGCTGTCCAGATGGCCCACGCCTTCTCGACCAACGCCATTGCCAACGAGTTCGACTTCTACTCGGCGGTGGACGACCTGCAGCAGCAGGACGATGACGAAGGGGCCGGGGCCGGCATGCTGGGCACGGTTCTGTACAACAGCTCCTGCTATTACCGGTACGCCAATGTGGACCTCCGGCAGCTGCTCACCAATCTCGGCGGGGATCCTGACCGGGCGCTCACCGCGGTGCGGGCCTTCCTGCTGGGCATGGTGCATGCCGTCCCTACCGGCAAGCGGACCAATTCGGCGCCCCAGAATCCTCCGGCGCTCATCATGGCGGTGGTGCGGGAACACGGGTTGTGGTCGCTAGCCAACGCCTTTGTAGTGCCTGTCTCCGGTGCCAGAGGCAACCTGATGGAGCTTTCGGCCAAGGAAATGCTGGCTCACTGGAATCAGTTGTCCGAACTCTACGGGCAGGAAGGTGTCCACTACGCCGGACTTGCCACGTACCTTTCGAGCGACGCGATTGGTGCGTCAAACGCCGTCGGTATCGCCGTGGAGAAACGGCTGGCCGACCTCGTGGATCGGGTGCTGGCGGAAGTACAGCCGGCGCTGGCCTGAGGTGGTGGATATGTACACGCTGCTCCTGCGACTGGCAGGCCCCATGCAGTCGTGGGGAACCGCCAGCCGGTTTACCGAACGGGATACCGGGATGGAGCCGTCCAAGTCGGGCGTGATCGGCATTCTGTGCGCTGCCCTGGGCAAGCCGCGGGAGGAGCGGCCGGAAGATGGTGGACGTTGGCCCTCGCTGGCGGAACTGGCGAGACTGCGGATGGGCGTGCGCATCGACGCGCCGGGCCGAGTTGGCGTGGATTTCCAGACTGCCGGCGGTGGACGATTGGGCACCCGCCCTTACGGTGTCGCCAAGGCGGATGGGAGCAAGCCAGATTCGGTAATGAGCTGGCGCTACTATCTGGAAGATGCGGCCTTCCTCGTGGGCCTGGAAAGCGGGAATCGGGCGCTGCTGGAGCGATTGCACGTCGCCCTGCGGGAACCGGTGTGGCCCCTGTACCTGGGCCGGAAGTCCTACGTCCCCTCGTCGCCGATCTTCCTGCCGGACGGGCTGCGGGAAGGCGGTCTGGAGACGGTGCTGGCGCAGTACCCGCCCTTGGTGGTATCCGGACAGGAGCGGGTGCGGGTGGTGGTCGACCAGGCAGAACCATCTGGCGAAGTGCGGATGGATGTGCCGCTCGACTTTGCCCGCCGGTTGTTCGGCATTCGCTATGTGTGCAGTTACTCGATTGACCTGCCTGACGAGGCCGGGACGTAGGAGGTGGAGCGAGTGTATCTTTCTCTCTTACGCCTGAACCCAGCTTCGGCGGCAGTACAGCGCGACCTCCGGGACGTGCAGGCGCTGCACCAGCGGGTGATGTCGGCCTTTCCCGATGTGCTGGATCCTGAGGTGGAGGCCCGGGCGTACTTCGGGGTTCTGTACCGGCTGGAGCTGAACCGGTACAGCGGGCAGGTCCTCCTCTATGTGCAGTCGCGGGTGGAGCCCGACTGGGGGCGGCTCCCTGCCGGTTACTTGACCCCGGCTGATGGATTGCCCAATCCTGCGGTCAAGCGGGTGGATGAGGCTTATGCCCGTATCCGGGAGGGGCGAGTGCTCCGATTCCGGTTGCGGGCGAACCCGACGCGCAAGATCGACACGAAGTCGGGGCCGAATGGGGAGAAGCGTAACGGCCGGCGCGTGCCGCTGTCCGGGTTGGACGCGCAGCTCGGGTGGATGGAGAGGAAGGCCCGGGAGCATGGCTTCGAACTCCTGGAGGCGACGGTGGCCGCCGCCGGGGCCAGTGAACGGGTGCGGAGCTACACCACCGGGCGTACCTTCCAGGGCGTGTTGTTCGAGGGCCGCCTGGTGGTACGGGATGCGGGGAGGTTCCGGGAGGCGCTGGAACGGGGAATCGGTCCGGGAAAGGCGTACGGCTACGGCCTGTTGTCGGTGGGGCCGGGTTAGTGGTTGTTGAAACGATACTAAAACCCCCCTGCGCCTGGGTCGACCCAGGCGCAGTCGGGTTGAAGACAAAATCCGGGTAACCCCTCGCGGGTGCCCGGATTTTGTTGTACAATGGCAACATAAGCAGTATCTGGCGGTGGTGAATGCGGTGCTTCGGGAACATGGACATGCTCAGCGCAAGTATGAGCTCGTGCTGATCGAAGACTTGGTGCCCCAAGATCATTTGCTCCGGAAGATCCAAGCGATACTTGATACTGACTTCATCCGGGAACGCACGGCCAGGTTCTACAGCGACCGGGGGCGACCGGCCATCGATCCAGTAGTGCTGGTGAAGATGGAGCTCATCGCATACCTCTTCGGCATCCGATCGGATCGGCGATTGGTCGAGGAGATCCGGGTCAACGTCGCCTACCGCTGGTTCTTGGGGTTGGGGCTTACCGATCCGGTCCCGCACTTCACCACGCCAGGTAAGAACTACAGCCGTCGGTGGAAGGACTCCGGCCTGTTTGAGGAACTGTTCGACCATGTCGTCAAGCAGGCCATTGATGCCGGATACATCGATGGTCGCATGATCTTCACCGATTCCAGCCACCTGAAGGCAAACGCCAACAAGCGTCGGATTGCCAAAGAAGGTACGAAAGGCGTTACCCTGGAGGACATCGCCAGAGCCCGGGAACGGCACCTGGCGGCTCGTCGGGCCGAACGGGAAGAGTGTGCGGCAAATGATGATACGGAGGATGGCTTACTGGCCGCAGTGAACGCTGACCGCGAGGCCCACGGGCTGAAGCCCTTGCCCGAACGCAAAGAAGACCCGCAGCCGGATCTGTCGGTTGACGAGATGACGGTCAGCCTGACGGACCCGGAAGCGGCGATGCTTCGCCGTGAGGGGAAGCCTGACGGGTTTCACTACCTGCAGCACCGCACCGTCGATGGTCGCCACGGCTTCATCCTCGACGTGCTCGTCACGTCGGCGGCGATGACCGACGCCCAGGTTTACCCCACGTGCCTTTCCCGTGTTGACCGGCACGGGCTGAAGGTCGAGAAGGTTGGAGTCGATGCCGGGTACAACACCTTGGAGGTTCTGCACCTGCTGTCCAAGCGAGGGATTCAGGCTGCGGTAGCGCATCGCCGTCACCCTTCGCCCAAGGAACTGATGGGCAAGTAGCGCTTCAAGTATGACGCTTCACGGGATGCCTACCGCTGCCCGGCCAAGCAGTGGCTGACGTACGTCACCACCAACCGTGACGGCCACCGAGTCCTCCGACCAGGTAGCCGAAGGCGGCGCTCATCCAGAAGCCCAGCACCGACGTGCCGAGGGCTGCGGCCAGCTGCGGCAGGGTGACATCCCACAACGCCCATGCGGCCAGCAGGGCGCACAGGGTCAGTGCCATGCCGAGGATCAGCCGTGCGGGCACCTGGGCAAGCACGAAGGTCAGCCGGGTGACGGGAGTGGTGCGCATGAGGCGGAGGATACCTTGCTGGCGCATGGCGATGATGGGCATAGCCACGCCGAACAGGCCCAGGGAGGCCAGCGCGTAGACGAGGGCGCCCACCATGCCGTAGCGCAGGGGATCTGCGAAGAAGTCACCGCTGTCGCTGACGGAGAGGGCGCGGATTCCGGCCGCACGTGCAGCCTCTTCCAGGGCCACCTTGATCGCACGCACGCGGACGTCGCTGCCCACGGGCGTCTCGATGACGACGCTGCCAGATGGTGGACGGCAGAAAGACCAGGGCTTCGAACTCGCTGCTTGCCTTGCGACGCATTCCTTCGCCCGCGTCGACCAGTTCAAATGTGACATTCTGGAGACCTTGAAGTTCCGCTGCCAGGGCGTGTACGGCCTGGGTGGCATCGGCCGGGAGAACGAGTGTGATGAGCCCGTCTTCCTCGTTCATCAGGAACGCGATAAATGGGAACACGAGCATGAGAAGCAACGGGGGAACGAAGATGTAGATCATCATCTTGAAATCCCGAAGCAACTCACGCCAGTTGGCCAGTGCGAGTTGACAAAAGGCTTGCGTGTTGAACATATGGCCTCATTCCGCGCCTGTGCCCTCCGCACAAACAGGCGGAACAGGTCCTGCAGCGTGGTCGGATCGGTGGGGGAGTTCCTCGCCGTCCGATACAGCGCGGGATCTATGCGGTGCCGGAGCGTCTCACCGCGATGGGCGGTGTGCGCCCGCATGACCTACCGGCCTGCGGATGGCGTCCCGCAAGCCGCTGCGCCTGCTCTCCCAGCCCGGCCTTTGACTGCGGATGGCCATACGGTTGGCCGCTTCGGTCGGCTGGGTGTGGGGATCGAGCGCGAAAAACCAACGGTCCACATTCCTCACGGTGCGGCTCAGGCCGACAGCCGTACCCACAGAGTCCAGGCCTGCCTGATCCCGTTCGATGTTCTCCGCCAGGGCGAATGCGACAGTATAACCACTCAAGAGTCATAATTCGGCTTTTCGGTCGCCCCTCCTTTCTCCCTGGCTTCCGGTGCTGAGGCATCCCCACGCGCGTGACGCTGAGCCGCGTAACGGAAGTCGTTGCCGTCTACGACACCTCCTCAAAGCGTGAGCGTGAACCCAGGATGGGAGTGTGACCCGCACTCGCGCACGCACCGGTTGGGGCCAGACTCAATCGGCGCGGAAACAGGTCACCCCGGCGGAGAAGCCCTTGCCTTCCCCGCCGGGGTGTCTGCTGCACGGTTGCGTTCACGTTGGCCTTGCACGCTTTTCACGTGTGCCCAGGAATGCAGGGCGTTGTCCGTGACACGTCACTGTCGGGATGGGCGCGATGTTGCCCAATCGGAGCGTGCCCTGCTGGAGTCTGCAGCGATCCACTTCTGCGCAGGAGCGTTGTCCCCGATCGTGATGACGATCTCGTCCCCATCGCGCAGTTCCAGCGCCTCACGCAACCGCACCGGTGCCAGAAACTCCACCTGCGCGGGGTTGTACCCGTACACCATGGGTCGGAGCAAAACTACCGGATGCGACCGGACGCCCCTGGCAACATGGGCCGGAAGGACGAGCGAACAGCAGATGTCCTCCGCAGGAGGGACCAACACGGTGCCGGCCGTGAGCAGCAACCGGTCAAGTTCCTGCCGATCGCCCTCAGCTATCGCGTTCAGCGTCCCCGGCACCGGTTTGAAGCCAAAGAGCCGCTCGATGGCCGCCCGGAACCAGTCCAGCGTCGTCCACCGGGCAGCGACGCCCAGGCCGGAGACCACCCGGCCCGTCCATCGGATTTGAGTACCCATGTCGTTGCGCCTCCCTTGGCCGGATGCCGGCAGCCCTCCCAGGGTGAGCCCCAGGGCGCGGGCGGGTTGCACGCCCGGACCTGGTCACCGCATGCATGTCCACGCTCCTGCCCGGAATCAGACGCCGGGTGCCAGCCGACGGTGCGGACGCGTGTTCCGCGATCGGGGTTTCGCGTCGGGACCCGCGCCGACGCGGTTGGTTGGAGCTGGCTCTTTACTCCGCCCGGGAAGACCGTCCTGTCCAGACGCTTACGCCTGTGTCCACCAGCAGCGCGGCCACACCGTTGAGCCCGCCCTTGATCAGGTTGAAAGGCACCACCACCGGCAGGATCATCGCCAGGGCCGTCTGCAGGTCGCCGAAGAACAGCGGCCCGAGGATCAGCGTCAGGGCGACCTCGGCGAGGGTGTAGACGACCACTCCGGCCACGACGCTGACGACCTTGCCTCTCCCGCGCGCGGCCACCCGCTGGTAGACCACGGCGGCCGTCAGCCCCAGCGCGGCGCTGCCGACGAACCGGCTGGTCATGCCGATGAGACCTCCGCTGCCGGTCAGCCCCATGACCACCGCCACCGCGGCCGAGATGCCCGTCACCCAGAGCGGCGAGAGCCGGAAGGCGGCGAGAAGCAGGGGCACATCGCTGGGTTCGTAGATCAGGTACGGCGCCGCGGGAAGCAACGGGAAACGGATGACCAGCGCCAGGACCACCGCCAGGGCCGACAGAACCCCGGAGGTGGCAACCTGGCGCACGACCTTTGCAGACTCGGGTACAGCCGACATGGGCACAGCCTCCTTCGTCTCCCTCAGAGCTTAACCGTACACGGTGGCCGACCGTTTGTACAGTCCGTTTCCCGGCAGACCGTGTCCATCGTCGGTCAACCGCCAAGGCGCGAGCGGGGAGGGTCTGGTGCAGTCCATGCCATCGGCCGTCAGGAGGTTGCCCGCGATCCGGATGCCCATGGCGCTGATGGTGGTGAAGGAGTGGCGTGCGCCGAGTTCGTTCTGAACGGACTGCAGCCGGGCGAAGAGGTCGGCCGCCGTGGGCTCTGCGGGTGATCGTCATCATTCTTCTTCTCCGGCGTTGATTGGCGCGGATTTCCTGGTTACAATAATTCCACGACCGAGTCTTTTGTCTCATATGGTAGTCCATGACTAGTTCTCTTCACTACTAACCTCATGGATTAAGCCCGATGTCCGATGTGCAGATCGGGTCGGCTAGATTTCGCCCACTTGGCCGAGAGGTCGGCGGACCCTGTTGTGCTACCTTGGAAGTTCAGGATGGCACCCTGTATCCTAGCTGTCCATATCCCTGTCAGGCGAGGGGGACATTCGGTGAAGATCAGAGACATCAGTGTTCGTGTCAAGTTGCAATTGGGCTTCCTGGCAATCCTCGTCCTGTTGATGGGTGTCGTGGTCACCGGCCAGATCGGCATGACCAACATGCGGACCCGCTACGAGGACGTCAGCCGCGTCGAGCGGGTCCAGCTGCTGGGTCGAACCATGCAGGCCGAGTGGAGCGAGATGGTCCGGGCGGCGTCGATCTTCATGGCGACGCGCAACGCCAATTACGCGGACGACTTCAACCGGGCCGCCGACAGCCTGGAGGCGGCGCTCAGGGAGTCGTGGGAACTGATCCAGTTGGAGACCAGCCAGGCAACGCTCTCCACCATTGAGGCGAACTTCAAGCGTTACCGGTCGGAGGTGGCCGATTTCTTCAGAGGATCGGATGTGGACCGGCTCGCTATGGAAGCGCTGCGCGAGGAGACGTCGCAGTTGCTGGCGCAGTTCGTGGATACCGGCGAGTCCCAGGCGGAGCTGGCCGCGGAAGAGGCGTCCCGCTCGGCCGCGCGGGCCCGCACCATCATGTGGATCGTGGCCGCCGTCGCGTCCGCCGCCGGAGTGACCATCGCCGCCTTCCTCGGCCGGCAGATTGCCACCCCGGTGACGGCCATCGCCCACATGGCCTCCCGTATGGCGGAGGGCGACCTGACCGTCGAGCCCCTGGAGGTGCGCAACCGGGATGAGCTGGGGGAGCTGGCCCGGGCGTTCAACCAGATGCTGGCCAACATGCGCGACGTGCTGCGGCGGGTCCGCACCGGCAGCGAGGCCCTGACGGATTCCGCGAAGGAGCTCTCCGCGGCGGCCGAGAGTGCGGCCCAGGCCTCGGGGGGCGTGGCCCAGGCGATCGCCCAGGTCGCGGCCGGCGCAACCGAGCAGGCCGGCGCCACCCAAGAGGTGGATGCGACCATGGAGCAGCTGAAGGAGGCGATCCAGCAGATCGCCGCCGGCGCGACCCGTTCGGCCGGGGAGACGAAGAGGGCCTCGACGCTGCTGCACGAGATGGCAGAGCGGCTGGACGCCATGGTGGCCGACGCCGCGGCGACCGCCGACCGGGCCAGCGGGGCGGTGGAGCAGGCGGCCGTCGGGGCGGAGGTCCTTCAGCGGGCCCTCTACGAGATCCAGCAGATCGCCGAGGCGATGGGGGAGACCGCGGCGCGCATCCGGGAGCTGGAGCGTCACTCGGACCAGATCAGCGCGATCACCGAGGTCATCGCCACCATCGCGGATCAGACCAACCTGCTGGCCCTGAACGCGGCCATCGAGGCGGCCCGGGCCGGGGAGCACGGCCGCGGCTTCGCCGTGGTCGCAGACGAGGTGCGGAAGCTGGCGGAGCAGTCCGGGGCTTCATCCCGGGAGATTGCCGAGCTGGTGCGGCAGATCCAGATCTCCACCGCTGAGGCCGTCCGGGTGACCGAACAGGGCACCGACCGGGCCCGGTCCGGCAACCAGCTGGCGATGGAGGCGGGCCGGGCCCTGGAGGACATCATGGATATCCTCCATCGGGCAGCCGAATCGGTATCCACCATCGCCGATGCCGCCGAAAGGGTGAGGGGCGACTCCGCACAGGTGCTGCAGACCTTCACCGAGGTGGCGGCCCTGACGGAGGAGAACACCGCCGCGGCGGAGGAGATGGCGGCGGGGGCCAACGAGGTGACGGGATCGGTGGCCAGGATCACCGAGGTCGCGCAGGCCAACGCCGCCGCGGCCCAGGAGGTCTCGGCTTCGGTGGAGGAGCTGACGGCCGCGTCCGAGCAGGTGGCGGCCACGGCCCAGAGCCTCCTGACCACGGTCAGGGAACTGCAGTCGGATGTGGAGCGGTTCAGACTGTAACAGGGGAAGCAGAGCGGGGGCTGTCCTCAGAGCAGATCATTCTGCGGGGGACAGCCCCTTCGGTCTCCTTCGACCGGGTTTTCCGACGCCGTCGCCGGCGTGTGTGACGTCGCAACCGTCCGGACCGGGCCGTCCGGTGGGTCGGTGCCTGCGCCTCTGCGCACCGGTGCGCACAGGATCGCTTACCCCCTGGCGATCGCCGAGCTGATGCCTGCCCGTCCATGCAGGTGAGGCAACCCTTGGGCTCTGTGGCCCGAGAGGATACAACGCTGCACGGTCCATCTCTGGCACTGGGAAAGCCCACAGAGATTCCGTATGACGTATTTGAGAATTCGGCCATATATGATAGAATTCAGCAAGCGGGACCTGCAGCGCAAGAATGCCCTTGGCTGATGGAAGACCTTCTCACCACGGGCCGGCCGGGTGTTGGAGCGGATCGCTGTGCTTGGCTTCCGTCTGGTTGCTCACTGGAGTCTGCCGCTGGCTCCTGCCGCCGCTTGGGGTCTGAACGCATGACCACCCGATGCGACCAGATGGTGAGTACAGGCGTCTCTCCCTTGCCCGAGCGTACTGGTAGCAGGACGCAAGTTCTCTCGACCCGTGGCGCAGTCTCAGAGCTGACGGGGATATCTGGAAACTCAGAGACGGCGAGGTGTTCTGATGGTACCGGTGCTTGAAGCGCGGGCGCTTACGAAGGAGTACGCGCGCGGACGGTTGCCAGTGACCGTGCTCCGCGGCGTCGACGTGCAGGTGCACCCGTCCGAGTTCCTGGCGATCATGGGACCCAGCGGATCCGGCAAGTCCACGCTGCTGCACATCCTCGGCGCGCTGGATCAGCCCACTGGGGGCGAGATTCGCTTCGAGGGGCAACTGGTCCCCGAGTGGGGCCGGGAGCCCGGGGCGACCGAGTTCCGCCGGCGCCGCCTCGGTTTCGTGTTCCAGTCCTTCAACCTCGTGCGCAGCCTGACGGCGCGGGAGAACGTGGGGCTGCCGCTGATTCTGCAAGGCGCGCCCGCCAGCGTCGTGGAGCGTGAGACGGAGGTATGGCTGAAGCGGGTCGGCCTCTGGGACCGGCGTGACCACTATCCGTACGAGCTGTCCGGCGGGGAGCAGCAGCGGACTGCGGTGGCCAGGGCGCTGGTGCACAACCCTGCGCTGCTCCTGGCGGACGAGCCGACGGGCAACCTCGATTCCGCCAACGGGCTGCAGGTGCTCGACCTTCTCGAGCGGGTCTGCCGGGAGCAGGGCACGACCGTCCTCCTGGTGACCCACGATCCCGTCGCGGCTTCCCGGGCCGACCGGGTCGTGTACCTCCGGGACGGGCGCATCGTGGACGAATGGGAGCAGGGGCGCGACTGGACGCGATCCATGCGCGTGCAGCACACCCTGTCCAGGCTGCAGCACCTGGTGGAAGGTGAGGCCTCATGATGGTCCGGCCGTCTGGACTGGCCTGGCGCTCCCTGAGGCACAGCCCGCGCCGGGTTGCCCTGACGGTGGCCGGCGCCGCCCTGGGCGTTGGGCTGACCGTGGCGGTCCTCTGCCTGGCTTCCATGGCCCGGGCCGGGGTCGAGGCCAGGATCCAGGAGGAGTTTGGCGGCATCGACCTGGTGGTGGGGTCCATGGACGGCCGGACTTGGTTCGGCCCTGAGGACCTGGCGGAGATCGAGGCCATCGCCGGCGTGCGCGACGTCGGCGTCGCCTACTTCCCGTTCGCGGGTGACCCCTTCGAGACCGACCAGGCCATCCGCTACGTCGGTCTCTCCCCGCATCCCGGGACCCTGCAGCTCTTCAAGCTGCCCCGTCCGGTCGGGGATGACGAGGTCTTCGTCAGCGACCAGATGGCAGCGGACATGGGGATCTCCGCGGGCCAGACGGTGACCCTTCCCTTCCCCGATCAGCCCCGCACGTTCCGGGTGGGCGAAATCGTATCGCCGCCCCTGCGTGCCGGCACTCCCAAACTCGCCTACTTCTCCCTGCGGACCATGCAGGATGTCGCCGGACAGCCAGGCGCCATCACCGCCTTCTACATCCGGTTGATCGATCCCAGGCTCAAGCTTCAGACGGCAGATGACATTCAAGAGGCCCTCGAGCGCAGGCATCCTGGAGTTGCCCGTGACCTCACGGTGGACATGGCTTTCGAGGCGGACGAGGCGCGGCGGACCGCAGGCGGGCTCAGAAGCCTCGGCCTGCTGACGGGCAGCCTGACCCTGCTGGTCAGCGCGCTTCTGGTGGTGGGCGTGACCCAGTTCACCCTGCGGGAGCGGCTCCAGGAGATCGCCCTGTTGAGGGCGGTTGGCGCGACGCTGAAGCAAGCCCGCCGGGCGCTGCTGGTCGAGGTCCTCCTGCTCGGCGGACTCGGCGCCCTGACGGGGACGGCGGCCGGGATAGTGCTGGCTCCGGCTGTCGGCCGGATCCTTTCCCCCGCCCTGGGTGTTCCGCTCGTCACGGCCTTACCGTCCATCGGTGAGCTCCTGCCCGCCGTCCTGCTCGGCTGGGGGCTGCAGGTGGCTGCTGTCTGGATTCCGGTGCGGCGCGCGACGCGGGTGCCGCCTGTCCAGGCGGCCCGGCAGACCGAGGTGGACGAGGCGATGGCGCCTTTCCGGTGGTGGGTGCCCCTCGCCGCGCTGCTGGGCGCCCTGCTCTTCCAGGTCCTTGGCGCCGCGGTTCCCGGGGGAAGAAACGAGGAACTGCTGCTGTTCCTGGCGCTCCTCAGCGGCCTCTGTGGGGTGGCGGCCTGTTTCAGCCTGGTGTGGCCCGTTCTGCGGCTGGCGATGCTGGTTATGCGGCCGCTCCTGGCGGGACGGGGCCGTGTGTTGCTCCTTGCCCTGCGGAACGCCGAGAGCCTGCAGCGTCAGGGCCGGTGGACCACGGTGATCATCGGGAGCGCTCTGGCCGCCGCCGTCGTGGGGTTCACCCTGGTTCGCACGTATGAAGAGCAACAGACGCAGGCACTGCGGGCTCAGTTTCCCACACCCCTGGTGGTGGCCACGTACATCGATACGGTCGCCTGGGAGAAGGGGGAGAAGATCGTTGGACTGCCGGGTGTGGTACAGGCCGCGGCCGTGGGCTGGGACGTGGGGGCCGACTGGGCCAACGCGTCGGAGTATCCGGTTGACCCGGAGTTTTCCGAGTCCCAGACGGTGAGAGGGGGACTGCGGCTTTCGCTCGTGCCGGTGGACATGCACGGGCTGGCCGACCTGGGGCTGGTTCCCCCCGAGGCGCTGGGTGAGGGGCCGAGGGCGGTGATCACCCGCGCCATGGCCCGCCAGACCGGGCTTCAGGTGGGCGACGTGATCCGCCTTTCGGGACCGGCCGGTGAACGCTTCCCTCCGATCACGGTCGACCCGTTCGAACTGCGGGTGGCGGCCGTCATCCCGGAGCCAGTGGCCGGTCTGTGGGACACCGACATCCTGGTGGATCACGACCAGCTCCCTCTGCGGGAGGAAGCCGACAGACTTGATAAGGTGCTGATCAACTTCCCGTTGGAGCAGTATGAACTGGTTGAGGCTGAACTGACCGCGCTCAAAGCCGAAATCCCCGAGCTCACCTGGAGCACCGAGGAGCAGGCGCGCGCTGCGTTGCGCGAGCGGACTCGCCGACAGCGCGCGATCCTCAGCACCGGCGTGGGCGTGCTGGTGCTCATGGGCCTGCTGGCGACGGTGAACACGATGGCCGCCAGCCTGCACGGCCGCCGGCGGGAGCACGCGACGCTGCGGGCCGCGGGCATCGCGGTGCCGCTCCTGTTCCGCATGGTGCTGGCGGAGAACCTGCTGCTGACGGCGGGCGCCCTGATCAGCGGGTTCGCTGCCGGCCTGAGCTTCCTCTACCTGTCGGTGGTCGTCACGGCCGGCTGGACGATCTGGATCCCCATGCCGCTGGTCGGCGCGGTCGCAGGCGCTAGCCTGCTCACCGCGGTGCTGGTGGCGCTGTTCGCCGCCCGCACGGCTGCGCGCACACAGGTTCTGGACGCGCTGCGCCAGGAGTGAACGCCTCGCCTTGCGGCCCCGCGACCGGGGCAGAGGAGGGACGACCGAAGCGCCAAGGCCCCTGTGGCAGCGATCCGCCACAGGGGCCTCGTGCGTGCTCAGTGGCACCGGAGCCCTTCCAGCATGGTGTGGACGAGCCGCTGCAGGTCCTCGGGCCGGGCGGTCGGTCTGTTGCCCCTCATCGCCGGGCTCAGCTCCAGCCGCAGCCGGCGGCCGGTGAACGGGCAGTCGATTTCCACCTCGGCCGCCGGCACCTCCCGCCGGGGCAGCAGACCCCGCCGCACGGTGGTGAACCGGTGCCGAACGTCGTGGACGTCCGGGGCGGAAGGTGTTGCGGTGAGCCGCAGCTCCACCTCGGCCCGGGCGAATTCCGGCGCCTCCGGCGCCACGGCCACCAGCCGGTAGGTCGCCCGCCCCTCGCTCATCCAGCGCTGGTCCGCCCGCTCGCTCCAGCGGTCGATCTCGGGCTGGGAGGGGCCCTCCAGCACCCGCCAGCCGTCGGGCACGGCAAGGAGGAGGATGTTGGTGGTGCCCATCACCAGGTTGCGGGCGGCGAGAAGCTGCTCCCGCATGGCTCTAGGCGATGTAGAGGGCGGCGTCGGCCGGGGCGAACATGTCGCGCGCCACCTGCTTCAGGGCGTCGAGCCCGTGGACCTCCGACTTGTAGAGCGGGATGTACGAGCGGACCAGCGGACCCAGGTCCTGCTCGATGACCTGCATGTAGCCCATCTGCTCCCGGAACTTGTTCTGCAGGTACTCGTCGCCGGCCGCCCGGCGGGCCTCGTCGGCCCGGATGCAGGAGTTGACCAGCACGCCGCCCACCGGGATGTCGTACGCCCGCACCTGCTCGATGAACCGCTTGACCACCGAGATGGGGAGCGTCAGCGGCAGCGTGACGAAGAAGAAGGCCGTCACCTCCGGGTCCACCAGCAGCTTCTTCACGCGGGTGAACCGGTCGTTCATGTCCAGCAGGTCCGCCAGCATCGGGTCCTTGCGGACCTCTTCCTCGACCTTCTCCTTCCGGAAGGAGAGCTGCACCCGCAGCGACAGGGCCTCCTTGCGGCTCTGGATCATCCGGCTGAGCCAGAGGCCGTAGATCTTCGACAGACCGATGAGCCGGATGGCGTTGGCCACCGCGGCGGTGTCGAAGACGATGCGGTCGAAGTCCCGGGCCTCGTTCAGCATGACGTCGATCATCTTGTCGAACATCGCCGACTCCTCGAAGGCGGGGTTGGTGACGGCGATGTCGACGAAGGGGCCGGCGTCCACGGGGATGTCCGCGTACTTCAGGAACTCCCGCACGCGCTTGGCGATGTTCTCCCGGTACCGGGCCACCACGTCGGAGGCGTCCACCTCCACCGCCCACAGGTTGGGCACCCCTTCCACCTGGCGGAACTGGCCGCCGGAGAGGTTCTGCCCGAAGACCGAGGTGAGCGAGTGGACGGGGTTGAGGGAGGCCACCAGCGTCTTCTTGCCTTCCAGGGCGAACTGGTAGGCCAGCACCGCGGCCGTCACGGTCTTGCCGACGCCGCCCTTGCCGCCGGTGAAGATGTACCGCAGGTTCGGCCGGCTGTCCAGGAACTCCCGCAGCGTCTGTGCCATCTCACGCCACACCTCCCCGCACGGCGGGCAACTCCACCTGGCAGTTGATCAGGTACTCCGACGCGGTCTTGATCATCTCGATGCCCTTGGGCTCCCGGGTGAACATGGGGACCACCGCCTGCACCTTGTCGCCGAACTTCTGGGCGATGGTGCGCAGGTGCTCCTGCTGCATCGCCACCCGGTTGCGCAGGTAGTCGGAGGTGCCGTCCTGCTGCAGCAGCTCGGCGGGATAGACCTGGTTGACCACCAGGCCGGACATCTCGATCCCCAGGTTCTCGAACATCGTCAGGGCCCGCTCGGTGTCGAGGATCGCCATCTGCTCCGGGATCAGCACCATGAAGAAGGCCGTCCGGCGCCTGGCCGTCAGGAGGTCGGTGAAGGACTTGATCTTGTTGCGGATGTCGATCAGCTCCTTCATGACCTCGTCTTCGCGGGCGGCCTCGCCCTTCAGCGTCGCGGCCACCGCGTCGTACTCGGCCACCTTCGCCCGGGCGTCGGTGATCTTCTCCACCCACTTGGAGAGGATGTCGGCCATGGCCACCATCCGTACCCCGTGGCCGAACGGCGGCATGTCGAAGATGTAGATGTCGTACTCCTTCCTGGCCACCAGCTCCGCCATGGCGTCGTAGGTGGCGCTTTCGTACATGGCCGGCTCGGCCGACGTGGAGTCGATGTACTCCTCGATCTCCCGGGGCACCGCGTCCAGCCCGTACATGTCCATGATCTTCTGCTTCACCTGCTGCTGGTACTCCGCTACCCGGCGGTCGGCGTCGATCTCCACCACGAACAGGTTGGGCAGGATCTCCACCTCGCCCTGACCGTAGATGTTCCGCTCGAAGATGTCGGAGAGCGACGCCTGCGGGTCCGTGGAGAAGAGCAAGGTCCGCTTCTTCTTCACCTGGGACATGTAGTAGGCCAGCCCGGAGGAGCTGGTGGTCTTGCCCAGCCCGCCCTTGCCGGCGAAGATGACGATCTCGGCGTCCGGGTTCTGCTCAAAGTAGGCACCCAAGCCCTTCGGCACGTCTCTTGCCCCCTCACTTTCCGTACCGCCCCTCGGGGGCGGCGACGTCTAGTAGATGGCGTCCGTGAAGTCGCGCTCCCGGAAGACCCGCTGCTTCCACGACTCGATGTTGGGCACCGCGTACGGCAGGATCCGCAGCGAGTAGTAGGGCGGCAGCACCGGGATGCCCAGCATGTCGCCCAGTGTGATGAACATGAACAGGTGCTCCATGTGCATGCGGGTGCGCAGGGCCGCGGTCACGTTGCCGTGGCTCGCCATGCCGTAAAGCACACCCTTCAGGGCGGTGAGAAACCCGCCCTTCTTCTGCTCCTTCTTGTCAGCCAAGCCCGTTTCACCTCCGGTGATGGGGGCCGCCCGGGCGGCTCCGCGGACGCCCGGGCAGCCCGGTCAGGTTCTAATCCCCGCTGGTGGCGACCCGCGGGCTGGAGCCCAGCCCCCGCCGGGCCTCGGCGTAGGCCGAGTAGGTCTTGTAGGCCATCACCAGGCCCAGGACGAAGAGCGCGACCCCCACCAGGACGAAGATGCCGTCCATGGCCCGGCTGAACCCCGGGTACTGGTTGAACGGGTACTGCACCAGCGTGGGGGTTGTGCCCAGGAAGGCCGGGAGGTAGACCTTCACCACCTGCCAGCCGATGGCGGTGATGGTGGTGACCATCATGAAGGTCGCCGGGATCAGGGTGTAGACCGTGGGCGCCTGCACGCGGGCGAGATGGATGGTGATGAGCATCAGCGCCAGGCCCGCGAGGAGCTGGTTGGAGCCGCCGAAGTAGAGCCACAGGTTGTTCCAGGAGCCGGTGGCCGCAAAGGCCAGCGGGATCAGCAGGCCGATGAAGGTGGCGACGTGCTTCTGGCCCAGGATGGCCAGTCGGCCCTGGAAGACCTCGGTGGAGACCAGCCGCCAGAAGCGGGTGACCAGGGCCTGTACCGTCAGGGCGTAGAGGATGAGGCACACGCCGAAGTACGCCCGCAAGAAGCCCACCGCGGCCTCGCCTCCCAGGAACGGGGCGGTGAACTTGATGGCGCCGGCCACCCAGGAGCCCACGTTGCCGGTGAGCTGCTCCCGCGGGATGATCATGTAGGCGGCCAGGGAGGCCAGGGCCAGCAGCCCCTCGGAGAGCATGGCGCCGGCGCCGACCGGGTGGGCGTCGGTCTCGATGTCCAGCTGCTTGGCGGTGGAAGAGCTGGAAACCAGGCTGTGCCAGCCCGAGATGGAGCCGCAGGCGATGGCCACGAACATCAGTGGCCACATCGGGTTATTGCCGGTGGGGTTGAAGCCGATCCAGGCCGGCTGCTCCAGCCGGACGCCGGTGAAGTTGGAGACGAGGGCGCCGATGAGGATCAGGATCACCGCCAGGAAGGTGGGGAAGAAGGAGACGTAGTTGACCGGCTGGATGAACGTGGGCAGCGGCAGGACCGACGCGAGGTACAGGACGACGCAGGCGACGATGCACCAGATCAGCAGGGACCACGGGCCGGCGATGCCGCCCGCCTCCACGCCCTGGGCGGGGTTCGGCGGCCAGGCGCCCTGGGGCGTCTGCAGGAACGGGAAGGAGGCGGCGGCCCAGATGACCAGGGCCATGAGGACGATGGACAGCGCCGTGGCCGTCACCACGTTGGCCCGCATCTTGTAGAGCATCTGTCCGGCCAGCACGCCGACCAGCAGGATGCCGACGGTGGCCGCAAAGGTGGACGGGAACGTGTGCCAGAACAGGGCGATGAAGTAGATGAAGGTCGCGGAGATGATCAGGAGATAGAACAGGATGAAGCCCAGGAGGGTGTTTCGGCCGGTGTTGCCGGTGAACTCGTAGGTGATGGGTCCGAAAGAGCGTCCCTGGTTGCGGATGGAGAGCATGATGGCGCCGTAGTCCTGGAGCCAGCCGATGAAGAAGTTGCCCAGGATGATCCACGCCAGCGCCGGGGCCCAGCCGTATTGGATGGCGATGTACGGACCCAGGATGGGACCGAGCGCGGCGACGCTCTTGAACTGGTAACCCCACAGGACGTACTTGCTGACCGGGAAGTACTCCACCCCGTCCGTATACATGTGGGCCGGCGTCGTCCGCTTGGGATCCGGTTTCCACACGTTCCGGTCGAACCACTTGCCGTACCCGAAGTACGCGATGCCATAGGCAACCAGCGCAAGCAGAACGAACAGGGCCGGTGAGCTCATCCTTCCATCAACCTCCTCTCACTGGATTGGGCGCCTGTCGCGTTGGGGCAAGCCGTTCTTTCCCGGTGACCCTGCACCCCCCCTTTCCGCTACGGCTCCCGAGAACCGGGACGGTTGCGCAAATGGTCAGTCGTGTCCAATATATTGTCCGCATTCGCAGCAATTCCTGCCGAATTGGCAATATTTCAATGAAAGTGTGTTGCGCGGCAGGGATCCGCCCCCTCGTTTCCGAACTGGAAGGGGGAGGTGATGGAGGTGGGGGGACAGCACGGCGGTCACGGGCACGGGCACCAGCCGTGGGTGAAGCACGCACCGCTGCACGCCCGGCCCCGCACCTTGCGGGAGAAGGTCCGGCAGTTCTTCTGGGGCTTGCTCTTCTTCGAGTGGTATCACGAGCTCCGGCACGAACGGGCCAAGTACAGCGACGTGCTGAACCTGGTCCTCTTCGGCGAGCTCCTGGGGATCCCGCTGATGAACTCCAGCATCGGGCTGCGCCTCCTGCCTTTCGTCCTGCCGGAGCTGGACGGATGGAAGCACCGGCAGCTGGAGGAGCGGGAGGTCATCGAGGAGGTCCCGCACGTGCACTGATGGTTTCCCGGAGGCGATCCCATGCGGCATGAGCAGATCATCGTCGCCGCCGTGGCCGGGGTCTTCTTTGTCTGGTACTTCGCGGGCGCGTGGCTCAACCGGCGGCGGGGCGCGCAGATCCTGGGCGCGGTCAGGCAGGCGGTCGGCGCCGTGGGGCGGGGGGCCACGGTCCGCTGGCACGGCCGTTCGGCCTTTGAGGTGGCGGTGGCGGAGCCGTTGGCGCCGCTTGCCGCGTTCCGGCTCCTGTGCCTGCTGGAGCCGCGCGACTTCCCCCTGGCCCTGGCCTGGAACCGGCTGCGGGGGCGACGGGACCAGGTGGTGATCCACGCCGAGTTCGCCCGACCGCCGCGGGAGGGGCGGCCGCTGGCCCTCGCGGAATGCGACATCCCCGGGCTGACCGGGGCGGCCCTGAGCGGGTCGCCGCCGCACCTTCGCCTGACCCTGCAGGTGGCCGTGGGCGGGGAAGATGCGATCGCCCGGGCCTTCGCCCTGGCGCGGCAGCTGGCGGAGCAGCCCCCCCGGGGGCAGCCGCCGGGCGGAGTGCGGGCGGCCTCGGCCGGGGGTGCGGCCACATAGAGAGCGGGGAGGGCAGATGCCCTCCCCGCTGTGCGCGCAGACCAGGATCAACACTGTCTCCGCCGAAAAAGCGGCCGGACCGCCTAGGAAGCGCCCAGGATCTCCCCGGCCACCTGCTCGTAGACCCGGGTGTCGCCGGGGCTGTAGCAGCAGAAGGTGACCCTGAGCGGCGAGTCGTTCTCCAGCAGGTACGCCTTCACCGTCGCCTGGGCCACCCGGGCCGCCTGCTCGATGGGGTACCCGTAGGCGCCGGTGGAGATGGAGGGGAAGGCGATGGTGCGGTAGCCGGCGGCTTCCGCCAGCTCCAGGGCGCGTCGGTAGCAGGAGGCCAGGGTCTCCGCCTCGCCGTGGTTCCCGCCCCGCCAGATGGGCCCGACCGCGTGCGCGACGGCCTTCGCCGGCAGCCGGTATCCCTTGGTCATCTTCACCTCGCCGGGCCGGGCGCCGCCCAGGGTGCGGCACTCCTCCAGGAGTTGCGGGCCCGCCGCCCGGTGGATCGCGCCGTCCACCCCGCCGCCGCCCAGCAGGCTCGGGTTGGCGGCGTTGACGATCACGTCCACGTGCAGCGTCGTGATGTCGGCCGTGACGATCTCGATCCGTCCGTCCAGCCAGGTGCTCATTCCGTATCCCTCCAACCGGGGTTCTGTTTGAAGGTTCAGGGAGAGCGCATGCGAATCCTGCCGCTCCCCCTGCCGCGGGGTCCGGGACGGAGGGGTACGGCCCGGTCCCCTTTCGGTTAACGGACGGTTAAAAATACAGAACAGTCTATTAAGAAAGAGTAGTCGAGCGCGGGTTGTAGAATGAGTACTTGCCAATCCAAAGCGGCTCTGGCGATGCCCAACTACATCACCATGCGCCGACTGAACCTGATCGACACCCATCTGGCGATGATGCTGCCGTACGTGGCCTCCGCGTTCGGCACGTTCCTGCTCCGCCAGACGTTCCGGCCGGTACCCCGTGAGCTGGAGGAGGCGGCGGCGATGGACGGCTGCGGGCCGCTGCGCACGCTGTGGCACGTGTTCATCCCGCTCGCCCGGCCCACGCTGGTGGCCTACGGGCTGGTCTCGGTGAGCTACCACTGGAACAACTTCTTCTGGCCGATGGTCGTCACCAACACGCCGGACACCCGGCCGCTGACCGTGGGCCTGGCCCTGTTCGCCAAGGCCGTGGAGGGCGGCTCGGACTGGGCCCTGGTGACGGCCGGCACGGTGATCGTCATCCTGCCGCTGCTGGCGCTGTTCCTCATCTTCCAGCGGCAGTTCATCAGCAGCTTCATGCACAGCGGGTTCAAGTGAGCGACGGGCGCCACGCCGAGGCGGCGTGGCGCCTTAGTCTGCCACCGCCCGCAGCAGGGCCTCCAGGCTGACGCCCTGCATCGCCTCCTGCCGCCACCCCGGGCTCAGACGGTCCAGCGCGAGGGCCTGGGCGGCACCGAGGGCGTAGACCCGGGAGCGGGGCGTCCCGCCCTCGCCGATGGGCTCGGCGAGTTCATCGAGCAGGGCGTCCAGGCCGTTCGCCTCCGCGTGGGCCTGCACGTAGCGGGCCAGTCCCTCCAGCCACTCGTAAAGCCGCTCCACCTCCAGCAGCGGATCCGCCTCCGGACCCAGCCGGCTCCGCCAGTACGCTGCCCGGGCGTCCCGCACCGCCAGGAACGCCCGCACGGCCGCGCGGACGCCGGCCTCGCCGGTCGCCTGCGCCGCCGCGCGCAGATGCTCCGCCTCCCGCGCCTGCAGCCGGTTGTTCTCCGCGTCCAAGTAGAGCTCATACCAGAGCCTCTCCTGCGCATGGCCCTCGTCCCAGCCGGCGGTCCACTCCTCGACCACGGGCATCTGGTAGGCGTGGAACAGCTCGTGCACCACCGCCCCCACGTACTCGTCCTCCGTGAGCCCGTCCCCGATCCGGGCGCCCACAAGCCCTTTCAGGAGCCCGGCCTCGCCGCCCGCCAGGAGCTCCTCGCCGGCCTCCAGGCCGCCCAGCGCCTGGTCCAGCAGCCGCCGGCCAGCCACCACGGCGACGGGCTGCTCGCCGACCTTCCAGACGCCATTGGCCACGACGGGGATCTCCGGGCGCTGCAGCCGGACCACCTTCAGCGCTCCGGCTGCCACGGGCGTGCCGGGCGGAGCTTCGGCCCCGGCAGGGAAGTTGACCAGGTAGTTCACCCGCCCTTTGGTGAGCAGGATTGGGGTCGACTCGGGCTCCCAGCCGTCGAAGAGCCCGGCCACGTCCCGGGCCCGCCGCAGGGCCGCCTCCAGCAGGGCGGCGTCCTCTTCCGTCCAGGCCAGCGGGTCCGGCGCCCCCGCCAGGGCTGCCGCCAGCAGAATCCCTGCGCCCAGCCAGGCCAGGGCGATGCGGCGGGACGCTTCCCGCCACCCGAAGGCGGCCGCCGTCAGCCCTCCGGCGGCCCAGAGGTGGAGCAGCCCGCCCAGCAGCGGCCGGGGGTCCACCGCACCGCCGGGGGCGAAGAGCCGCAGGACCGACGCCGCGACTGCGCCCGTCGGGGGCAGCAGCGCCAGCCCGGCGCGGGCGAGAGGGGTCCACCAGCCGTCCGCGAGCGACACCAGGGCGGAGAGCTCGGGGCCGAAGGCGCCGAGCCCGTAGGCGAGCAGCCCCAGAAAGCCGGCGGCGGGCGCGGGCAGCCACACCGAGCAGAGCGTGGTCACCGCCGCGACCGCGGCGGCGTTGAGCAGGAGCCCGGTCAGGGCGAGGAGCAGTGCGGGGACCAGGTCCGACCCACCCCGCACCACCAGGGCCGGGAAGAGCGGCACCGCCAGGACCAGGAGAAAGAGCCACCCGCTGAGAACATTGCCAAGGAGGAACCCCGCGCCGATCTGCCAACGGGGAAGGGGCCGGACCAGGAGCAGCTCGGCGGTGCCCCGCTCGAACTCCCGGGGCAGGGTGTTCATGCTGAGCACCACGGTCACGACGGCCCCAACGAAGCCGGCCATGGCGAAGCCGACCCGCATCGCCCCGGCGGGGTCAGCCAGCAGGTCGTTGCCCGCGGCATCCCGCACCGAACTGCGGCTGCTGATCAGCACCACGCACATGAGGAGGAGGCCGACGGCGGTGAGGGCATAGAGCCCCCGGCTGCGCAGGGTCTCCCGCACGACGTTGAGCGCCACGGTCAGCACCGGCGCCCCGCCTGCCGCACCGGGCGCCGGCTGCGTGCCCCGTGCCTCGTCAGGCGTGAACGACATCGGCCTCACCTCCTCCCATCAGCTCCAGGAACCGGGCCTCCAGGTCGCCGGCGGGCGGCTCCACGGCCGCGAGCCGGCCCGCCTTCATGATCGCCACCCGGTCGGCGACCTGGGCCGCGTCGCTGACGATGTGGGTGTTAAGCACGATGGTCTTCCCCGCCTCCTTCAGGCGGCGGATCAGGCGCCGCATGGCCACCCGGCCGGCAGGGTCCAGGCCGGAGGTCGGCTCGTCCAGGAAGAGCACCTCCGGATCGCCCACCAGCGCCTGGGCCACGGCCAGCCGCTGGAGCATGCCCTTGCTGAAGCCGCCCACCCGCTCCCGGGCGGCCCCGGCAAGGCCCACCAGGTCCAGGATGCCATCCAGGTCGGCCTGGTCCGGGCGCAGGCCGCTGAGCTTGCGGAAAAAGTCCAGGGTCTCCCGGGCGGTGAGGAAGGGGTGGAAGCGCGGGGTCTCGGGGGAGTAGCCGACCCGGGCGTGTACCCAGGGGTGGCCGGCCGGCAGGCCGAGGACCAGCGCCCGGCCGGCGGTGGGGCGCAGGAGCCCCAGCAGCAGCCGGACGGTGGTGCTCTTGCCGGCGCCGTTGTGGCCCAGCAGGCCCAGGCACTCGCCCCGGCGGACGGAGAGGTCGATGCCCCGCACCGCCTCCACCCGGCCGAACCGGCGCACAAGCCCCTCAGCACGGATCACTTCCATCGCGATGTTCACCTCCGCAGACCAGTCTGCCGGACCAAGGTCACAGGCCGGTTCGGCGCAGGTCAACGGGAGATAAACGGTGGCTAAAACCAAGGGGGTGCCTGCCCGCCCATGCAGCCGCAGCACATCCTGGTGGCCGATGACGAACCGGAGTTGATCGAGATCCTCACCGATTACCTGGAGGCCGAAGGCTACGCCGTCACCGGGGTGGAGACCGGGGAGGAGGCCGTGGCCCGGGTGCGGGACGGCGCGTTTGACTGCGTTGTGCTCGACGTGATGCTGCCGGGCATGAGCGGCTTCGAGGCCTGCCGCGCCATTCGTGCGTTCAGCGACGTGCCGATCCTCTTCCTCAGCGCCCGCGGGGAGGACGCCGACAAGATCCGCGGCCTCGGACTGGGCGGCGACGACTACGTGGCCAAGCCCTTCAGCCCGCCTGAGGTGGTGGCGAGGGTCAAGGCCCTCCTGCGCCGCTACCGGCCTTCCGCCGAACAGTGGCGGTTCGGGCCGCTCACCATCGACCCGAAGGGCTACCGCGTCTGGCGGGACGGCCGGGAGGTCGCGATGACGGCGAAGGAACTGGAGCTCCTGATCTTCCTCGCCCGCCACCCGGGCCAGGTCTTCAGCCGGGAGCAGCTCTACGACCGGGTGTGGGGCGATTTCGGCGACCCCCGCACGGTCACGGTGCACATCAACCGGATCCGGGAGAAGATCGAGGCCGACCCCTCCCGGCCGCAGTTCATCCAGACCGTGCGCGGTCTTGGGTACCGGTTCACGGGGGTGCCGCGATGACCCGCCGCTGGAGCCTGCGGACCCTGGCCCTGACCGCCGTGCTGGCGGCCCTGCTCCTGCCCCTGCTGGCCCTGGGCGGCGGGCTCGTGGGCACGGTGGCCCTCAACGCCGGGATGGTCAGCCTGGCCGAGGACGAGGTGGCCGCGGCGGAGCGGGCGGTCGCCCGGCTGGTGACGGAACGGTGGGACGAGCTGGGCGGACCGGCGTTCGCCGCGGAACTCGGAGAGCTGCAGTCTCGATGGTCTTTCGCCCTGGAGGTGCGCGGCCTGGATGACCGGGTGCGCTACGCCAGCCCGTCGGTGGCGGACGGCAGACTGGTGAGCAGCGGCTTTCGCCTCGAGCCCACCCAGCGGGTCCGGCTTCTGCAGCGGAACGGCGAACCGCTGGGCCTCCTGGTGCTCTGGGTCTGGCCGCAGGCGGCGCTCTCCGGTGTGGGCGCCGCGGCCAGGGTGGGCTTCGGGCTCGCGCTGGCCTCGCTGCTCGCCCTGCTCGTGGGGGTGCTGGTCTGGACCGGCCGGGCGGTGCTGCGCCCGCTGCGCGCGCTGGAGGCCGCCACCCGGGCGGTGGCCGAGGGCGACCTGGATTTTGCCTTGCCCCGCTCGCGGGTCCAGGAACTGGACGCCCTGGGACAGGCCTTCACCGCGATGCGGGACCGGCTGCAGGCGGCCCTGGAGCGGCAGGCGGCGCTGCAGGAGGAGCGCCGGCAGCTGATCGCCGCGATCGGCCATGACCTGCGGACGCCGCTCTCCTCGGTGCGCGCCTTCGCCGAGGGGCTGCGGGACGGCCTCGCCCGGGAGCCGGCGAAGGCGGCGCACTACGCCGACGTGATCCTCCGGAAGACCGCGGAGGTCGAGCGGCTGGTGGAGGACCTGTTTCAGTTCTCCCGGCTGGAGCTGCCGGAGACCCGGGCGGCGCTGCGGGAGGTGGACCTGGCCGCGTTCCTGAAGGCCACCCTGGGCGCCTTCGGCGCGCAGGCCGAGCAGAAGGGGGTGGTCCTGGCCGCCGAGGGGCCTGACCTGACGGCCGGGCTTGACCCGGCGCTGCTGGGCCGCGCCCTCGACAACCTGATCGCCAACGCCCTGCGCCACACGCCCCCCGGGGGGCAGATCCGCCTCACCTGGGGCCGCCACGGCGGGGAGGTGTGCATCGCCGTGGCCGACACCGGGGAGGGCATCCCGCCGGAGGAGCTGCCGCACCTCTTCACGCCCATGCACCGCCCTGACCGCTCCCGTTCCCGGCGCAGCGGCGGGGCCGGTCTGGGACTGGCCATCGCCGCCCGCATCGCGGCGCTCCACGGCGGGCGGATCACCTGCGAGAGCCGGGTGGGGGAGGGTACCACGTTTACGCTCATCCTGCCCGCGGCGCCGCTGCCCTGACGCACGCCGCGGGAGCGGCGCAGGCGCCGGCGCGGGGCAGGATCCGGCCGAGCCGACATGGAACCGTAGCGGTTGGACGTACACGGCGCAGCATACGCTACGCACGGGAAGGGGGTAACCGGCATCGCAGCGCTGGACATTCAACAGGGAGTCTCTCTGCGCGACTACTCGACGATGCGCCTGGGCGGCTGGGCGGCCTATCTCGCCCACGTCCGGAGCCCTGCGGAGGTGGAGGAGGGCATCGCCTGGGCCGAGGCCCGCCACCTGCCGGTGATCATGGTCGGCGGCGGCAGCAACATCATCTGGCGGGACGAGGGGTTCGCCGGCCTGGTGCTGGTCAACCGCATCCCCGGATTTGAACTGGCGGACCAGGGCGGGCACTTGCTCCTGACCGTGGGCGCAGGCGAGAACTGGGACTCGGTGGTGGCGCGGGCGGTCGCCGCGGGCGCGTCGGGCATCGAACGGCTGAGCCTGATTCCCGGCACCGCGGGGGCCACCCCGGTCCAGAACGTAGGCGCCTACGGACAGGAGATCGCGGACGTGCTGGTGTCGGTGGACGCGTACGACCGGCAGGAAAGGCGCTTCGTGCGCATTCCGGCGGCGGAGTGTGCCTTCGGGTACCGGCGTTCCCGCTTCAACCAGGCCGACCGCGGCCGGTTCTTCATCACCGCGCTGACGCTGCGGCTGCTGCGGGAGCCCCCGAGAGCCCCCTTCTATCCGGCCCTGGGCCGGTACCTGGAGGAGCGGGGCCTCACCCACCCCACGGTGCAGCAGGTGCGGGACGCGGTCATCGCCATCCGCCGCGCCAAGTTGCCCGATCCGGCCCACGTCGCCAACTGCGGCTCCTTCTTCCGCAACCCGATCATCCCGGCCCCGCAGGCTGCGGAGCTCCTCCGTCGCTACCCCGACATGCCGCACTGGCCCGTGCCCGGCGGCGGGGTGAAGCTGGCGGCCGGCTGGCTGATCGACCGGGCGGGCTTCCGGGGCGTGGCCGACCCGGAGACCGGGATGGGCACGTGGCCGGCGCAGGCGCTGGTGGTCGTCAACCACCGGGCGTCCAGCACCGCAGACCTGCTGCGCTTCAAGCAGAAGGTCCAGGACGAGGTGCGGAGGCGCTTCGGGGTGACCCTGGAGCAGGAGCCGGAGCTTCTCCCCTGAACCCTGCCGGCGCACACCCCAAGCGGCGCGCCCCGGGCCCAAAGCGGCGCGGGGCGCGCCGCTTGCCGTTGTGCCTTTCGGGTAGCGACCCGAGAACGTTCTGGGGGCGCTTTGGACCAGGGGATGTACGACGGTGCTCCTAATCCCATAGACTAAATATTTCAGTTCTTTCCATTCGGAATCTGGAGTACTTGAACTATTGTATTTGGCTAGCATAACATAGTTTCCAGCGCGTCCAATCTTGGCATGATGGTTCCTGTGGAAAGGAGAGGAATCAGGGTGCGCTGGGGTCTTCGCACAACACTGACCGTTGGCGCCATCGCGATCGTCGCGGTTCTGGTCTCCACCATTTTCATGGTGGTGCGTGCCCTCAACATCCAGCGGGAACAGTACGACGACCTGGCGAACGACCTTCGCATGGCCCAGATCAAGGCCACCCAGCTGCAGTCCCACGCCCAGGGCCAGGCCCGCAGCCTCTGGGCCTACGCCGCAACGGGCAGCGTCGACTACCTGGACCAGTTCGAGACCTATCGGCAGTACGCCGATGAGGCGTCCAACTGGCTGGCCGCCACCGTGGAGAGCGAGCAGGGCGTGAAGCTGCTGACGGCCCTGCGCGACGCGGAAACCGCCGTGTCGAAGGCCGTCGAGTCGCTGAACCGGCTGAACCTGACGGATCTCAGGGCCCAGCTCCCCGCGTTGATGCCGCTCATGGACGACTACATCGACGCGGCCAACGCCATTGCCGAGTACGTGGACGGCGCCGCCGGATACCAGGAGATCGCCACCATCGAGGCGACGAACCGGCAGCGGCTGGTCGTCATCGGCCTCATCGTCGGGTACGGCGTCGTCTCGGCGATCATCGCCCTGGTCGTGATCCGGGGCGTCGTGGGCGTCTTAGAGCAGGTGCGGGCGGCCGTGGTCCAGGTCGCCGACGGCGACCTCTCGGACGTGGAACTGCGGTATGACGGCAACGACCCGGTGGGCCAGATGTGCCGCTCGCTCAGGGAGATGATCCCGGCCTTGCGGGGGCTGGTCGCCGGCGTCGGCGACACCTCCCGCGCCGTCACCGAGTCCGCGGCCGAACTGCACGCGACCACGGAGGAGATGTCCCGTTCGGCCACCATGGTGGCGGAGGCCATCTCCCAGATTGCCCGGGGCACCGGCGAGCAGGCGGCCGCCGCGGACAACATCCAGTCCCGCATGCGGCAGCTCCGGGAGGCGATCGACCAGATCGCCGGCGGCGCCGAGGAGCAGGCAAAGCAGGCGCAGCGGGCCGTGGAGGACCTGGCGGGGATGCTGGAGCAGCTCTCGCAGGCGTCCGCACACGTGCGGAACGTGAACCGTCTGGCCGCCGACGCCCTGGCCACCGCCCAGGAGGGCCAGTCCACCGTGCTGCGCTCGGCCGCGGGCATGGCCGAGATCCAGGCCAGCGTGGCCGCCACGGCTGAGCAGGTGGCGGGGCTGGGCGAGCTGTCGCAGCAGATCGGCGCCATCACGGAGGCGATCACCGCCATCGCGGATCAGACCAACCTGCTCGCCCTCAACGCGGCGATCGAGGCCGCCCGGGCCGGCGAGCACGGGCGCGGCTTCTCGGTGGTCGCGGACGAGGTGCGGAAGCTGGCGGAGCGGGCCGCCTCCTCGGCCAACGAGATCGCGGCGCTTATCAGCCGGATCCAGGCGAGCACCACCGAGGCCGTCGAGAGCATGAACCGGGTCAACGCGCAGGTCGAGGCCGGCGTTGAGATGGCCCGTTCCGCCGAACAGGGGTTGGGCCGCATCGTCACCATGGTCAGGGACACCCAGGAGCACGCGGCCGAGGTCGTGCGGGTGACCGAGAAGCTGGTGGAGGACAGCAGGGGGATCCAGTCGGCCGTGTCCGAGATGGCGGCGGTCGCCGAGGAGAACTCCGCCGCCACGGAGGAGATGGCCGCCAGTTCGGATTCCGTCCTGGAGGCCGTGGCCGTCATTGCCTCCTCGGCGCAGGAGACGGCCGCCGCGGCCCAGGAGGTGTCCGCCTCCACCGAGGAGCTGACCGCCGGCGCCGAGACCATCGCGCAGTCCACCCAGCGGCTGGCGGGCATGTCCCGGGAGCTACTCTCCCGGGTCGGACGGTTCCGGTACTAGAACGAAGCGGTTGCGGGCGACCGCCGGAAGGCGGTCGCCTTCTGCTTTGGCCGCGGCCCTGCCGGCGGCCGCCCCCGGGCGGACGGGAGGGAAGGACATCGGAACGGCCGGCTGGAATCGAATACGAGAAAGTGGGTGGATTTGGGTGATCCGCGTAGATGGACTGACCATTGCCGGAAAGCTGACCGACATCCGCCTCACCGTACAGCCGGGCGAACTGGTGGCCGTGGTGGGGAGCAGGGGCAGCGGCAAGAGCACCCTGGTGCGGGCCCTGGTGGGCCTCGTTCCCCCGGACGGCGGGACGGTGACGGTGGGCGGCCATCCCGCCGGGTCGGACGCCGGCCGCGCCCTGGTGGGCGCGGCCAGCGAGGCCTGGGGACTGATGGAGCGGCTGACGGTATGGGAGAACCTGAACACCTTCGCCCGGCTCCGAGGCGCGCCCCGGGACCGGGCCGCGGCGCTGCTGAACCGGCTTGACCTGGGCGGCCGGCGCGACGTGCGGGTCGACCGGCTCACCCCGGGGGAGGCGGCACGGCTGCGCCTCGCCTGCGCCCTGGTTCACGACCCGTCCGTGCTGTTCCTCGACGAGCCCGCCGGGGACATCGACAGCGAGAGCGCAAGCCTCATCGCCTTCACCGTCGCCCAGGAGGCGGAGGCGGGGAAGACCGTCCTGGTGATGACCTTCGGCGACCCCCGGATCCTGGGGGTGGCCTCACGGATCTGCTACCTGGAGGGCGGCCGCCTGGTGGAGCCGGAGGCCGCAGCCGCCGGGGAACCGGCGCCGCCGTCCGCCGTCCGCAGGCCCGTCCCCCATGTGGCGGCCCGCAAAGGCGACCGGGTCCTGCTCTTCCGCCCGGAGGAGATCCGCTTCGCCTACGCCCGGGACAAGGCGGTCTACATCGAGACCCCGGAGGGAACCTGCGGGGTCAGCTTCACCCTGGCGGAACTGGAGGAGCGGCTGGCCGACAGCGGGTTCTTCCGCAGCCACAAAGCGTACCTGGTCAACCTCGCGTACGTCAGGGAGATCGCCGCGTGGACCCGGGACTCCTACTCCCTCATCCTGAAGGACGGCGAGGAGGTGCCGCTCAGCAAGCACCGCGCCCACGAGCTGCGGGTGCGTCTCAACGGATAGCGGAGGGCTTGCCGCCAGTTGTCGCCCGTTATCCGCCAGTTGTCCGGAAGCGGCGGAGTCGCCCGCCCCGCCCGTGCGATGATGGGGGCGGAGGTGGTGAGCCGTGATCAGCCTGACCCAGGTGACCATGCGCTACGGCGGGACGGTCGCCCTCGACGGCGTGGACCTGCAGGTCGCCGCCGGCGAGACCCTGGGACTGCTGGGGCCCAACGGGGCCGGGAAGACCACGGCGCTGCGGCTGCTGGCCGGGATGGCCCCGCCGTTCCGCGGGCGGGTGTCGGTGATGGGCGTCGACCCGTGGTCGGAGCCTGACCGGGTGCGGACCCGGATGGGGGTACTGCCGGAAGGCACGGGCCTGTTCGATCGGCTGACCGTGGGAGAGAACCTGGCGCTCTTCGCCGGCCTCTACGGGCTCGGCCGGGAGAGCGTCCAGCGGGCCCTGGACGCGACGGGGGCGGCCCACCTGACCGGCCGGCGCGTCGGCAGCCTGTCAAAGGGGGAGCGGCAGCGGGTGGCCCTCGCCCGGGCCGTGCTCCACGATCCGGAGTTGCTCATCCTGGACGAGCCGACGTCGGGGCTCGATCCCGCCGCGGCCGCGTCGCTGCACCAGATCATCCGGGACATGCAGGCGCGGGGCCGCACCGTGGTCCTGGCCAGCCACGACATGGCGGAGGTGGAGGCCCTGTGCGACCGGGTGGCCATCCTGGACCGGGGCCGCCTGGTGGCCTGCGACGCCCCCGCCGCCCTGAAGGCGCGGCACGGGCGACGGTGGGTGAGGGTCACCGTCGCCGGAAGCGAGGGGCCGGAGACCCTGCGCTGGCCGCTGGAGGAGGCGGCCTGGGTCGAGGTCGCGGCGCGGCATCAGGCGCTGGGGACGCTGCTGGCCGTGCACACGGAGGAGGCAACGCTGTCCGAGGTCTTCCTGAAGACGACGGGGAGGGAACTGGCATGAGGATGGTGGCCCTGGCACAGGCCCAGCTGCAGGACGTGATCCGGAACCCGCTGCTGGTGCTGTTTGCGGCCCTCCTGCCCGCGATGGGGATCATGATGAGGCTGGTCATGCCCGAAAGCGCCCGGCCCCTGCTGGTGGTCATGCTCTCGGTGATGGCCCCCTACTTCGTCGGGTGGAACGTGGCGGGCATCACGCTGGCGGAGGAGAAGGAGAAGCGGCGGCTGGAGGCGCTGTTCCTCACGCCCGTGCGCCCCTGGCAGGTGGTGATGGTCAAGGGAGCGCTGGCGCTGGCCGGCACCCTGGTCATGGGGGCGGTGATGCTGGCCGTCGGGGGAAAGGTGCCCGTGCGGCCCGGGATCTGGTTTCTCGCCTACCTGCTGCTGACGCTCTTCGCCGTCGGCGCCGGGACGCTCCTGGGGCTTCTCTTCAAGGACATGCGGTCCATGTCCATCGGCGGGACGCCGGTTCAGATCCTGCTGCTCTTCGCCACCACGCTTCCCTGGGCCCTGGCAGGCCCCGTGCTGTGGGAGGTCCAGGCCTGGCTGCCCACGCGGCCGGTGGTCGACCTGATGCAGGCGGGGTTCTTCGGCGAGGAGGTGCCGGTCCTCCGGCACGCACTGGTGATGCTGGGCTACGTCGCCGCAGTCTGGCTGGCCAACGTGAGCCTGGTGCGCCGGCTCTCCTTCCTGGTGCGGTGACGAAGGGAGGCGCGTCGGTGCGCAAGCTCACCGCTGCACTGCTGGCGCTGCTCCTGCTGGCGGGCTGTGCGCCGGGGGACGGACCGGCCGGCGGCGAAATCCGGCGTCGTGCCCTGACCATCGCCCTGGACGAGACCTGGACCGCGGCCGCGGAGCTCACCTACCCGGCCGGGGGCGACGGGCCCTGGCCGGCGGTGATCCTGTTCCACGGGTCGGGGCCCATGGACATGGATGCCACCAACGTGGACGCCGGAGGCCGGGTGGTGTCGGCCAACTTCCGGCTGCTGGCGGAGCGGCTGGCCCGGTCGGGCTATGTCGTCCTCCGCTTCCACAAGCGGGGGGTGAGGCGACCGGGTGACTACGACCCGGAGCAGGCCTACCGTGCGACTACCAACCAGCTCATCGCCGACGCCGGGCGGGTGATCGCAGCCGCCCGGGAGCAGCCCGAGGTGGATGGCGGCCGCATCTACCTGTACGGCTGGAGCCAGGGTGCGCAGGTCGCCGCCCACGCCGCCCTGGCCGACCGGGGGGTGGCGGGGGTGATCCTGCAGGGGCCGCCCACCGGGGGCTGGGCGGAGACCCTGCGCTACCAGCACCTGGAACTCGGGCTCCGTCTGCTGGCGGAGGTGGACGCAGACGGGGACGGCAAGCTGTCGGCGAGGGAGTGGATGGACGTGCCGCCGGGACCCGCCGCGCTGATGGGCAGCTTCTACGTCTGGGCGCCGGACTCCACGCCCTGGGCGTCGAAGATGCGGGCAGACACCGACCGGGACGGCGACGGGCTCATCGACCTGGAGGCGGAGCTGCGGCCGGCCATTGAAGCGCTTATCGCCAATCCCGCCGTGAACCCCATGATGGATCCCGCCAACGAGCCGGCTGAATCCCTGGCGGAGATCGCACCCCGTCTGGGCCGGCCGGTGCTGATCCTGCACGGGGAGCACGACGGGTTCGTGCCGGTGTCGGACGGCGAGGCCATCGCCGCCGCGGCGCCGGAGACCGCCACCCTGCGCCGCCTTCCCGGGCTCGGCCACGCCCTGAGCCCCACCGCGGACCCTGCCCGGGACGAGTTCGGCCCGATGGACGAGGCGGCGATCGCCGCGCTGCTGGAGTGGCTGCAGGCGCAGGCGGCGGCCCGGTGAAGGCACGGCACGTGGGGCTTGCCGATTCGCTGTGGAGGGCTGGTTCCGCCCGCAGGGCGGCGCCGGCCCTCGTGACGCGGATCGACGCCCGGGGGCCGCGCGGCCGTCTCCGGCGGTCCAGGGTTCCGGTGTGCCCCAAGTAAGGGGAATGATCGTGAAGAACACAGGGAATATTTATGTTGCGTTCAGGTTTCTCTCAGGTTTTCTGTCCAAACTAGTACCCATCAACCGATTCTGGAGGGGTTCTTCTGAAGCGAGCGACCACACTCGTGAGCCTGGCCCTGGTGGCGTTGCTGGCAGCCGGGTGTGCCCGGGGGGCGGCGCAGCCCCCGGTTGAGCCCCAGCCCGCGGCGGAGACGGGAACGGCGCCGGCCGCCGCGGAGGACAGCACGTCCGCCGGCGTGGACGGAACCGCCTACTACGTGGACACGGCCCAGTCCCAGGCCTCCTACGCCGTCGATGAGACCTTCCTCGGGCAGCGGCTTGACGTGACCGCGGTGGGCAGGACCTCCGCGCTGTCCGGGGCGATCGTGCTCCAGGACGGCGTCATCCAGCCGTCCACCGTCGAGGTCGACCTGACGACCCTGCGCAGCGACCAGTCCCGGCGGGACAACCAGGTCCAGCGGGTGCTGGACACCCGCAACCACCCCAAGGCCGTCTTCCGCATCCAGGGGGCCGAGGGCGACCCCGTCCTGACGGAGGGGCAGGAGGTGCCCATCCGGCTGACGGGGACCATGACCATCAAGGGCGTGGACAGGCCCCTCACCTTCGAGGGCACGGCGAAGCTCACCGGCGGGGTCCTGACGCTCACCGCCCAGACCACCTTCGCCATGACGGACTTCGGCGTGGACCCGCCCAACATCGCCAACTTCGTGGCGGTGGAAGACGAGGTGACCGTCTCGGTCACCTTCGTGGGGCAGGCGCAGAGCTAGTGCACGCGCCGCGGAGCGGCTCCCACCCCGGCCCAGGGGTGGGAGCCGCTCGCCGCTTTCGGCGGCCGCCGCGCGCTTCTTTCTCCCATTGCTGAAACGGCGTGGACGTGTACCCCGTCTGTCACAGTGAATCCGATCCAAACAAGGAGGTAGGCGCATGAAACTCTGGAAGAAGACCGCTGCGCTCAGCGCCCTCGTGATGGGCGTGTCCGCAGCTCCCGCACTGGCCACAAGCGTCCCGGCCGATACGCCTGTCGACGCGACTCCGATCTCCGCCCCGGTGGAGATCCTGCCCATCGTGGCCCCCGAGGAGGCCGGGAGCTTCCTGCGGCTGGTGGGGCCGGTGGAGTGGGTGGACCTGGAGGGCGGCTTCTGGGCCGTGGCCGGCATGCGGCTGATCGGGGATCAGGAGGAGATCGCGCAGTTCGCCGGCCAGGAGGTGGTGGTCGAGGGCACCGAGTTCACCGGGATCTCGTTCCACATGGTCCCGGCCATCGAGGTGATGAGCATCCGGCTGGCCGGCGAGGTCGAGGCCATGGCCCCGGTGCTCCGGGACGTGGGCGCGGACGCGCCGCTGCCGAGGGAGATCCTCGTGAACGGCAAGCCGGTCGCCCGGGAGCTCGGCAGCCCCGTGGTGGCTGACGGCGTCCTGCTGGTGCCCCTGCGGGCCATCGCCGAGGCGATGGGCGCCGAGGTGGCCTGGGACGGCGAGGGGCAGCTCGTGCGGGTCGGCCTGGCTGACCGGACCGTGATCTTCCGCATCGGTCAGCAGGAGGCGGAGGTGCTGGACGCGGCGGTCGCACCGGCCGGCAGCGCCCGGATCTCCATGGCCCAGCCCGCCCAGATCGTGGGCGACCGGACCATGATCTCGGCGGACGCCATTACCACGGTGTTCGGCCTGCGCCAGACCGAGGCGGAGGAAGGCGTGATGAGCCTGGTGCCCGGCGACGTGGCCGACCTGACGGCGCCGGAGCCGGTCACCCTGCCGGACGACGCGTTCCACGACCTTCTGACCGGCAGGATCCGCCAGGTCGAGGACGGGCGCATCCTGCTGGAGGGCCCGCCGATGGCCAACGGGGAGCCGATGCTGATCTGGCTCACCGTCTCGGATGACACGCAGATCACCGTGGGCGAGGGCGCCGGCACCGCCGCCGACCTGCAGGTGGGCGCCGAGGTGATCGTCTCGCTCTCCGGCCCGATTCTGGAGTCCTTCCCGGCCCGGGGCGGCGCGGACAGCATTCAGGTGCTGCCGGCGCCGAAGGCGGACATCCTCACCGGCGTGATCAAGGAGATCGAGGGCGGCCGGATCCTGCTGGAGGGCGAGCCCATGGACAGCGGCGAGCCTTTCCTGGCGTGGCTGGCCGTGGATGAGAACACCGTCATCACCATCGGCGACGCCGGGGCTACCGCCGCCGACCTGCAGGTGGGCGCCCGGGTTGAGGTGGAGCTGACCGGTCCCATGCTGATGTCCTACCCCGCCCAGGGCGGCGCGGCCCGGATCCGGATCCTGCCGGCGGAATAGGTCTGCCGAAGGTCGACGACTGGGGTCCTCACGAGCGGCGCAAGCGGTCCCGCCTGTCACGGCGGGGCCGCTTGCGCGCCCTGGACCAGGTTGACGGATGGTGGCCCTCGAACCCGCACCGGACTGTCTGACGTCTCATAATTAATAAGCCATGAGACGGACCAGAACAGGAGGAACCGGATGTACAAGACGGTAGTGAAGATGCTGGAAGACCGCGGCGTGATGCTCAGGGAGATCGCCGAGGTCGTGTATGAGATCCAGAAGTCCTACTATGACTCGCTGCCGCTGGAGGAATGCCTCGAGAGCGTGGAGGCGGTGGTGAAGAAGCGGGAGGTCCAGAACGCCATCCTGACCGGGCTGGCCCTGGATATGCTCGCGGAGGAGGGCAAGCTGCCCGAGCCGCTGCAGTCCATCGTCGCCGGCGACGACTTCCTCTTCGGTGTCGACGAAATCGTGGCTCTCTCGATCACCAACATATACGGCTCCATCGGCCTCACCAACTTCGGCTATCTGGACAAGACCAAGCCGCTGGTGATCGGCCGGCTCAACTCCCACAAGAACGGCGGGTGCCACACGTTCCTGGACGACCTGGTCTCCGCCATCGCCGCGGCGGCGGCCAGCCGCATCGCCCACGCCCGCCGGCCCAGCAACAACGAGGACTGAACCGCACAGGCCCGGAACCGCCTGGCCGCCGGAGCGCACGCCGCCCCGGCGGCCTCTGCGCGCCCGCCCTACCCGCGCCCGGTCCGCTCCTGCCGCGCCTTCCACTCCCGGATCTTGCGCGCGGCCGTCGTCTGGTGGATCCCCAATGCCCGGCCCACCTTCACGGAGCTGCCGAACCGGCGGTACGCCTCCCCGACCAGCTCCAGCTCCAGCGCTGCGACCGCCTCCTTCAGCGGCACGATCTCCCGCACCTGCACCGGCGGCCCCCCGGGTGCGGGCAGGGGCAGGTGCTCCGGCCGGATCTCCCGCTCATCCAGGGTCACCACCAACCGCTCCACCAGGTTCTCCAGCTCCCGGACGTTGCCCGGCCAGCTGTAGGCCACCAGCCGCTCCACCGCCTCGGGGGTGAGGGTGCGCTCCACCCGATACCGGGCGCAGAACCGGTCCAGGAAGGTCCTGGCCAGGACCGGGATGTCCTCCGGCCGCTCCCGCAGCGGCGGGATCTTCACGGGCACCACGTTGAGCCGGTAGTACAGGTCCGCCCGGAAGCGGCCTTCGGCCACCATCGCTTCCAGGTCCCGGTGCGTCGCGGCGATGATCCGGATGTCCACCGCCGTGGGGGTGACGGCCCCGAGCCGGATGATGCGCCGCTCCTGGATCACGTGCAGCAGCTTGACCTGCAGCTCCAGCGGCACGTCGCCGATCTCGTCGATGAACAGCGTGCCGCCGTGGGCCTGCTCAATGAGCCCGGGCTTGCCCTCCCGCCGGGCCCCCGTGAAGGAGCCGGGCGAGTAGTCGAAGAGCTCGGACTCCAGCAGGCTCCCCGGCAGGGCGGCGCAGTCGATGCGCACGAAGGGTCCGCTGCGGCGCGGGCTCAGCCGGTGGATCTCGGCCGCCAGCACCCCCTTGCCCACGCCGGACTCCCCCAGGAGGAGGATGGTGGAGTCGACCGGCGCCACCCGCCGGATCAGGTCCATGACCCGCTGCATGGCCAGCGACGAGCCGACCACCTCGGCGCGCCCCGCCTGCCCGGCGCGCAGCCCGGCCAGTTCGTGGCGGTACCGTTCCCGCTCCTGGGTCATCCGCTCCACCTGCCGCTCCAGCCGATCCAGTTCCGTGATGTCCCGGGCCGTGGCCAGCACCCAGCCCTCCGGCAGCGGCACCGCCGTCAGCGCCAGCCGGCGCCCCGCCCGCTCCAGGACCATCGCCTGCCGCTCCCCGGTCTCCAGGCAGCGGCGCAGCACCGGCGGCACCCACTTGTCCCCGTCCTCCAGATCGGCCGGCCGGCGGTCCAGCAGCCTGGCCCGGGGGGTGCCCAGGAGCTGGGCCATGGCGCCGTTCACCAGCCGGATCCGCCCGTCCGGCGCGACCGCCAGGACGCCTTCGGCCAGGCCATCCAGCAGGGCGCGCACCACCGTTTCCGCCAGCGGAGCCATGCACATCCCTCCCGCAGAACCACAAATCATAATTCTCTGGAATACAAACCATTCCTGCTTATGGACCTAAGCAGGAATGCTTAGGCCGGCCAGTCCACACGGGGGGCGGCCCGCGATCCGGCGACCCCGCCCGCCGGCGCCACAGGCTAAGCGAGGATGCTTAGCTTGTGCGGCCGGGCCGTCCACGCGCTTGTGCCTCCCTGAATGGTTCAGGGAGGCACAAGCCTTTTCCGGTGCACCGCGGCGTCGCTCCTGGGCGCGCCTTGGGGGGACCGCAGGGCAGCCGACGAGGTTGGCACGGCACTTGCGTACTCGGTTCCGGGGGGAAGGGGGGATGCCATGCAGATCGAGCTTGAGCGGTCCCACTGGCAGCCCGAAGCGGAGCGCATGGGGCGCGCGGAGCTGGCACGGCTTCAGGCGGAGCGGCTCCGGGCCCAGGTGGAGCGGGCCCTGGCCTCGCCGTTCTACCGGCGGCTCTGGCAGGGCGTGGGGCCCATCGACCCCGCCGATTTCCGGACCCCGGCCGACGTGGCCCGACTGCCCTTCCTGCACAAGTCGGACCTGGTGGATGCGCAGCTCCGGAAGCCGCCGCTGGGCGATCTGCCCATGAGCCCGGCCGAGGAGCGGCGGGAGGTCTATCCGGTGCACGTGGTGGGCGGCTCGCTCTACACCGTGTACGGCGAACGGGACCTGGCCCGCACCGCGGAGATCGGTGCGCGGATCATGTGGGGGCTGGGGCTCCGACCCGGAGAGCTGATCCACAACGCCTTCGGCTACGGCCTCTTCGCCGGCGGGATTTCCTGGCACCGGGCGGCCCGGGCCATGGGGGCGGCGATCATCCCAATCGGCACGGACTCGGTGAAGCGGCAGGTCGAGATGCTGTTCAACTTCCGGCCGGTGATGCTCATCGGCGCGCCGTCCCACGCCGTCTACCTGGCCGAGCGCATCCAGGAGCGGGGGCTCTCGCCCCGGGACATCGGGCTCCGCTACGGCCTCTTCGGCGGCGAGCCCGGCGCCGGAGAGCCCATCACCCGGAAGCGGCTGGAGCGGCTCTACGGTTGCCCCGCCTTCGACTTCTACGGCATCACCGAGGTCGGCCCGCTCCTCGCCGGCGAGTGCCGGCTGCAGCAGGGGCTCCACTGGGCCGAGGACCACGTGCTGGTGGAGGTGATCAACCCCGCGACGATGGCGCCGTGCGCCGAGGGCGAGACCGGTGTGCTGGTGCTGACCGACCTGACCCGGGAGGACATGCCGCTGATCCGCTACTGGACAGGGGACATGGCGACCCTGGTCACCGAGCCCTGCGGTTGCGGCAGAACCCTCGCCCGCTCCCCCGGCGGGGTGCGGGGCCGGCTGGACGAGCTGGTCATGATCCGCGGCGCGAAGTTCTACCCGGTGCAGGTGGAGCGGGTGCTCTCGAGCTACGGCACCCTGGCGGACGAGTACCGGATCGTGCTGGAGCGGGATCCGGCGACGTGGCTGGACCGCTGCACGGTGCAGGTGGAGGCGGCGCCGGGCGAGTTCCCCTCGCCGGCCCTGGAGGAGCGGATCAGCCGGCGGCTCTCGGACGAGCTGGCCGTGGACGTCGCGGTGCAGATCCTGCCCTACGGGTCGCTGGAGCGGTCGCCCCGCCGGGTGCGGATCGTCGACCGCCGCGCCGGGAGCGGGGGGCCTTGAGCCCGCGGCGCCGGGCCGTGGGGCGGCGGAGGCAGCCGATGGGCACGACGGCGGACACGAGGTGTGAGCGAAGGAGGTGGCACGGGGTGAGCGAGATGCACCTGGCGGTTGAGGAGGTGGCGATCGGGTTCGGCGGGGTGAAGGCCCTGGACGGGGTCTCGCTGGCCGCCCGGAAGGGGTCCATCACCAGCATCATCGGGCCCAACGGGGCGGGGAAGACCAGCCTGATCAACTGCATCTCGGGGCGCTACATTCCCCAGCAGGGGCGGATTCTGTTTGAGGGGCGCGAGATCACCCGGATGCCGCCTGCCCGGCGGGCGGAGCTGCGCATCGCCCGCACATTTCAGAACATCGCCCTGTTCAAGCACATGACCGTCCTCGAGAACCTGATGGTCGGCCGCCACGCCCTGATGCGCTCGGGGCTGCTGGCCTGCGGCCTCTGGTGGGGCCCGGCCAGGCGGGAGGAGATCGAGCACCGCAAGGCGGTGGAGGAGATCATCGATTTCCTCGAGATCGCGCACGTCCGGCGCAAGCCCGTGGGGATGCTGCCCTACGGCCTGCAGAAGCGGGTGGAGCTGGGCAGGGCCCTGGCGCTGGAGCCCCGGCTGCTGCTCCTGGACGAGCCGATGGCCGGCATGAACGCCGAGGAGAAGGAGGACATGGTCCGCTTCATCCTCGACATCAACCAGGAGCGGGGGGTCACCTGCGTGTTGATCGAGCACGACATGGGCGTGGTCATGGACATCTCGGACTGGGTGGTGGTGCTGGACTTCGGCCGCAAGATCGGCGAGGGAACGCCCGAGGAAGTGCGCCGGAACCCCGAAGTGATCCGGGCCTACCTGGGGGACAAGGACCTGGCGGTGGTGTAAGGGGGTGGTGTGGTGAGCGCAGAGCAGCTGGATACGTTGCCGAAGCGGCTGCAGGCGATGGCCGCGCGGTACGGCCGCAGCCGGGTCGCCCTCCGGGAAAAGGAGTACGGCATCTGGCAGGAGTACACGTGGCAGGACTACCTGGACCACGTGCGCGACTTCTGCCTGGGCCTGGTCTCCCTGGGCTTCCGGCGGGGCGACAAGATTGCGATCGTGGGCGACAACCGGCCGGAGTGGGTCATCGCCGAGCTGGCCGCGCAGTCCGCCGGCGGGACGTCGGTGGGCATCTACCAGGACTCGCTGGCCCGGGAGATGGCCTACGTCATCGACCACTCGGACGCCGTCGTCGTGGTCGTGGAGGACCAGGAGCAGGTGGACAAGATCCTGGAGGTGCGGGACCTCATCCCCAAGGTGCGGTACCTGGTCTACTACGATCCCAAGGGGCTGCGCACGTACACCGACCCGTGGCTGCTGTACTTTCCGCAGGTCATGGAGATGGGCCGGGAGTACGGCCGGCGGCACCCGGGCCTGTTCGAGGAGATGGTCGCGGCCGGGGACGGGGAGGACACCGCGATCATCTGCTACACCTCCGGCACGACGGGCCACCCCAAGGGCGCGATGCTGAGCCACCGGAACCTGCTGGCGATGGGTGACACGATTCAGACCGTGGACCCGCTGACCCCGGACGACGACTTCCTCTCCTTCCTGCCCCTGGCCTGGATCGGGGAGCAGATGACCGCCCTGGCGATGCACCTCTCCGTCGGCTTCACCGTCAACTTCCCCGAAGAGCCGGACACGGTGCAGGAGAACCTGCGGGAGATCGGCCCCCACGTGATGTTCTCGCCGCCCCGGATCTGGGAGGACATGGTGACCCGGGTCCAGGTGCGGATCCAGGACGCCGGCTGGCTGAAGCGCAGGCTCTGGGAGTTCTTCCTCCCGGTGGGGCTCCGGGTGGCCGACGCCCGCTTCGCCCACCGGCCGGTGCCGCTGAAGGACCGCCTGCTGTACGCCCTGGGCGAGTTCCTGGTCTACAGCGCCGTCAAGGACCACCTGGGGCTCTCCCGGCTGAAGCGGGCCTACACCGGCGGCGCGGCGCTGGGGCCGGACGTCTTCCGGTTCTACCACGCCCTGGGCGTGAACCTGAAGCAGATCTACGGCCAGACGGAGATCGTGGGGATCGCGGTGCTGCACCGGGACGACGACATCCGCTTCCACACGGTGGGCACGCCGCTGCCCGGCGGCGAGATGGCCATCTCCCCGGAGGGGGAGATCCTGCTCCGGAGCCGGGCGGTGTTCCAGGGCTACTACAAGATGCCCGAGGAGAGCGCCAGGGCCCTGGCCGGCGGCTGGCTGCACACCGGCGACGCCGGGTACATCGAGGAGGAGTCGGGGCACCTGGTGGTGATTGACCGGCTGAAGGACGTGATGCGGCTGAGCACCGGCGAGATCTTCTCGCCCAACTTCATCGAGAACAAGCTGAAGTTCTCTCCCTACATCAAGGAAGCGGTGGCGGTGGGCGACCGCCGCACCCACGTGGTGGCGATGGTCAACATCGACCTGCAGTCGGTGGGCCACTGGGCCGAGGGACAGGGGATTCCGTACACCACCTACCAGGACCTGTCCCAGAAGGGGCCGGTGCTGGACCTGATCGCCGGCGAGATCGCCCGGGTCAACGCCGAGTTGCCCGAGGCGGCCCGCATCCGCTCGTTCGTGATCCTGCACAAGGAGCTGGACGCGGACGACGAGGAGCTGACCCGCACCCGGAAGCTCCGGCGCGGGTTCGTGTACCAGAAGTACGCCCCGGTGATCGAGGGGCTTTACGCCGGGGCGGACGAGATCCCCGTGCAGAGCAAGGTCCGCTACCGGGACGGCCGGGAGGCGGTCATCGAGACGGTGCTGCAGGTGCGGAGGCTCCTGCCCGTGCCCGGCGCCGCCCCGGAGGTCGAGCAGCCTGAGCCGCGCGCGGCCGGAGGAGGTGGCGTCGGATGAGCAGCGGCCTCGGCTTCTTCCTGAACCTGCTGGTCAACGGCATCGTCGTGGGGGCCCTCTACGCCCTGGTGGCCCTGGGCTTCGTGCTCATCTACAAGGCCAGCGGGGTGATCAACCTGGCCCAGGGCGAGCTGGTGCTGCTCGGGGCCTACATCGGGCTCACGTTCACCACCGAGTTGAACCTCCCGTTTGCGCTGGCCCTGCTGCTCACCATCGCGGTCAGCGCGCTGGTGGGCGTGGCCATCGAGCGGGCGGTGCTCCGGCCGTTCATCGGCGAGCCGCCGATCTCCATCATCATGGTGACGATGGGGCTCTCCTTCCTGATCAAGGCCGTGATTCACGGGATCTGGGGCACCGACATGCGCTCCTTCCAGGGGCTCTTCCGCAGCGAGCCCATCGTCATCGGGCCGGTGGCCATCTCCGAGGTTTTCCTCTGGGGCCTGGTGGCGGCCCTGATCCTGCTGGTCCTGCTCAACGCCTTCTTCAAGTACAGCCTGCTGGGCATCGCCATGCGGGCGACGGCCGACGACGAGCAGGCGGCGCTCTCCATGGGCATCTCCGTGAAGCGGGTCCTGGCGGCGACGTGGGCGGTGGCGGCGATGGTGGCCGCGGTGGGCGGCATCTTCCTGGGGAACATCGCCGGCGTGAACCCCCTGCTCACCTCCTACGGGCTGAAGGTGCTGCCGGTGGCCATCCTCGGCGGGCTGGACTCGATCCCCGGCGCCATCCTGGGCGGCTTCCTCATCGGCATCCTGGAGGCGCTGACCGGCGGCTACCTGGACCAGTACCTGACCGGCATCAAGGAAGTGGTGCCCTTTGTCGTCATGATCGTCATCCTGCTGATCCGGCCGTACGGCCTGTTCGGCAAGGAGATCATCGAAAGGGTGTAGGCCTGTGCAGCGACTGTTGCGGTACCCGTTCGCCCTGGAGTGCGGGGTGTACATCACCACCTACGAGCAGGACCACGCCCTGCACCAGACCCCGCTGGCCGTGGCCCGCGGCTGGGTGCTGGTCGCCCTGCTCTACGCGATCCCGTGGTTCCTGCCCAACTACTACGTCTCGATCCTGAACATGGTGGCGATCTACACCATCGCCGCGCTGGGGCTCAACCTGCTCACCGGCGTGACCGGGCAGATCTCGGTGGGCCACGGCGCCTTCACCGGGATGGGCGCCTTCACGGTGGGCTACCTGATGAAGCAGGGGCTCCCGTTCTGGGTCGCGATGCCGCTGGCCGGGCTCACCGCCGCCGCCGTCGGGGCCCTCTTCGGGCTGCCGTCCGCCCGCCTGAAGGGGCTTTACCTCGCCATCGCCTCGCTGGCGGCGCAGGTGATCCTCACGTTCTTCTTCACCCGGGCCGACTGGTTCACCGGGGGCATCCACTCGATGTCGGTCAGGCGGCCGAGCTTCTTCGGTCACACCCTCTCCGGTGAACGCAGCTACTTCTACCTGGCCCTGACGGTGGCGCTGCTGCTCGGGGTCTTCGCCCAGAACCTGCTCCGCACCCGGATCGGGCGGGCGTTCATGGCCGTGCGGGACCGGGACCTGGCGGCCGAGGTCATGGGCATCGACCTGTTCCGGACGAAGGTGACGGCCTTTGCGCTGTCGGCGTTCTACGCCGGCATCGCCGGGGCGATCTGGGCTCCGTACGTGATGATCATCTCGCCGGAGCAGTTCGAGATCCACCTGTCCATCGAGCTGCTCGCGATGATCATCATCGGCGGCATGGGCTCGGTGATGGGGTCCGTCTACGGCGCCGCCTTCATGACGGTCATGCCGATCGTGGTGCGGGAGCTGGCGATGCTGCTGGAGCCGGTGTTCCCGTCCGTTGGCACCAAGCTGCTGCTGATCCGGGATGCGGCCTTCGGCGCCGCGATCGTGCTCTTCCTGATATTCGAGCCCGAGGGGCTGGCCAAGCTCTGGCGGAACATCAAGGATTACTTTCGGCTCTGGCCCTTCGGTTACAGCAAGTCGTGAGCGGTGAGCGATGGGAGGGGCTGTGCGCCGTAACCCGAGGTTCTGCGTTGCGGGGCACAGCACACGTGGTCCCCTGTGCCGAGGGGGGATCGGCGCAGGGGACGTGGACAGCGACCGCCTGCGGAAGCCGGCGGACGAGAGCAGAGGAGGTAGGGGAAGGATGCGGTGGCAGAAGCGGGTCTGGAATCTCGTGGGGGCGCTCCTGTGTCTCGCGCTGCTGGCCGGCTGTGGCGGCCGGGGCTCGGGCGCCGGCGGATCCGGCGGGTCGGCCGCCCAAGGGCCGATCAAGGTCGGCGGGATCTTCGACATCACCGGCGCGACGGGCGACGTGGGCAAACCACACGCCGACGGGGCCCGGGCGTGGTTCGACTACCTGAACAACGAGCTGGGCGGGGTGAACGGCCGGAAGGTGGAACTGGTCTGGGGCGACTACGCCTACCAGGTGCCCAAGGCGGTGGAACTGTACAAGAAGTACGTGAACGAGGACAAGGTGGTCGCGATCCTGGGCTGGGGCACCGGCGACACCGAAGCGATGAAGGAGCTGATCGCCCAGGACAAGATCCCGTACCTGTCAGGCTCCTTCGCGGAGAGCCTGACGGATCCGTCGGTCACCCCGTACAACTTCATCGTCTCGTCCACCTACTCGCAGCAGGCCCGGGTGCTGCTGGACTGGATCAAGGAGCAGAAGCCTGACGCGAAGGTCGGCATCATCTTCCACGACTCGCCCTTCGGCCAGGCGCCCGTGGCGGATGCCAAGGCCTACGCGCAGCAGATCGGCCTCACCTGGGTGGGCGAGGCGGCGCTGCCCGGCGCGGCGGCGGACGCGGTCACCCAGGTGCTGGACCTGCACAACAAGGGCGTCGAGTTCATCATGATCCAGAACGTGGTGAAGGGCACGGCCCAGGTGCTGAAGGCCGTCCAGCAGCAGGGCCTGCGCGACAAGATCCAGGTCGTGGGCATGACCTACTCGGTGGACGAGACGCTGCTCACCGCGGCCGGTGACGCGGCGGAGGGCTTCGTCGGCACCCCGGCCTTCGTCTTCCCGTACGACGAGGGGCCCGGAATCGACGAGGCGGTGGCCTACGCCGAGAAGATCGGCCTGAAGCGGGAGGACCTGACCCAGAAGTGGCTCCAGGGCTGGGTGTTCGGCCGCATCCTGACCGAGGCGATCCGCCGGGCCGGCGAGGACGTCACCGGCGAGACCCTGAAGGCCGCGTTCGAGACCTTCAACGAACTGGACCTGGGCGGGATCGGCGCCCCGCTGACGTTTACGCCCACGGACCACGGCGGCATGGACAGGGCCCGCATCTACCAGGTGCAGAACGGCCGCTTCGTGGCGATCACGGACTTCGTGGAGCCCAAGGGGAAGTAGGGATGTGAGGTGGTCCGGTGCTCGTTCTGAATAACGTGGAAGTGATGTATGAGCGGGTCATCCTGGTGCTGAAGGGCATGTCGCTGCAGGTGCCCGAGGGAAAGGTGGTGGCGCTGCTGGGCGCCAACGGGGCGGGCAAGACGACGACCCTGAAGGCGATCTCCGGTCTGCTGAAGTCGGAGAACGGCGAGGTCACGGACGGCAAGATCGAGTTCATGGGCGAGAGGATCACCAACCTCGAGGCGGCCGAGATCGTCCGCAAGGGGATCTTCCAGGTGATGGAGGGCCGGCACGTCTTCGAGCACCTGACGGTGGAGGAGAACCTGCTTGCCGGGAGCTACACCCGCACCGACCGGCGGAACGTGCGCAGCGACCTGGACATGGTCTACCATTACTTCCCCAAGCTGGTGCACCGGCGGCGGCAGAAGGCCGGCTACCTCTCGGGCGGGGAGCAGCAGATGGTGGCCATCGGGCGGGCCCTGATGGCCCGGCCGAAGCTGGTGCTGCTGGATGAGCCGTCGCTGGGGCTCGCCCCCCGTCTGGTGCGGGAGATCTTCGATATCATCCGGCGGCTGAACGAGGAGACGAAGACCACGTTCCTGGTGGTGGAGCAGAACGCCATGGTGGCCCTCTCCATCGCTCACTACGGCTACGTGATGGAGAACGGCCGGATCGTCCTGGAGGGGCCGGTGCAGACGCTCCTGAACAACGAGGACGTCAAGGAGTTCTACCTCGGCCTCACCGGCGTGGGGCGGAAGAGTTACCGGGAGGCGAAGGCCTACAAGCGCAGGAAACGGTGGTTGGCATGAAGGGGAAGGGAGCAGGGGGCGGCGCCGGAGGCCTGAGCCTCTGGGTGCCGCCCGGAGGAGAGGAGCGGTTGCGGAAGGTGCTGGCGGCGGCCCGGGCGGGGAGCCCGGTCTGGCGGGAGCGGCTGGACGCCGCCGGCCTCGCTGATGCGGAGCCCGGCGGGGACGGAATGCCCGGCGGCCCCCGCTGGCAGGCCCTGCCGGTGCTCCGCAAGGAGTTGCTGGGCAGCGTGCAGGCCGGATCCCCGCCCTTCGGCGGGCTGCTGGGCGTCCCCGTGGAGCAGCTGGCCCGCATCTTCGTCAGCCCCGGCGACGTGTACGACCCGCAGGGCACCGATCCGGACTACTGGCGGTTCGGCAAGGTCCTCGCCGCCGCGGGCTTCGAGCGGGGCGAGCGGGTGCTCAACTGCTTCAGCTACCATCTGACGCCGGCGGGGTTCATGTTCGACGCCGCCGCCCGGGCGCTGGGGTGCGTGGTGGTCCCGGCCGGAGTCGGGCAGCAGGACCTGCAGATCCGGGTGGCGCGGGCGGTGGGGGCCACCGGTTACACCGGGCTGCCTTCGTACCTGCTGGCCCTGCTGGACCGGGCGGCGGCCGCGGGCACGCCGTTGCCGCTGCGCCGGGCGGTGGTGACCGGCGAGCCGCTGCCCGAGGCGCTGCGGGCGCGGATCGAGGCCCACGGTGTGACGGTCCGCCAGGCCTACGGCACGGCGGACGTGGGCCTGATCGGCTACGAGTGCGGGCGCGGCGCCGGGCTGCACATCGACGACGGGGTCATCGTCGAGATCTGCGACCCGGACGGCCGGACGCTGCCCCCCGGGGAGGTGGGGGAGGTCGTCGTCACGGCCCTGCAGGAGACCTATCCGCTCATCCGGTTCGGCACGGGCGACCTGAGCGCGCTCGTGGCGGAGCCCTGCCCCTGCGGCCGCCCGTCGGCCCGCCTGAAGGGGTGGATGGGCCGGGTGAGCGAGGTCACCAAGGTCCGGGGGATCTTCCTCTACCCGAAGCAGTTGGAGGCGGCGATGGCCGGGCTGGCCGGCGGCGTGCAGCGCTGGCGTGCGGTGGTGGAGCGGGACGCGGATCACCGGGACGTGCTGCGCATCGAGTTCGCCGGGCAGGCGGATCCCCGGGCCGTGCGGGACGCCGTCCGGGCGGCTGTGCGGCTGAACCCGGACGTGCTGGTCGTCCCCCCCGGCGCGATCCCGGCCGACGGGCCGCTCTTCCAGGACCGGCGCAACTGGGACTGAGCGACGGAGCGAAAGACGCCCCCGGGGGCAGCCCCGGGGGCGTCTCGCACGAATTCGGTTCGGATTACCGGTCGGGCTGCTCCGCCAACAGCTCTTCGAGCAGGTCCCTGTCGGTCTCCGCAAAGCCGGCCAGCAGGTCCGCCCAGCCGCGGTAGTACGCGGTTTCGGCGTGCTGCCTCACGTCGGCGGCGAACCGGGGCACCCACTGCATCAGGTGGTCGTCGAGGAACGCCTGCTGATCCTGCAGGATGGTGTGGACCCCGTCGATGTCGCCCGCGGCCGCCGCTCCCGCGGCCAGGCGGCAGGTCTCGTACAGGAAGCTCAGCTCCAGCCCGATGTGGTCGTCGGGCTCAGTGCCCAGCTTCGGCGCCACCAGCCCGTACCGGCGGTACGCCTCCCTGACCTCCAGGGTCACTTCCTGGAAGACCAGCCGGTCCACCGTGCGGTAGGCCGATTCATAGGGCGGAGCCGGGAGCCGGGCGGGCCCGACGAACAGGCGGGTGTAGTCCCAGACCAGTCGGTCGACCGCTTCGGCGGACCGGTTGGCGGGGTCGGCGAGGAAGGCGCCGACCGCTGCGGTGCCCTGCTGAATCGCCGGATGATCCTGGCCGAAGGGGAACAGCCGCACGGCTCCGGTCTCGGCCAGGTTTTCGATCTGCTCACGCTGCGGCTCGACGAGGAAGGCCTGCATCAGCAGCGCGTAGGCGAAGCCCCGGGCCTCCAGGACGGTTTCCAGTTCCCCCTGCATGGCCAGGACATGGGCGGTGGTCACCATGCACAACACTCCCGCTGGTTCTGGATGTGAACGGTACGCAGGGGCCTAGCCGATCGACATGGGCACGCCTGTGGCGTAGAACAGGTAGCGGCCCACCAGTTCGCCGGCCACCATGCACACCAGCGCCGCGTAGACCAGTCCGCTGGTCTTCTGGCCCGCGGAGAGCCGGCGCCACGCGATCAGCAGCGGCACGGCCCCTCCGGCCAGGGTGAGCGCCCACCGCAGGGCGAGCCAGCCCGCGAAGGGGCCGCCCAGCAACTGGAGCGAGGCCTGCGCCTCGGCGCCGCCGTTGCCCAGCGAGGCCAGGTACAGCGGGTAGGCGACGAGGCCGAGGATCAGGGCTGCGATCGCCGCCCCGACCAGCTGCTGCAGGTCGCCGGCCGCCTCCTCCACCGAGCGGCCGAAGAAGGCGACCAGGCCCGCCGCGAGCCCGGCGCCGGCCAGCACGGTGGTGCCCACGAACGCCGCGTAGGTGCCCCAGCCCTGCCAGGCGGGGATCACGGTGGCCGTGTAGACCGCGCCCATGCTGAACACCGCCACGGCACCGGCCAGGGCGGTCAGCGCCGAGAGGGCCTTCCGACCCGGTGCGGACTTCTCCAGGAGGACGGTGGCGGCCAGGAGGGCGAAGAATGCGCCGCTGAAAAAGATCTCGCGCGAGAGCCAGGACGTGGCGAGCCGGCGCAGCGAGGTGAAGGCCAGCATCGGCCTACCCAGGTGGAACAGCGACGCCACCAGCGCCACCGCCATGATCGGCAGCAGGACGGCGATGGACCTGCGATAGACCGCATCCATCGCCTCGCTGCGGTTGCGCAGCCGCAGCCAGGAAAGCAGGATGAAGGCGCCGACGGACGCCTGACTGAGCACCGTGAAGAGCACCAGGGCGAACTCCTTGGTTTCCATCGCTTGACCTCCCTCCTACCGCCGGGCTTGCGGCTTCAGGGTGACCAGCATCGAGGGCCCGGTCAGCTCGGCGCCCGGGGCTCCCCAGCTGGTGAAGACCTCGGCTTCGGGATGCCTGCGCTTCAGTTCGTCCAGGTCGCCGAACTCCAGCGCGCGCATGACGCAGGCGTCCACGCAGGCCGGGTTCTGACCCCGTTCGACCAGGTCGACGCAGCCGTTGCACTTGCCCACGACACCCTGCTCCTCGAGGTAGTGCCGGGCGCCGTAGGGGCACGACCAGACGCAGTACTGGCACCCGATACAGGCCTCCTGGTCGACCAGGACCAGGCCGTCTTCCTCCCGCTTGTAGGAGGCGCCGGTCGGGCAGTTGGTCACGCACCGCGGGTCGCTGCAGTGGTTGCACGAGATGGAGATGTTGAAGATCCACGGCTTCGGGTACCGCCCGCCCTCAAAGGTGTAGACATTGCGGTACATGACCCCCAGGGGCAGGTCGTTCTTATCCTTGCACGCGATGTAGCAAGCCTTGCACCCGACGCAGGCGGTCATGTCATAGTAAAAGCCTTTCTGTGCCACGGTGACGCCGCCTCCTTACTTCAGGGGGATCCGCGGCTCCCAGGTGTGGTCGGGTGCCAGCGGCTCGTCGTAACGCGTGACCTCGACGATACAGGAGTTCCACGCCGAGATGCCCTGGCCGGAGGGGATTCCGCCGCAGAGGATGTTGTCGGCGCCGGCCTTGTCGATCTGCTTCTCCTCGTCCATCTCCACCCAGGCCCCGTGGGGCAGTCCCACGACGCCGGGCATGATCAGGTCGGTGACGTGCGCCCGGCGCAGGACCTTGCCGTGACGGCTGGTGATGAGCACGGTGTCGCCGTCCTTGATGCCCCGGGCGGCGGCGTCCTGGCTGTTCAGCATCACCATGCTGGGGAAGGCCTCGCGGAGCCAGGTCACGTTGTCGAAGACGCTGTGGGAGCGCCGCGGGTAGTGCGGGTTGATGACCTGGAGCGGGTACTCGCCCTTGATCTTCTTCTCCCAGTCCGCGAAGGTGTCCTCATAGCCTTCCTTGCGCGGCTGGTAGGTGGGGATCGGATCAATCTCGGTGAAGCCGTAGCCCTTGATCAGGTCCGCGAGAGCCTGGCAGTGGATCTCCAGCTTGCCGCTGGCGGTGTTGAGCGGGTTGTTCTCGGGATCCTTCCGGAAGGCCTCGTAGGCGATGAAGCCAAGCTTGTCGCCCGGACGGCGGGGCACCTGGTAGATGCCGCGCTCCTCGAACTCCTTCAGGGTGATGCGCCCCTGCTGCGGCTTGCCTTCCACGCCCCATTCGGCGATGTCTTCCTCGGTGATGGTGAGCAGCGGTTCGTACCCCGAACCGTCTTCCTTCATCACCTTCGACCCGGCCAGCTGGTTGAAGAGCTGCTGCTTCTCGGAGATCGGGTAGATGTCCTCTTCCTTGAAGCCCAGCCGCTTGGCGATCTCGGTGGCGATCCAGGCGTCGTCCTTGGCCTCGAACAGCGGCTGCGTGACGTTGGTGTAGTAGATGAGGATCTCGCGGTTGCCGGTCAGCAGGCCGCCCAGCCGCTCCCAGGGCGTGGTCACGGGCAGCACGATGTCCGCGTACTTCGAGTTGGTGGTGAGGAACTGGCTGTGGGAGACCACGAACTCGACGTGGCGGTGCGCCTCGATGCCCTTGGTCATGCCGTCCCGGGTCTGCAGGATGGCGCCGCCGCCGTGGTAGATCATCTGGATGTTGATGTCCCGGACGTCGTTGTAGCCTGCGGTGTACTTGCCGGTGAGGACCGCGTTCCAGAGCTCGCTGTCGTTGATCGATTCGTTGATCGGGTTCTTGATGCCCGGCAGGCCGGCGCCGCCGCTCGTCACCAGGTTGGGGCCGCCGTTGGCGGTATGCCGGTGGCAGCTCACGCCCGTCATGCGGCCCGGCTGGCCCATGTGGCCGGTCATCGCGCCGAAGGTCATGAACATCTGGGGCCAGCTGTCGGAGTTGCGCGTGCGGGCGGGCGCCCAGGCGGTGAGCAGGGCGACGCGCGGGGTGGTCGCGATCTCCCGGGCCAGCCGGCGGATGGTGTGCGGATCGACGCCGCAGATCTCGGAGGCCCACTCCGGCGTCTTGGGCTGGCCGTCGTAGGTGCCCAGGACGTAGTCCTTGAAGTTCTCCTTCGGGTCGGCGCCCTCCGGCATGTGGTCCGCGTCGAAGCCGACCGTGCAGCGGTTCAGGAAGTCCCAGTCGATCAGCGGGTTGTTGACGGGATCGTCTTCGGTGATCAGGGTGTAGGCCATGCCCAGCATCATCGCGTGGTCGGTGCCGGGCCGGATGGGGATCCACTCATCGGCCAGCAGCTCCGCCGACTGGTGGTAGATCGGGTCGATGAAGATGAACTTGGCCCCGGCCTTCTTGGCCTGCAGGTAGTGGTAGGTCGGGCTGCCGCCCGCGCTCCACGCCGGGTTCCCGCCCCAGATCACGATCAGGTTGGAATTACGCAGGTCGAGCCGGTCGTTGATGCTGGTATCGTTGTACCCTTCCGCCATGCCGAACTTGGCCGGCCCCCAGCGCCAGCTTCCCCACGACGTCGTGCCCCAGGTGCCCACATACCCGCCGTAGAGCGCCAGGGTGCGGCCGATCTCGCTGCCGCCGGTGGAGAGGATGGCGCGGTTGCCGTACTTCTCCACGATCCGCTTGATCTCGCTGGCGACGATGTCCAGCGCCTCGTCCCACGAGATGCGGACCCACTCGTCGCGACCCCGGAGGTCCTTCCGGCCGCCGCCGGGTTCCCAGTGCTTGCGCTTCATCGGGTACCGGAGCCGGTCCACCGCGAAGACCTGCTTCCGCTGCGACCGGCCGCGGGCGCAGCCGCGCTGCTGCGGGAAGTCGGGCGAGTCTTCGTGGGTGTCGTCGGTCTTCTGTCGGATGACGACGCCGTCCCTGACCAGGGCCTTGTTCAGGCACCGGCCGCCACAGTTGTGCCAGCAGGCCGCGGTGACCCACTTGCCCTCTTCGGCAGCGGGAGCTGCCTTGGCCTTTGCCGGGTCCAGTTTGAGCAGCCCCGTCTGGTTGCCGAGCAGCAGCGCTGCGCCTGCGGTTGCGGCGCTCCAGCCCAGGAACCGACGCCGATCGAGCTTATACTGGCCTGCTGATCGGATGAGTTTGGCCATGTGCGTCCACCTCCACGGGTTATTCACCATTCCCCGTGCCCGGGACTTCGTCCGCAGGGTGGCCACGGGCACGGGGACGCAGGCAACTACGTCCAGTTTTCTTGATTTGGCTGCCGGGGCGAAAGGACCCCATCGCTTATTTTTCGGTACTCGAAGGCCTTAGCCGCTGGTTCCTTGGGTCAGGGAACCGCTACGTGTACAGCGTGTAGGTCCGAATAGCCCGGATGGGCCATGGTGGAGTCACAGCGGGCCGGCCCGGAAGAGATGACCCGGGGCACAAGCCAGGTGCGGGTGCAGGCGCGCGAAACGCCCCCGGCGCAGGGCCGGGGGTGTTTCGCGTCAGTTTGGGGGAGCCATTCCGACCAGCGGCGACTGCAGCCGTGCCTGGACGATCAGGCGCATTTCGTCGCTGCCCGGGGGATCGCAGGTGGTCAGGGTGAGGGTCGGCTGGTCGGTGGGATCGATCACCGACAGGTCGTACGGGTCAGTGACGAAGACACGCTCGACGACGAATGTGAGGCTGCGGTCCGGGTAGTGGACGAGCAGAAGGTCTCCCGGCTCCAGCCGGTCCAGGTGGTAGAAGAAGGACGGGCGGCCGCGCAGGGTGCGGTGGCCGGCCAGCGCGGCGTTCCCCACCTCCCCGGGCAGCACCGTCTGGGGATAATGGCCCGGTCCCTGTTCCAGCACCGCATTGTCGACCCCGTCGCCCACCGCATAGGTGACCCCGAAGCGGGGGATGGCGATGTGGTAGAGGGGCGTAACGCCGGCGGCCGCAGAGCCTGCCCCGCCGTCCGGGGCGGTCGCCGCACCCGGCCCGGTGGCACCGGCCCCGCCGCCGGTGCCGGCCGTCCCGTCGGCTGCGCCGGGTCGCTCTTCCGCCGGGGCCGTTTCGTCGAACATCATCACCGGCGAGGGAGGAGGCATCTCTGCCTGGCGGCGGTACGCCAGCTCCTCGTAAGCGTGTCGGGCGGCCGGGACGAGCAGCAGCAGGGCGCCGAGAATCAGCAGCAGGTTGCCCACGCGGACGCGGGCCGACCGGCGGGACCCGCTCGGGCCCGTGAACTCGCGTCGAGGAATGGCGGACCACCTCCTTCTCGCAGCAGGAGCCGATCGGCCGGGAGTCGAACATTATTCAATCGTTTATGTCGGGGACGATGCCGGCGATGGGGAGGGAACGGCATGGACTCGTTTCAACTTGTCTTCCTGTTTGTGGCCTTCCTCGTGCTGGTCTTCACCGTCCTGAAATGGGTCCGGCTGCTGCGGAAGCTGGATGCCGCCCTCCAGGCCGCCCAGGAGGCGGCCCGCCGCCAGCGCGGGCAGGATGCCGGGCTTCAGGATGCCGGGTCCTCTTCGCCGGTCATCCAGCGCTGAATGTCCGCCAGCCCGACCGGCTTGATCTTCAGGTCCAGGTCCTTCCCGACTACCACCCGTGCCCGTTCCGGCACGGCGAAGAGGATGAAGGTCCGGTCGCCCACGGTGACCTGGCGGAAGGACTCCAGATCCGCCGGCGTCAGGGTGATCTCGATGCTGCCGGCCCGCATCTTCATGCGGGTCGGCTTTTCCGCGCCGCCGAAGAGCGAGTTGTAGGCGGGACGGTAGGAGAGGTCGCCGAACGCCGACTCCCAGCGGGCCTGGAAGCCCAGCCGGTCGACGCCGTGGCCCACCGCCTTCTCCATGCTGCGGACCACGGATTCGGCGCTGAGCCCGTCCGCGGCCTCGTCCAGCAGGTCAGCGCCCATTCGCCGGAACAGGTCGTGGGGCACCTCTCCCGTCGCGTTCTGCTCGGTAATCATCCGGAGGAGCGCCTGGCCCTCCCGCCGGGGGCTCAATCGGCGTGTGGCCTCCAGCGCCTTGAACCACGCGGCGGCGCCGCTGCCGGCGTACACCATGAGGTCGGCGATCTCCCTCCCCTCCGCATCGAGGCAGGGGAAGAACACGGCCCGGGAGACGCTGCCACGCTTGATCACGTTGTTCAGCACCTGGGTGCGGAAGCTGCCGGTGTGCTCGTCGAAGAGCGACTCTTCCCGATCTTCCAGGTCCAGGACGGTCGCAAAGCTGAACCGCAGGGGCGTGGCCCCGAGCTCCGGCACCGCCCGGAACCGCAGAATGGCCACCAGGTGATTCTTGATGGCCCCGGCGGCCATCACCTTGTACGCCAACACGTTGCCCAGGTCCACCAGGGACTGGGGGTGGACCTCCTCCATGTCGCGGATGGCCTCCAGCACCTCCACCGACGGGCGGTTATGGAGCCGGTCGTATTCCGCCGAGGCCACCTTGTCGACCGGCAGGACCTCCCCGGTGTACATGCAGGGGAAGTTGACCTCCCCCTGTGCGCCCTCGATGGCCTGGTACAGGTGCTGCGTCAGGATCGCCCGCAGCTGCGGATCGAGGTCGCTCCACCTGTAGGCGTCGGCGTGGGCGAGGAGCTTGCGATCCTCGTCCCGCTTGATGTGGCCGAGATATACGTCGGTGACGGACAGACTGCCTTCCCGCGCCACCAGCTGCAGCTTCTGAAGCAACGATTCGCCCTCCAAACGGTATGAGTGTGGGCCGCACGAGAGACGGCAGTGCTATCGTATCATGCCATCGCCTTTCTGCCCATCCTGCGCAGCAGCCAGCCCGACGCGAGCAGCAGGCCGCCTGCGACGTAGTAGCCGAGGTGGGGTGGCGGGGTCAGGCCGTCGCCGGTGCAGGCCAGGGTGAAGTCACGGGCCAGGGTCACCTGGCCGGGCTGGACGATTACCTGCTGGGACACCGGACGATCGCCGGGGTTCTGCAGGGTGAGGGTCCAGACGCCGGGGGCCAGGTCGGAGAGGGTGTAGTCCAGCCAGATGCCGATCCGGCCGGTGGCGGCCACGGCGGTGCCGACCGTCTCCCCGGACTCGCGGGTCGCCCATACCCGGGCCGCGCCCGTGCGCGGTGCGCAGATCCGGCCGGCGATGCTGCCGGGGGCGACGTCGAAGACGGGTTCCGTCTGCTCCCACATCAGCCGGATGACGACCACCCGGTGAGGCTCCTCCTCCGTCAGCCGCACCCGGGTCTGGCCGCTCCGGATCGGGCCCTCGGGATCCGTGGGATCCCCGGACTCCGCATACACGGTGTAGTCACCCAGGGGGAGCTCCGTCAGGTGCAGTTCCCCTGCCCGATCCGTGTAACCGGCCCGGTCTCCGACGATGACGATGGCCCCCGCAATGGGCACCTCGCGCCCGCCGTTGCGCGAACTGGCGTCCACCACCCGCACCGTGAGCGAGCCGGTCGGGGTCTCCGGTTCAGGCTGTGCCTCCTGCGGAGGGGGAAGCGGGCGGGGCGGCCACGTGAGCACGATGGTGATGGTGGCCTCGGGCTGTTCCGCGATGATCTGCGCGGCGCCGGTTCCGCTCAGCGGGTCGGCCCCGGTCAGCGGGTTGACGGCTGTCGCCAGCGCCGTGTAGGCACCGAAAGGCAGGCCGTCGAAGACCACCTGGCCCAGCGGGTCGGTCGCGGCCGACAGGTCCGCGAGCTGGACCTCGGCGCCCTCCAGGGGCATCAGGTCGCCGTTGCCGGCGGGATCGCCGAGCACCCGGACAATGATCCGGCCGGAAGCCGGCGCAACGGACTCTGTTTCAGGCGTCGGCGGCCGGTCCGGCGGGGGGCTTCCACCGCCACCACCGCCACCGCCGCCACCGCCACCGCCACCGCCCGGGCCTCCGCCGCCCGGGTCGCCCGTGCCCTTCGCGAGCAGGTCGATGAAGATCTTGCCGAGCTCGCCCTGGTAGACATTCTCGGCTGTAAAGGGCCAGGCGTAGGTGACCGTGATCGTGCGGGTTTCACCCGCGGGCAGGTCGGGCATGTCGTGGTAGGCGGCGTCGTACGCGTAAGTCCGGCCCGTGTCGTCCTGTATGGTCAGCATCACGGGAACGGATCCCGAGAAGAGCACGCCCTCCACCCTGCCCCGCAGTTGCAGCCGAAGGGCGGCGGTGCCACCGTTGATCACGCGATAGGTCCCGACCGGACCTGAGTCGCCCGGGGCCAGGTTCTGCAGATCGGGACACTCGATCGGCAGCGGATAGACGCGATCCTCCGTCAGCTGCGGGATCGTCACCTGGTAGGTGGTGTTGCGGCACTCGGGCCCACCGGCCTTTTCCCATAGCAACTCTTCTGCCTCCATGGCCAGGAGCCAGGCAGCCGACGTTTCCGGCTCGCGGGCGAACGCCGGCATGGCTGCCACCACCAGCCCCGCCACGGAGAGCAGCACAGCCAGCAGCGACTGCAGCTGGCGCAGGACGCGGCGCTTCATTCCCTTTGTCCTCCCTCCAGAAATGCGGACCTGGAGGAAGTGTAACATCATGCGCCGTTGTGAACTGGGTGAATCTGCGGATGGTTTCGTCGGCTGATTCTCGCCCGCGCGGGTGATGCCAAGGGTGAGCCCGGGGCGGGCCGAGGAGGAAGCGGTGCGCTGCGACGACGCGCAGGGAGGGAGCGGCGGACCGCTCCCTCCGGCGGCGGGGTGGCTGTCACCGGACGACCTCCACCGTCAAGGTGACGGTGTCCTCGTTCCCTTCCAGGTCGGTGACCGTCAGCGTCACCGTGTACGTGCCGGTCTCCGCCCACTGGTGGATCATCACCGGCGTGGGCTGGAGCGACCGGGTACCGTCGCCCATGTCCCACTCATACCAGACGATCGGCAGGCGGGACGTGGACTTCAGGCCGCTGTACACCACGGTGTGATTGCGCCTGGCCATGGTGGGGCCCTCGATCACGGCCTTCGGCCCCTCGGTTTCCTCGGCGGTCACCACCACGTCGAGCGTTACCACGGTGGTCTGGCCGTTCCGGTCCGTCGCCGTCACGGTGATGGTGTACGTACCGGGCTCCCCGTACCGGTGCGTGATGCTCCGGCCGGGCTGGATGGGGGTGCCGTCGCCCATGTCCCACTCGTAGCGGACGATGGGGACGTCGGAGCTGAGCTGACCCGCATCCCAGCGGGCGTTGGTGTTGACCTCGACGGAGGTGGGCCCTTGGATGACGGCCACGGGGCTGCCGGGCTCGCCGGGCTCGCCGGGCTCACCGGGCTCGCCGGGCTCACCGGGCTCCGCATCGGGGACGATGGTCAGGAGGCCCGGGGCGGTCGCCCGCACCGTATTGCCGGCGGCATCCATCGCCCGGAAGCGGACGAACGCCTGCGGCAGGCTCATCCCTTCGGGCACCGTGAACGTGCCCTCGTAGTGCCCGGGCTCCGTCTCGGTCATGGCGATCTCGCCGGGTTCCAGGCCGAACGTGGCGTCGTCGCCGTGCGTCGAGCCGCCGCCCAGGTTCGGCACGATGCTGAACGCCGCCAGGGCTAGGCCGGGTTCGGAGTCAAAGGAGACCGTCAGGGTGTCGCCGGGGCGCAGCGTGAGATCGGTGTCGGGATGCAGGTTGCTGAGTTCGGGCGGGACCGTGTCCACCGTCATGGTCACGGCGGCGGACGTCGCGTTCCCGGCCCGGTCGACGGCCGTAACGGTGATGAGGTTCTCACCCTCGCGGACGATGATCTCGGCGGTGAACCGGCCGTCGTCATCCACCTCGGCCGCCGTGCCGTTCACGTCAACCCCGGCCAGGTACGGGTCCACGGCCTGGCCCGTGACCGTGAGCAGGCGGTGGTTCTGCACCGCGCCGTCCGCCGGGTGCTCGATGACCAGCTCGGGGGCGGTGAGGTCGACGACGATCCGGACGGGGGCCGACGGGCTCGTGCTGCCGCCGTCCGCGTCGGTGGCCACGGCCGTCAGGGCGTACTCGCCCTCGTCCAGCGTCAGCACGGCTGCGAAGGCGCCCTCCGGGCCGGCTGTGGTCTCCGCTGCCGGCACGCCGTTGGCGAAGATGGTCACGGTCGTGTTCGGCGCGCTCGTGCCCTCGACGAGGACCTCAGTCTGGTTGGTGAAGGCGCCGTCCGTCGGGCTCAGGATGACCGGCGGCGCGATCTCCGTGGAGATCAGGGCCCGGATCATGGCGTTGCCGTAGGCCGCAAACGGTTCAAATTCGCGGGCGTCCAGGACGTACCACGTGCGGCCCTGGTCAGACGACTCGTCGAAGGCCAGGCCGGGCACGTACGGGTAGTCATCCGTCTGCAGCACGGCCACGTAGAAGTCGCCCTGCACCGTGAGGCCGTACGGCCGCAGGTCCACCTCGGTCCAGCCGCCGCGGACGGCGTTGTCCACCCGGATGGGACCGAGCAGGAGCCTGCCGGGCGAGCCGTCGGGCTGGCTGCCGTACACGGCCACCAGGAAGCTGTTCCCGCCCGGAACCGGCCAGTCGCTGCTCCAGAACCGGACCCGCGCGCCCGTCACCATCACGGTCTGGCCCGGCTCGGGCGACATCCGAACGGCGAAGCCGCTGTTGGGCGCCCCGATGGCCCTGGCGTTCTCCGCGGTGCCGTCGTCATAGGCGAGCTCGCCGGGCAGTCCCGCGAAGGAGTTCAGAGCGACCGCAATCTCGGTGGTCTCGCCCGCCAGGACCTCCACCGGGATTTCCACCATCTGGTGGTTCGGGTGGGAGACCCGCACCGTGTAGGAGCCTACCAGCAGGTCCAGCGTGAACCGGCCGGTGGCGTCGGTGAAGGTCGGCGCGACCCGTGCGTCTTCGAGCGCCTGCACGCGGGCGCCCCGGATGGGCTCACCGGTGATGGCGTTGGTGACGGTGCCGGTCACGAAGCCGCGCGGGATCGGCTCCATCAGGAAGTTGACGCTCAGGTCCTCGCCGGGGCCCAGCGTGACCCGTCGGGTCTGCGGATAGTAGCCGTAGGCTTCCGCCAGGAGGGTGTAGTCGCCGGCGGGGAGCAGCAGCGCGTACGTGCCGTCGACCGGGTTGGTGCGCACCACGCGGCCGCTCTCCAGGGCGGTGACCGTGCCCTCCAGCACCGGCAGCGCCTGGATGATCACGGCGGGCTCATCGCTCTCCACCCGGTACCGGGTAACGGACGCGTCCGGCAGCGGCATCCGCAGGCTGGCGGGCTGGGCATGCTTCTCATCCTTCAGGGTGATGGGGTCGCCGGGGTCGGAGAAGCTCAGGTCGACGCGTGCGGCGCCGGACTCTGTGCCGACGACCATGACGTCATCGACGTACCAGCCGGGATAGGTGACGGAGACGTCGGAGGTGAACCGGAACCGGATCTGCACGGTCTGGCCCACGTAGTCGGTGAGGTCGATGATCGGGGTTTCGGGACCGACCGGGGGCGAGCCCGACGGCGAGTTGTAGACGGCCAGCTCGGTCCACGTCTCGCCGCCGTCCGCGGTGATCTCCACCCGTCCGAAGTCGTAGTTCCGTTCCAGCTGGTACCAGTGGGTGAAGCTGAGGGCGGCCGTCGCGAGGCCGTTCAGATCGATGGGCGGGGAGATCAGGGAGGCGTTGGCGTTGTTGGGATAGTTGCCCGACAGGTTGGTGGCCCACAGGTGCTCGCCGGAGAAGGCCCTGCCGGGGCCGCTGGTGGGCACACCCCACTGCCACGGGTCGTTGGTGCCGGCGGTCGTCCACTCGCCCGGACCGGCCTCCATGTCGTCCCTGAACCGGATGTCCACGACAGGCGGGGTCGCGGCGGCCTCACTGGAGTACGCGCTCTCGTTGCCGAAGAGGTCGGTGGCCGTCACCACGTAGTAGTAGGTGGTGCCGCCTTCCACGGTCGTGTCGTGATAGGCCGGCTGGGTGGTAGAGCCGATGGGCGCGTACCCCTCGCCCGGGCTGGTCGACCGGTAGACCGTGTAGTGGTGCAGGTCGACGGCTTCGCTGGCGTCCCAGGTGAGGGCGACCGAGCCCAGCGCCGTCCCCTGCGCGGTCAGGTTGGCCGGTGCGGCCGGCGGCTCGTCGTCGACGTACACCTCCACGTCATCGATGTACCAGCCCTGCCGGGTGACACTGCCGTCGCTGTCCAGGACGAAGGCGACGTAGATGTCGGACAGCCCTGCGTAGGCGGAGAGGTCGAGCACCGCTTCAAGGTACGACCCGCTGCTGCCGGTGAAGGAGGCCAGGATGTCCCAGGTCTCGCCATAGTTCGCGGTGGCGGCCACGATGCCGCGGTCGAAGTTGTTCTCGAACTCGTACCAGTGCTTGAACCGGAGAGCGGCCGGACCGTCGCGCAGGTCGATGGGCGGGGTGATCAGGTAGGCCTCGGCGTTGTTCGCGTAGTTGCTGTGCAGGTTGGTGGCGGCCACGTTCCGTCCGGAGTAGGCTGCGCCAGGGCCGGTGGTCGGCTCACCGATCTGCCACTGGTCCGCGGGCGAACCGGCGGTGGTCCAGCCAGTGATCAGGCCGGCCACGGCCTGCTCGAAGTCTTCCAGGTAGCCCGGCGTAATGCCGTCGATGAGCGCGACCACATGCGGCTGGGTGCGGGTACCGCTGTAGGCGTGGTTGTTGCCATAGTCGACAGCTTCAATGTAGTACTCCACCGTGTCGGCGGTGGATAGCTCGCCCGGGATGGTGGCGATGAAGGTTCCGCCCCTGTGGTCACCGGAGACCTGGGTCATGTCCACGATGCCCCACCAGGTGAGACCGGGCTGCCGGAAGCGCAGGTACACCGCCGTCAGGGCGACGTCGTCCGTGATCTCGGCCGCGATGACGGTGGGCGCGCGCTTGAATCCCTGGGCGACGGGCGTGTGCCGGATGGTCGGGCCGATGAAGTCCTCGCCTTCCGTGGCCAGCCGGCCGGAGATGCGGCCGTCGGCGACGCCCAGGATGGAGGCCGCCGCCTTGTGCGCGTCGACGACGCCGTACCCGTATCCGTTGTTGGGAACGCTCGGATACTGGTCGCTCGTCAGCGGCTCCGCGGTGCCGGTGAGGATCTCCTCGATCTCATCCACGGTCAGGCTGGCGTCCGCCTGCCGGAGCAGGGCCGCCACCCCGGCCACGTGCGGCGCGGCCATCGACGTGCCGTTCATCAGGCCGTACAGGCCGCCGGGCAGGGCGGAACGGACCAGCGTACCCGGCGCCGACACCTCGGGCTTGATCTCGCCGTAGGGGGTCGGCCCGCGGCCGGAGGATCCGTTGAGGACGTCATCCTTTCGGATGTTGCCCACGGCGATGGATTCGGGGTAGTTGGCGGGCACGGCCACGGTGCCCGGTTCAGGGCCGCTGTTGCCGGCGGCGAAGATGGGGACGATCCCTGCCGCACGCCAGGCTTCGACGACGGACCGGAACCACTCGTTGATGCCCGGGCCGCCGCCCCAGGAGTTGTTGACCACGTCAGGCGCGTTGGCCGGGTCCCCGCCCGGGTTCAACAGCCACTGGGCGCCCTCCAGGATCCAGCTGGTGTAGCCGCTCCCGGTCTCATCCAGGATCTTGACGGCGATCCACTGCGCCCCGGGGGCGACGCCGATCTGAACCTGGCCGTCGGGGGTGCGGCCGACCATGGTGCCCATGGTGTGGGTGCCGTGGCCGTCGTCATCATAGGGCTGGGGGCGCCGGTTCACCACGTCCAGCCAGAACGCGCTGTGGTCGGAGGCGCCGTTGCCCCGGTACTGGGCGGCCAGCGCCGGATGGGTGCCATCCACGCCGGTGTCCAGATTGGCGACCACCACGCCGGTGCCGTCGATGTCAAACTGGTTCCACACCCCGGGGGCGCCGATGCGCGCGATGTTCCATTCGGGCTGGCCGGTGGCCACGGCCGCGGGCTCCTCCACGGCCACCAGTTCGGACCGGATGAGGTGGATCTCCTCGTCCGCGTAGATGGCCTCCACTTCCGGGAGGGCGGCGATCTTCTGCATCGTCGCCTGGTCGGAGGTGACCGCCACCATGTTGACAATCCAGAAGGGCTGGAACGACTTGACCTGTCCCGTTGCCTGGGCCTTCTCCAGGAAAGAGACCAGCCCGGCCTGAGACAGCTCCGCCGCTTCCTGGAGGCTGTTGACAACCGCGCGGCGGGCCGCCACCTCGGCGGTCGCAGGGGATGGCGCCAGCTCCCGGGCGGCGCTGGCAGCCCCCATGATGTCCGCCTCGACCCTCAGCTTCACCAGGTAGCGGACCTGCTCGCTGCTCTTGAAGGCTTCGAGGACGCTGGACTGGATCTTGGCCAGTGCGCGGGCCGGGGATTCGTCGGTGACGGAGTGCACCAGGGGCATCCTGGGCTCCGTCTGCACGGGTCCGGGGCGCATGTCGGCGCCGACCGCCGCCGGCGCCTGGGCCGGGACGGCGGCGGCGAGGAGCAGCGCCAGACCGGAGCGCAGAAGCCGGGAACGGATCGCTGATCGCATGAACGCTCCACCTCCCAACGGGTTTTCGAGGGTTGGGGCCCCTGCCCTCGGTGGAGGGGGTGTTCGCCCATGCGCACAGCAATTCCTGCCATAGTCTGAATTTCCCTACAAATAAGCCGTCAGCGAAACGCCCGCCCGGCCGGGCGGCAAATCAGCCCCCGGAACGACGGTCTGGCGGGACTTCACCGCATAGACTGGAGTACGACCCGTGCACCGTCCCGGGTGCGCAGCGAGGAGGGGGGAGGAGCATGGCCTCGACGTCTCGGCACGACTGGAGCCTGCATCGGAAGGGGCCCGTCGATCAGGCCCGGCACAATGAAAAGGTCAAGGAGGCGATCCGGCAGAACCTGCCCGAGATCATCGCCGAGGAGTCCATCATCACCTCCGACGGGAAGCGGCTTGTCAAAGTGCCCATCCGGACGCTGGAGGAGTACCGCTTCCGGTTCAACCCCAACCAGGGTAAGCGCGTGGGACAGGGTGACGGCGACTCGAAGGTCGGCGACGTGATCGCACGGGCCAGGCCCGGGGGCCAGGGCGGCGGCGGAACGCAGCCCGGGGACCAGCCCGGGGTCGACTACTACGAGGCCGAGGTGACGGTCGACGACCTGGCGGAGCTCATCTTCGAGGACCTCGGCCTGCCGGACCTGAGGCCGAAGTCGACGCAGGAGATCCCCACCGAGGAGGTGCGGTTCACCGAGGTCCGGAAGAAGGGGCCGATGTCCAACCTGGACCGGCGGCGGACCATCATGGAGAACCTGAAGCGGAACGCCCGCCGGGGCATGCCCGTTCTGGGCAACATCACCAACGACGACCTGCGGTTCAAGGTGTGGGAGCAGGAGATGCGCCCCAGCAGCAGCGCCGTCGTGATCGCGATGCGCGACGCCTCCGGATCTATGGGCGAATTTAAGAAGTATATCACCCGGAGCCTGTTCTTCTGGATGATTCGGTTCCTGCGCACCAAGTACCAGGACGTGGAGATCGTCTTCATCACGCACCACTCCGAGGCGCAGGAAGTGGACGAGGAAGCGTTCTTCAAGATGGGCGAGAGCGGCGGCACGCGGGTCTCCTCGGCCTATAAGCTGGCGTTGGAGATCATCCAGGAGCGGTACGACCCCGAGCGGTGGAACATCTACCCGTTCCACTTCAGCGACGGCGACAACTGGAGCGACAACGACAACAGGCTGTGCGTGGAGCTGGTGGGAAAGCTGCTGGAGGTCTGCAATCTGTTCGGGTACGGGGAGATTCGCGAGGGCGGGTACACAAGTTCCCTGATGAGCGCGTTCTCGGCGATCAAGGACCCGCGGTTCGTGATCGTGACGATCACGGAGAAGCGGGACGTGTACCCGGCCTTGCAGAAGTGGTTCAGCCGCGGCGGTATGGCGGTGGGGTGAGGCTCAGGAATCGGAGCCGGGGGACGCGCCGTGGGGGCCGTCCCCCGGGGCCGCCCCGCGCAGGGAGGCTGCGGGCGGGGCTCGGCTTCGCCGTGCCGCGGGAGGGGCCTCGCGCAGCACGTTGACGCAGGCGGAGGCTGCACGATACAATGGCGGAGGATCATCCGATAAGTTCGAATAATGGAGCTGAACGAGGGTAATGCTTATCGGTCTCACGCTGCACGCGCCAAGCTCAGCCAGGTCGACCCCGGGCTGAGCTTTACTCTTACAAGTAATGTAGCGCCGTGAGCGCTGCTCCGTGGCGCGGCATGAACCGGGGAGGGGCGGCGGGCCGCTGCCCCCGGCGCAGACCCGAGGCTTTCGCCCACCAGGAGGTGTCCGTTTTTGGCAGAAGCGGTGATCGTCGATGCCGTGCGAACGCCCATCGGCCGATACGGCGGCGCGCTCCGAGATGTCCGGCCGGATGACCTGGCCGCGGTGGTGATCCGGGCGCTCCTTCAGCGGAACCCCGCGGTCTCCCCGGGGAGCATCGATGACGTCTACCTGGGCTGCGCCAACCAGGCCGGCGAGGACAACCGCAACGTCGCCCGCATGGCGGCGCTGCTGGCCGGGCTGCCGGTGACGGTGCCCGGGGTTACGGTGAACCGGCTCTGCGGCTCGGGGCTGGAGGCGGTGGCCCAGGCGGCCAGGGCGGTGTGGTGCGGGGAAGGAGAGGTTCTGGTCGCCGGCGGCACGGAGTCGATGACCCGGGCGCCTTTCGTGATGGCCAAGCCCGCTGTGCCGTGGGCCCGCCAGGTGGAGGTCTACGACACCACCCTCGGGTGGCGCTTCGTCAACCCGCGCCTCGCGGAGCGGTACCCGCCCATCAGCCTGGGGGAGACGGCCGAGAGAGTGGCTGAACGGTGGAACGTGACCCGGGAGGACCAGGACAGGTTTGCATGGCAAAGCCAGATGCGGTGTGCCGCCGCAGTGAGGGAAGGGCGTTTCGACGCGGAGATCGTTCCGGTGCCCGTCCCCGGCGAGGATGGACGCACAGAGTTGGTGGTACGGGACGAGCACCCGCGGCCGGACATCACGCTCGAACGGCTGGCCAGGCTCAGACCCGTCTTCCGGGAGAACGGGACGGTCACGGCCGGAAACGCCAGCGGCATCAACGACGGAGCCTCCGCCCTGCTGATCATGTCCGGGAAGCGGGCGGCGGCCCTGGGACTGGTTCCCATGGCCAGGATCGTCGCCACCGCGGTGGTCGGCGTGGACCCGTCGATCATGGGCATGGGCCCGGTCCCGGCAACAAGAAAGGCCCTGCAGCGGGCCGGCCTCACGGTCGATCAGATCGACCTGGTCGAGTTGAATGAGGCCTTTGCCGCGCAGGCCCTGGCGTGCATCCGGGAGCTGGGACTGGATCCCGCCCGGGTGAACGTGAACGGCGGGGCGATAGCCCTGGGCCATCCGCTGGGGTGCAGCGGGGCCCGGATCCTGACGACGCTGGTGCATGAAATGGTCCGCAGAGGCAGCCGCTACGGCCTGGCCACCATGTGCATCGGGGTGGGGCAGGGGATCGCCATGATCGTTGAGGCCATTCGCCCAAAGTCCGCGTAAAGGGTCCGTCCGCGCCCCACCCGCCCGGCTACTCCTTCCTCGGCCCCACGAACGTCTGGAGCGCATCCGCCGACCAGACCGGGACCAAAGGGGTCGAGTGCGACGCGGTCATCACCCGGTAGATCTCCGCAGAGAGCCGGGCGATGGCCGCGTCGGCTTCCTCCAGCGGCGCGCCCTCCGTGAGCACGACCAGGATGTACGGCCGGGTGGCGTATACGATGGCCGAATCGTGGTAGCTGCCCTCGTAGGAGCCGTGCTTGTGCATGTGAGGCACGCCGTCCGGCAGGCCGGCGGTGATCCGCCCCCGATACGTCGCCGCCAGCAGCGGCCGGACGATCAGGCTCGCGCGCTCGGGATCCTCCAGGGACAACACGTGCAGGTGCCGCCACCATTGAAGGACGCTCAGGGCGCTGGCCCGCGGCAGCCGGTCCTCGTGGGTCAGCCGCCCCCCGATGGTCTCCGTCCAGCGTTCAATGTTCCCCCATCCCAGGCGGCGGCCCAGCATGTTGACGGCCACGTTGTCGCTGTAGGCCAGGGCCCAGTGGACCAGGTCCTGGACGGGGTACAGGTCGCCGAACTCGGCCGCCTCAAACGCCCCGGTCAGGGGCGGTTCCACGTCGGCCTCGGTGTACTCGATGAGATCCCCCCATCCGATCTTCCCAGCCCGGTACTGTTCCAGCGCGTAGAGGGCCACGGGCACCTTCACCGTGCTGGCCGGGTGGTAAAGCCGGTCTGCGTTGTGGAGCCAGCGCTGCCCGGTGAGGAGGTCCTCCAGCGCCACGCTGTACTCCCCGGGGAAGTCCGCCATCGCCCGGCTCACCGCCTCGGCGATGTGTGACGGCGGGATCGGGCTGGCGTAGACGGTGGGAAGCGGATCGCGCTCTTGCATCGTCGGCAGCTCGGGGGCGGTACTCAGGGTGAGCAAGCTGAGCAGCGCCCACGCCGCGGCTTGGGTGCGCACGCCCGTCACACTCCTTCGTACATATACAATAACGCCATAGAAGGACAAAGGGTATACGGAGTTGCGGGCTACGCTACGGCAACGAACGCAGCGGGGGACGGATGTGGTGTCCCGGCCCGGGGGTGCGAGCGGTCGCCGAGGTGGTATCATGATGGCCGGGTCGCACCGCTGCCGGCTGAGCGACCGCTGTTGACACAAATGTTACGAAAAGATTATGCTTAGCGCGACGATAACGCCTGGGAGGGAGCGCAGGTGTCTGCAGAGGGTTACAGGATGTACATCGGAGGAGAATGGCGTGAGGCGGTGAGCGGCAGGCGGTTCGAGGTGACCAACCCCGCCACCGGGGAGGTGATCGCGACCGTACCCGACGCAGGCAGGGAGGACGCCCGGGCGGCCATCGAGGCCGCCCACGCGGCCTTCGGCGAATGGTCCTCGCTGCCCGCCCACGTGCGCGCCCGGTACATGCGCAGGCTGTACGACCTGATCGTGCAGAACGTCGACCGGCTCGCCCGCGTGCTCACCGAGGAGAACGGCAAGCCCCTGGCGGAGGCCAAGGGCGAAGTGTTCAACGGCGCCGAGTATCTGAACTGGTACGCCGAGGAGACCCGGCGGATCTACGGAGAGACGATTCCCAGCTCGTCCCGCAGGACGCGGATCTGGGTGCTGCGCCAACCGGTTGGCGTCGTCGGGGCGATCACGCCCTGGAACTTCCCGTCCTCGATGGTCACCCGCAAGATCGCGCCGGCGCTGGCGGCAGGCTGCACGGTGGTGCTGAAGCCGGCCGAGCAGACGCCGCTCAGCGCGCTGCTCATCGCGGAGCTCATCCACGAGGCCGGACTGCCGGCCGGGGTGGTCAACGTCGTCACCACCCTGGATCCGGCGGCCGTGGGGCAGGAGTTCCTGGAAAACCGCCTGGTGCGGAAGATCTCGTTCACCGGCTCCACCGAGGTGGGCAAGCACCTGATGCAGGGCGCCGCGGCGCAGATGAAACGGGTCAGCATGGAGCTGGGCGGCAACGCGCCGTTCATCGTGTTCGAGGACGCCGACCTGGACGCCGCCGTGCAGGGCGTCGTGATCAGCAAGTTCCGCAACGCCGGCCAGACCTGCATCTGCGCCAACCGGATCTACGTGCAGGAGTCGATCGCCCCGGCCTTCACCGAACGGCTGGTGGAGGCGGTCCGCGGCCTGCGGGTGGGACACGGCCTGGAGGAGGGCATCAACGTCGGGCCGCTGATCGACGAGGCCGCGTACGTGAAGGTGGAAGGGCACGTGAGCGACGCCCGCGGCAAGGGAGCCCGGGTGCTCACCGGCGGCCATCGCCTGACGGGTCCGGGGTTCGACCGCGGCTTCTTCTATGCGCCGACCCTGCTCGACCAGGTCAGCGATGAGATGCGGATCGTGCACGAGGAGACGTTCGGCCCGGTCGCGCCGATCCTGACGTTCCGCACCGAAGAGGAGGTGATCCGCCGGGCCAACGACACCAACTACGGCCTGGCGGCCTACATCTTCACCCGCAACCTGGGACGCACGGTGCGGGTCAGCGAGGCGCTGGAGTACGGGATGGTGGCCGTGAACGATTCGCTCCTGGCGGTTCCGCAGGCGCCCTTCGGCGGCGTCAAGGAGAGCGGCCTGGGGCGTGAGGGCGGCCATCACGGCCTGGATGACTACCTGGAGTACAAGTACCTCTCCGTGGTTCTGGATGGCTGAGGTGCGGCCGCTTTCTTACCCGCCCGGTATCGGGGCGGGTTTTCCGCGTCCGGCACGGCGGTGATGGGGGGACGGGAGACCGGTTCGGCCCTGGGATGGTGGCGGCGCGAAAGCGAGGAATGTTCGCGACTGACCGACTAAATACGTATATGCTTGAACATTCGGCTTGTGGCATGGTACCCTATTTTCTGTATTGGTGATGCGGACTGTGGCCGGACAGAACCTGCCAGCCGCGGGGCCGACCAACGGATGGGTCGGCGTCGGGAGCTACCCCGATGCGCCTGTCGGTGCGCGCGGCGCGGCGGTCACTTGTTTGCACCGCAACTATTTATATTCATAAGAAGAACTTCTTTGATTGTGTATTGCAAATGTGGTAAATTATCGTGGGTGAGACCTGGATCCTGGGGATGAGGCAGGGGGTTCATGCTGTGAAGTTCCGCGTCCGCAACATGACATTCAAAGTCCCTAACATCAAGTTCAGCGTCCGCACCAAACTCGTTGCCGCCTTTGTGGCCGTTCTGGCCTTCCTGGCAGGCGTCACGGTTACGGGGTTCATCGGTCTTGATCAGGTTGTCACGCAGTACGAAGAGCTGTCCGGGCGCGTCCAGTTCATCCAGCTCCAGGGCCGCAAGGTGGAGTATCTGATGGCGGAGCAGGCCAGGGCGCTGAACGGCTACCTGTTGACCGGAGACCGTTCGTACCAGAAGGAGTTCGACGCGGCCGCAGCGGAGATGGCTGCGCTTCTGGAGGATATCGAGTCACGGCTTCAGACGGCAGGGGAAAGGGCCGTCCTTCGCCGCATCCAGGCCAACGCCGAGCTGTACCAGTCCACCGCAGCCGGCCTGTTCAGCCAGGCGTCCGAGTCGTCCAACCAGGTGCAGTACGCGGTGCGCAACACGCTGCCGACCTTGCGCAACAACTTCATGACCAGCATCGAGGACCTGATCCTGCTGGGGGACGGGCTGGCGGTGGAGACCCGTCGGCAGGCCGGCGCCGCGGCCGAGCAGGCGCGCCTGATCATGGCCGGGGCGGCGGGGGCCGCTGTCGTCCTGAGCCTGGGCGTATCCGCCTTTCTGGGCAGGCAACTGGCGAACCCGGTGGTGGCCATTGCCCGGAGCGCCGCCCGGATAGCGGAGGGCGACCTGACGGTTGAGCCCCTGAAGGTACGGAACCGGGACGAACTGGGCGACATGGCCGCCGCCTTCAACCGGATGCTGGAAAGCCTGCGGTCGATCCTTCTGCAGGTCGGTGAGAGCACCCGGAGCGTCATGACCGCGTCCCAGGAGCTTTCCGCCGCGGCCGATACGTCCGCCCGGACCGCCTCCGGCTCGGCCGAGGCGATCGCCCGGATGGCCGCGGGGGCGTCGGAGCAGGCCGGCGCCACGGCCGAGGCCAACGCCACGATGAACCAGCTGAAGGACGCGATTCAGCAGATCGCCTCCGGCGCGACCCGGTCGGCCGTGGAGGTGCAGGAGGCGTCGACGCTGCTGCACGAGATGGCACAGCACCTGGACCAGGTCGTGACCGACGCCACTGCGACGGCAGAGCGGGCGGCGACCGCCGTGGAGCGCGCAGAGGCGGGCGCCGAGGTGCTGGGCCGGACGCTGGAGGAGATCGGGCGCATCGGGGAGGCCTCGCAGCGCATCGCGGAGCGGATCCGGGAACTGGAGCGGTTCTCCGGGCAGATCGGCGCGATCACCCAGGTCATCTCCGGCATCGCCGAGCAGACGAACCTGCTGGCGCTGAACGCGGCGATCGAGGCGGCGCGGGCCGGGGAGCACGGCCGGGGCTTCGCGGTGGTGGCCGACGAGGTGCGGAAGCTGGCGGAGCAGTCGGCGGCGTCGACCCGGGAGATCGGCGAGCTGGTGCAGCAGATCCAGGCCAGCACGGCGGAAGCGGTGCAGGCCGTGGAGGAGGGGACGGCCCGGGCGGCGCAGGGGAACGCGATGGCGGCGCAGGCTGGGGAGGCGCTGGCGGAGATCCTGGCGACGCTGAACCGGGCGGCGGCCCAGGTGGCTGCGATCGCGGAGTCTGCGGCGCAGGTGCGGAAGGACTCGGAGCGGGTGCTGCAGACGTTCAACGACCTGGCGGCGCTGACGGAGGAGAACACGGCGGCGACCGAGGAGATGGCGGCCGGTGCGCACGAGGTGACGCAGGCGGTGGCCCGGATCACCGACGTGGCGCAGAGCAACGCGGCGGCCGCGGAGGAGGTGTCGGCGTCGGTGGAGGAGCTGACGGCGACGGCGGAGGAAATCGCGGCATCTGCGCAGAGCCTGGCGGCGACGGCCAGGGAGCTGCAGGCGCAGGTGGAGAGGTTCAGGCTGTAGCAGGGCAGTACGGGCCCGGCCACTGCGGTGGCCGGGCCTCTTCCTGCGTCGGCGTGCAGTTCCCGCCGGCCCTGGCATAGACTGTAGGAAGCCCACCGGGAGGGAGGAGACAGCCCCATGGATGACCGTGACCTGCCGGCCCTGGAGGAAGCGATCGGGGAGATCTGGGAGACGGCGCGGCGGCTGGGCCTGGATCCGTTCCCCACCCACTTCGAGATCGTGCCGGCGACCATCCTGTATGAGTTCGGCGCCTACCTGCTGCCCGGCCGGTTCAGCCACTGGACCCACGGCAAGGCGTACTACACGATGAAATCCTCCTACGACTACGGCCTCAGCAAGATCTACGAGCTGGTGATCAACGCCAACCCCAGCTACGCCTTCCTGCTGGAGACCAACTCGCTGCTGCAGAACAAGTTCGTCGTGGCCCACGTCTTCGGGCACACCGACTTCTTCAAGAACAACATCTGGTTTGCGCCCACCAACCGGCAGATGCTGGAGACCGTGAGTCAGAACGCCCAGCGCATCCGGCAGTACGGCATCGAGGAGGGGGACTTGGAGGTCGAGCGCTTCCTGGACGCCGTGCTCTCCATTTCGGACCACATCGACCCGTACCCGCGGCGGGAGGCGCCGGAGCCCGAGCGGGAGCCGCCGCCCAGCGCGCATGACGGACCCTACGCGGACCTGTTCCCCCGGGAGGAGACCGGGGAGCGGAAGGCGGGGGGAAAACCGGGGAAGCCCGCACGGCGGAGGATCCCGCCCGCGCCCGAGAAGGACCTGCTCCTCTTCCTGCTGGAGCACGCGGACCATCTGGAGGACTGGCAGCGGGACATCATCGCCATCGTCCGGGAGGAATCGCTCTACTTCGTGCCCCAGATGCAGACGAAGATCATGAACGAGGGCTGGGCGTCGTTCTGGCACATGCGCATCATGCGGGAGCTGGACCTGACCGACGAGGAGTTCGTGGAGTTCGGCAAGCTGCACTCGGCCGTCTGCACGCCGGGGCATACGCGGATCAACCCGTACTATGTGGGGCTGAAGATCTTCGAGGACATCGAGAAGCGGTTTGGGCGCGAGAAGATCTTCGAGGTGCGGGAGATGGAGAACGACGTCTCCTTCCTGCGCACCTACCTGACCGAGGAGCTGTGCCGGGATCTGGATCTCTTCGTCTACGAGCTGAAGGACGACGCCTGGAAGATCACCGACAAGCAGTGGGAGCGTGTGCGCGACGCGCTCTGCGACGCGATGACCAACTTCGGCCATCCCTACATCGTCGTGGAGGACGGTGACTACCGAGGGCGGAGGGAGCTGCTGCTGCGCCACCAGCACGACGGGCGCGACCTGGACCTGCCCTATGCCGAGAAGACCATGCAGTACCTGTATCAGCTCTGGGGCCGGCCGGTGCACCTGGAGACCCAGGTGGAGGGCCGCCGGACCCGGATCACCTGCGAGGGCGAGAAGGTGACGATGGAAAAGCTCTGAACCGGGTGCGGCGAAGGCCGCACCCCGTCCTGTCGTTCCCATGGGGTGTGCACCGCTGCATGGCATCCTGCCCGGGCGGCGCCCTGGAAAAGGGACGCCGCGCGACGTGATCGAACTAAGAGACAACGACCGAATGGATGGAATCGACCGCACAAGGGGAGGGGATTTGCGTGGAAGACGTCCTGATCCTGGGCGGCGCAAGGACGCCCTTCGGCACCTTCGGCGGGGCGCTGCGGGACATCTCCGCGGTCGACCTCGGGGTGGCGGCCGCCCGCGCGGCCTTGGAGCGCACCGGGGTGCCGGCGGCCGCCGTGGACGAGGTGGTGGTGGGCAACGTCATCCACACGGGGAAGGACGGGCCGTACCTGGCGCGCCACATCGCGCTGTACGCCGGCGTCCCGGTGGAGACCCCGGCGCTGACGGTCAACCGGCTGTGCGGATCGGGCCTGCAGGCGGCGGTGTCGGCTGCGCACACCATCCGGGCCGGCGAGGCCAGTGTGGCCCTGGTGGGCGGCGTCGAGTCCATGAGCCAGGCCCCGTACCACCTGCGGGGTCGGTTCGGCGCGGGTATCGGGGCGCCCGAACTGGGAGACGCCCTCTGGGAGACCCTGACGGACAGCTACTGCGGCTGCGGCATGGCGATCACCGCCGAGAACCTCGCCGAGCGGTACGGCATCAGCCGGGAGGAGCAGGACCGCTTCGCCCTGCTCTCCCAGCAGCGGGCGGCCGCCGCCCGGGAGCGGCTGGCCGAGGAGATCGTGCCGGTGGAACTGCCGGCGCGGCGCGGGGCGCCTTCCCGGCTGGAGCAGGACGAGCACCCGCGCCCGGACACGACGTACGAGGCCCTGGCCCGCCTGCCTGCCCGTTTCAAGGAGGGCGGCACCGTGACGGCGGGCAACGCCAGCGGCATCAACGACGGCGCGGCGATGCTGGTGCTGGCCTCGGAGCGGCGCGCCGGGGCCGAGGGCTGGCGGCCGCTGGGCCGGCTGGTGAGCTGGGCGGTGGCCGGCGTCGATCCCCGCTATATGGGGATGGGGCCCGTGCCCGCCAGCCGGAAGGCGCTGGAGCGGGCGGGGCTCACCCTGGAGGAGATGGACCTGGTGGAGGTCAACGAGGCCTTCGCAGCACAGTATCTGGCCGTGGAGAAGGAGCTGGAGCTGGACCGGGAGCGGACCAACGTCAACGGCGGTGCCATCGCTCTGGGCCACCCGGTCGGAGCCAGCGGAGCGCGCCTCCTGCTTACCCTGCTGCTGGAACTGCGCCGCCGGGGCGGCCGGTACGGGCTGGCCACGCTGTGCATCGGCGGCGGTCAGGGGATCGCCGCGGTGGTGGAGGCGTTCCCGGCGTCATGACCGGCTCGTGAGCTTCAGGCCCACGATGCCGGCGAAGATGAGGAAGATGCAGAGCAGCCGCAACGGCTCCCGCGGCTCTCCCAGGAAGACGATGCCCACCAGCGCGGAGCCGAGGGCGCCGATGCCCGTCCAGACGCCGTAGGCGGTGCCCAGCGGCAGCGTCTTCATCGCCTGGCTGAGCAGGACGAAGCTGGTCAGGCTGAGCACGATCGTCGCCACGGAGGGCCAGAACCGGGTGAAACCCTCGGAGTATTTCATCGCCGTCGACCAGGCGATTTCCATGGCACCTGCCACGAACAAGTACAGCCAAGCCACTGCTACCCATCCTCCATGTTTCCGGTGGTCAAGGGCGCGTCGCCCCCGGCCGTGCCCGGCCGCAAGCGAGAAGCCCGGGAGACTCACCATCGTGACTCCTCCCGGGCTTTTGTCCCGCCGTGTACACAGCCGGCGCTCTCCCGCCGGTTGTGCGTTTTCTCTCGGACCGGACCGGCGCCGTGACGCCGCGGAACCCTAGAAAACCTGATCCGTATTGTAACCCGACGGAGACGATCGCACAAGGGGGCGGCGTCAGACGGCCTGGCCGGCCTCCTCCGGCAGGGGGCCCGGCGGACCCACGTAGTAGCCCTGGGCCGCGTCCACCCCGCAGCGCCGGAGCATCTCCAGTGCGCGGTCGCTGGTGACGTACTCGGCCACCGTCCGGACACCCAGCCCCCGGGCCATCGTCACCATGGACCTGACCAGGCTCTGATCCACCGGGTCGTCCGGGAGCCGCTCGATGAAGCCGCCGTCGATCTTCAGCGTGCGCACGGGCAGCCGCTTCAGGTACCGGAGCGAGGAGAAGCCGACGCCGAAGTCGTCCAGCGCGAACTCGCACCCGAGGTCGGTCAGGGCCTCGATGCAGGCGGCGGCCTGGTCGAGGTCGGTGACGGCTGCCGACTCGGTCACCTCGAAACGAAGCGATCCGGGCGGAATCTGATGCCGGTCGATCAGATCGCGCACGAGGGGCACCAGCGAAGGGTCGTTGAGGGCCTGCCCGGAGAGGTTGACCGACAGCGTGAGCCGGCGTCCCCGGGCCTGTTCCCGGGCGATGGTCTCGACGGCCCGGCGCACGACCCAACGGTCGATCTCGGGCATCAGGCCGCAGGAAGCCGCCGCCGGCAGGAACTCACCGGGCGGGATCTGCCGCCCGTCGGGTTCCACCATGCGGAGCAGCGCCTCGTACTGGGTGACCTCGCCCAACTGAAGGTCCAGGATGGGCTGGAACACCAGGGTGAACCTGTCCTCGGCCAGGGCCGCCCGAAGGCGGATTTCCCACGCGCTCCCGGCTTCGTCCCCGTTCAGCGGTTCAAACGCGACGTACATGCAGTACCGGTCGCCGCCGCTGTGCTTGGCCTGGTACATCGCCAGGTCCGCGTGCAGCATCAGCGTCTCCGCCGTGTGACCGTGGTCGGGGTACAGGGCGATGCCGACCGAGATGGTGACGTAGGTGGGGCAGGCGGGGTTGGCCGCGATCTGGGAGCGGACCGCGGCGAGCAGATCCTGGGCCAGGGCCTCGGCACCGGAGGCGTCGACTCCCGGCACCAGAATGCCGAACTCGTCGCCGCCCAGCCGGGCCATAAAGCCCCGGCCGCCGAGGGTTTCGGTCATCACCCGGGCCAGGTTCTTCAAGAGATCGTCTCCGGCCAGATGGCCCAGCGTGTCATTTACGAACTTGAAGTCGTCGAAGTCCAGGAAGAACAGGGCGCCCCTGGGGGTCGCAGGATCGTCGAGCGCCGCCTCGAGCTTTCGCTGGAAGTAGCGCCGGTTTCCCAGGTCGGTCAGGGGGTCGAAGTGAGCCAGCCGCCGCAGCTGCTCCTCGGCCTGCCGCCGGTCCGTCACATCCATGACCTGCGCGACGAAGTACCGCGGCGTGCCGTGCGCGTCCCGGACCAGGGCGACGCTGACCGCGACCCACACCGCCCTGCCGTCGTGGCGAAGATAGCGCTTTTCCATTGCGCAGCTGCCGGCCTGTCCCGCCCGCACGGCGTTCAGCAGCGACTCCTGCTCCTCCAGGTCGTCCCGGTGGGTGATCTGCCTGAGCGGGACGCCCGTCAGATCCCCGCGCCGGTAGCCCAGCATGTCGTGCAGGGCGGGGTTGGCCCGCATGATCACGAAGTCCAGGTCCACCAGGGCGACGCCGATGGGCGCGTACTCAAAAGCCGTGCGGAACCGCTCCTCGCTCTCCAGCAGCTCGTCCCGCTGGGCGCTCAGGGCCATGGCCTGCTCCACCAGGATGCGGTGCTGCCGCAGGAGCTCGTCCTGCTGGGCGGCCAGCGCCTCCCGCTGCGCGGCCAGTTCCTCGTTGGCCGCCTGCAGGACCCGGTTGTTCTGCACCAGGGTCTGCGACGTCTCGGTGAGCTGGCGGTAAAGGGAGCGGTGCGCGTGTCCGGCGTGCACCCACGCGGCGCCGAGCACGATGATCATCAGCCCCACGGCGATGCCGAACGGCAGGGATACGGACATGCTGCCCGGCAGGAGAATCTGCGCGAGCGACAGCACGCCGAGCATGGCCCCCAGCATGGCGTAGCCGCGCCTGAGCCCGCCCGCGCGGGCGGAGATCATGGGGATGGCGGGCACGACCGGCAGAAGCGCGACCCGGATCGGGGACGCGAGCATGAGGCTGATGGCCAGGCCGGCGACAAACAGGTGCAGGTTGAGCCGGACCTGTGCGCGGAGCGAGAGCATGCCCGGCCAGCGGGCCACCAGGTTGAAGCCGACGAGCAGCAGCACGAAGAGGACGGCGTTGGGCAGCTGGGTGGCCGCCTCATCCCCCAGCAGCGCGGCCGTGGTCACCACCAGCAGGACGAGCACCCAGGTGACGCTTTCCACATGGGCCAGGCTCTGTTCCGCCCATTGCTCGTCAGGGTCGTCCGCGCCGGCGGGTTCCCCGGCCGCCCGTCCCAATGGGCGCACGGGCTGGCCGACCAGGGCGGCGACGCCCAGCGGCAGCCAGAGCAGGACGCCGGTCCACGCGCGCGCCGTCCAGAAGTTCCACACCAGGACGGCGGGCAGGGCCGCGGCGAACCGCTCTGCGAAGGGGCTCCATCCGGGGGGAAGCCGCTTTCGGGCCAGGACCAGGCCGCCGCACAGAAGTCCCAGGACGCCCGCCGCGGGCATGATGGGCCGCACGGGGTCGAATCCCGGCGAGGGGAGGCCGTGTGGCGGGAAGAGGAGGAGGAGGCCGGCCGCCACCTCGACGACGCCCAGGGTGAGCGCAAAAGGATCCTCCACCTCCGTCCAGCCGGCGGCGATGAGGGCCGCGGCCAGCAGGAGGTAGGTGGCCACGCCGGTGTAACCGCCTGCCTCCCATATGATCCAGGACAGCAGCGGCAGCGGCACGGCGCCCGCCGCGAGCAGCCACCGCTGGACCTGCCGGCGCGGCGCGTAGCGCAGATTCAACAGGAGGATGATGCCGCCGGCCAGCAACGTCGCCGCCATGCGCGAGGTCAGCGGAGCCAGTGGTGCGTAGATCACTGTCGGAAAGTGCGCGGGAAACGCGAACAGGGCGACGCCGGTCGCGACCTCGATCAAAGCGACCGTAAAGAACAGGCGTGCGGCGCTGACCGACGCCACGCGCATCCCCCCTCGTTTCGGATGCGAAACTTTTCGATCTAGTCTGCCGTGATTCCTGCCGCCCGGCGCTGCATCCAGCCCACCGCATCCGCCACCGCCTGGTCAGACCGGTAGAGGAAATGTCCCTCGCCGGGGTAGACGCGCCGCTCGACCGGACCGGCCAGAGTTTCGGCCAGAAGCTCCGACTCCGCGGGGGGAACCACGGTGTCGGCCGCGCCGTGCAAGAGCAGCGCCGGGGTTGCGACCTGCCGGGCGGCCGCCATGGGGTCGAACTCGTGGACTGCCAGGAAGCGGCGCAGGTTGGTGACGATGCGCTGGCCGCCGATGTCGGTTTCCGCGACGCGCTCTCCCGCCGCGACCCGGTCCCGCACGGCCTGCAGCTGTGCCTGCCACTGGCGCACGCGCAGCTCGACGACCCGATCGGAGAGCCCCCGGCCCGCCGCAAGCCGGCGCACCTGCTCCCTGTACCGCTCCTCCGCGGTGTGCGCGCCCGCGGCCAGGAGGATCAGCCCGTCCACCTTCCCCTCGGCCGCGAGCCGGAGAGCGAATCCGACGGCGTCGGCCCAGGCCACCGCAATGACCCGGCTGACTTCGGGCTGCAGCCTCAGGATCTCGGCGGCGGCTGCCGCATCGCCGTAGAGGTCGTCCCAGTCGGCGTCCTCGTACTGCCCCGTGGATTCGCCGCTGCCCCGCTGGTCGTAGCAGAGGCAGGCCAGGCCTGCCGCCCCGAAGGCCTCCGCCCAGCGCAGGGGCCAGTTCGGCGTACCGTCCTGGGCCCGCCGCTCCAGGGGCAGCGGGCCCGGCCCCCCGACGATGAGGGCGGCGGGCACCGGCCGGTCGTTGCCGGCACCGTCCGGCAGGACCAGGGTTCCGGCCAGGCTGTGCGTCTCGGAGGTGATGGCGATAGGATCGGTATGCACGGTAAGGTCGCTCCTCTGTCTCACAGACTTGTCACCGATTGTACCACATCGTCCCGGCAGGCGTCTCCCCGGCGGATTGCTTCATTATATATGACGCCATATATGACGCCGCCCGGTACCCCCTCAGACGCGGGAGCCCCGGGCGCGCCAGGTCGGCGCGGCCGGGGCTATCGAGGCAGGGCAGGGTTACTTGTTCATCGCCCGGGTGACCAGGAGCTCGGCCTGGCGGGCCAGGTCGATGGAATCGGCGAGGGTCTCGAGGAACTTCTGCGGGTTGTGGAAACCGAAGGAGTTCTCGGCCGACGCCAGATCCCAGTAGAACTGGGCCTCGCGGTGCAGGGCCCGGGCCTGGTTGAGGATCTCCTCATCCACGCCGGCCGCGATGGCCTTTTCGATGGCCAGGATGGCATCCTGGTTGGCGATGCCGGCCCGGTCCAGGGCCTCCTTCACACGGTCCTGCGTATGCAGAACCCGCTGGGCCATCTCCTCCTGGCTCTCCCGGTGGCACTGGGCGCAGGACTGCTCGAACGTCCGGAAAGGCGAGGTCCACCAGTGGGAGGAGATCTTGGTGGAGCCCTCCGTCACGTACGGCATATGGCAGTCGGCGCAGGAGAGGCCGGCCCGCTGATGGACGCTGCCCTGGAACATTTCAAACTCGGGATGCTGAGCCTTCAACATGCCGCCGCCCGTCTGCGCATGGGTCCAGTCGGAGAAGCCGATCTCCTCGTAGTAGGCGTACATGTCCTCAGGCTCGAAGCCCTTGTCCCACGGGAAGTAGACCCTGTTGGCGTCGTTGGGGTTGAAGAAGTACTCCACGTGGCACTGGGCGCAGACGAGGGAGCGCATCTCCTGGCGGGTCGCGTTCTCCACGGGCCTGCCGATCCGCTCCATGGCCTCGACCAGGGCCGGGCGGGTGATGCGCAGCTCCATCGTCTGGGGATCATGGCAATCCGAACAGGAGATGGGATGGACGAAGAGGTCGGTGTTGTTGTCGGCCAGGAGCTTGGTGTTGTAGAAAGCGTCGCCCATCTGCTCGATCAGCTGGGGCACCTGGGCCGACTTGCAGTACATGCAGGTCAGGTTGGTCTTGTCGTTGATGCGCTGGGTGGCCTCGGTGCCGTTGCCGCCGACGACGTCATCCAGCGTGTAGAGGTGGCCGCGGGCCTCGTTGTACTCCTTCGAGAAGGCCATGCCCGCCCACAGGGTGCGCATGTAGGGGAACTGGTCGAGGCGGCTCTTCTTCTTCTCGGAGGAAGCGTACTTCAAGGCCGGCTCGTGCATCTCGCCGTTGCGCATGTAGGAGTCGTAGTGGGCCGGGTACAGGAGCTTGAAGACCGCAGGATCGGTCTCGTTCGGGGAAATGCTGACGGCGGGCCCCTCGACGGCCTCGGTCTTGTTGGCGACGTAGGTGAAGGTCCCCACTCCCACCAGGACGACCGCCAGGGCGGCCCCGATGGCAATGATCCACTTGCGGTTCATGGTTCGTGCAGCCTCCCATCATGATCGAGTACATCAATTGCGGAGCGGAAGACCGTGCGTAGTGTCACGGTGGCATTCGAAACACTTGAGTCCGTCCGTCGGGTGGTGGACCAGGGACGTCTCGCGCAGGAACCCGGCGTGGCACTCGATACACCGCGCCTGGATGATGTCGCGCGACGAGTCGGTGGCCGTGATGACGTCCGGGGTGGAGTTGGTCAGGAACACGGCCGCGTGGCGGCTGGCCGCCTTGATCTCTTCGATCGGCTTGGCGAAGAAGCCCGAGGGGATGTGGCATTCCACGCACGCGAGTTCCCGGTGCATCCCCCGCTCCAGGGAGAGCACCTGGTCGGTCATGACGTGGCAGGTGCCGCACGCGGCAGGAGCCCCGATCGTGTGGCCGATGGCCGGCACCTGAAGCGCGAAAGCCAGGATCAGGAAAGCCCCGCCCAGGGCGCCCAGCGCGATCAAAGCTCCCTTTCCCCATCTGTTGCGCATTGCATCACCCCCTTTCTCCTCACCCTCAGCGTATCAGCCATTGATTACACAAGGCTTACACGGTCCTTGGGTTTTGGTGAATCAGAAGAAAACCGGCGGGCGCCTTCATTCGGCGCCCGCCGGATCGAACTTGTAGCCGATTCCCCAGACCGTCTTGATCCACCGGGGCTGAGCGGGGTTGTCCTCGATCTTCTCCCGGAGCCGGCGGATGCAGACGGTGACGGTGGACTGGTCGGTGGGTGCGTCGCCGTGCCACACGCGGGCCAGGAGGGACTCCCGGGTGAAGGGGTGGCCCGGGTGGCTGGCCATCAGCCAGAGCAGGTCGAACTCCCTGGGGGTGAGCTCCGGGTTCCGGTCGCCCACGTGCACCGTGCGCGTGCTCTTGTTGATCTCCAGGTGGCCGAAGCGCAGGGTGCGGCTCTCGGGCAGGGTGGGCATCCGGCGCAGGATGGCGTGCACCCGCAGCACCAGCTCGTTCAGGTCGAAGGGTTTGGTCACGTAGTCGTCGGCCCCCAGCCGGAAGCCGACGACCTTGTCGACGCTGTCGCCCCTGGCGGTGAGCAGGAGGATCGGCACCGCCGAGGCGGCGCGAATGCGGCCACAGACCGCGAAGCCGTCCACTTTCGGCATCATGACGTCGAGGATGACCAGGTCCGGCCGTTGCGACAGGGCGAGGTCCAGGGCCTCCTGGCCGTCGCTGGCCTTGATCACCGCGAACCCCTCGGCGGTCAGCGCATGCTCCAGGACCTTCAGGGTCTTCGGGTCGTCGTCGGCCACCAGAATCCGGCGAGCTACGGACACCGCGGTTCACCTCCGTGCACGGGCAGGGTGAAGTGGAACGTGGAGCCGCATCCCGGTCTGCTCTCGACCCAGATCCGGCCCCCGTGCAGCTCCACCAGGAGCTTGGCCAGAGCGAGGCCCAGACCGGACCCGCCGGTCCGTTCGTGGGCGGATCCCCGGCGGAACAGCTGGAAGATCACCTCATGGTCCTCGGGCGGAATGCCGGGGCCGTTGTCCCGGACCGATACCTGCACCAGGTCGCTCCGGGCCTCCGCCGTCAGCGCAACCTCGCCGCCGACCTGGGTGAACTTGATCGCGTTGCTGAGCAGGTTCAGCAGGATCTGGAGCACCCGCAGGTCGTCGGCCGCCACCAGCGGCAGATCGGCGGGGATGTGGCAGGTGACCGTGATCTCCCGCTGCTGGGCCAGGGGCCGGACCACCGCCAGCGCCTCCTGCACCGCCTCGCCCAGGTCGACGGCGGCGATTCGGAGTGGCATCTGGCCGGCCTGCAGGCGGGAGGCGTCCAGCAGATCGTTCACCAGCTGCAGCAGCCGCTGCGCGCTCTCCAGGATGTCCTTCAAATGCTCCCGCTGGCCGGGCGTCAGGGGGTCGCCCCCGGGGCTCAGGAGCAGCTGGCTGAAGCCGATGATGGACGTCAGCGGCGTGCGGAACTCGTGGGTCATCGCCGAGTAAAACTCTGTCTGGCTCCGGTGCAGCGCCTCCAGGTCCGCGTGGGCTTCCTGCAGCTGGCGGGTGCGCTCCGCCACCTTCCGCTCCAGGTTCCGGTAGAGCGCCTGCAGCTCATCCGACATGGCCTGGATGGCGTCCACCAGCGGCGACGTCTCCTGGTGGGCCCTGAGGTCCCGCACCTCCTCCTCGGGCACTTCCCACCGGCCCTGTCCGATGCGCCGGGTCACCCCGGCCAGGGCGGCGAGGGGCCGTGCCACCAGCTGGTGGTTGAGGAATCCGATCAGGGCCAGTGAGAGCCCGGTCGCCAGGACGATGACCGTCGCCCGGCTGCGGGTAGATTGCGTGAGCCGGGCCTCGAACCGCTCGGTGGGGATCGTGATCGACAGGGCGCCGGCCAGTTCTCCCACCTGGAGCCCTTCCTTGGGGTAGCCGGCGATGTCCGGTTCGCCGGCGGGGGGACCGTGACACGGCAGGCAGGAGGCCTCCATCTTCAGCGGCACCATGTAGCGGAACACCCGGTCCTGCCCGGATCCCGTGTACCCGACGACCTCCGCCAGGTCCGGATTGCTGGCAAACCGGCGAAGGGCCTCCACCTCGAAGGCGTCCGGCATGTTCTCGGCCATACGCACCTGAAGGCGGGTCTGCTTGTACTGGTAGTCGGACATCTCGGCGAAGATCTGGCCGACGCCCCGGCCGACGGCAGCCGGGTTCAGGTACTTGAACTCAAAGTGGCCGTGGCTGTCCCGGTTGATCCGGTCCTGGTTGCGGGCGATGAACTCCCGCATCGCGATGACCTGGGTCGCGACCATCCGCGCCTGCTCCCGCAGATCCTCCTCCGCCTGGGCCCGCTGTTGCCGGATGTCCAGCCCCAGGTTGACGCCCAGAACGGTCACGAGCGCGGCGGTGACGCCGATCATGAACTTGGTCGCGATGCTGGTGTGCACGGGTTCACCTCCGGGGGCCGTGGTGTTCATGGTTAAATCATACGGCTCCGCGACATGTTTGCCCATAAAGCGGCTAGCCTGCCCCTTGGGTGCACGAAGTGACCAGGGGGACATGCACCATTCGTGCCACATTTCGCCGCCTGCTTCCGGAGCGCGCCTATATGGAAGCGCCCGCCGCGCGCGCGGCGAGCCCGCCGCCGCGGCGGCGGGCGGTCGATGGGCGCGTGCATAGGCCGTTGGTTCAGGTGTGAATCGCCAGACGGTCTACCTCCAGAATCCGTCACCCGATCCATAGCCTTGCATTGTCCCCGCCTGCTAACGTTGTCGGTGGCGACAGCATACCGCGCCCGCAACCGAGGAGGTTCCCGTATGCCGACCTGTCCTTCTTGCGGCCACGAAGCCACCGGCCCCTACTGCGACGTGTGCGGCGGCCCGGTGGCCCCGCACCGGGACCGGCCCCGCCGTGGGGCGAAGGCGCCGGCCCCTGCCCCCGCCAGGGGCGGCCATTCCCCGGCGCAGGGCCGCTCCCCCCGGCGCCATGTCCCGACCGTGGCCCTGGCGCTGTGCGGCCTGCTGCTCTTCGGGGTGGGGTTCCTCAGCGGTGTCTGGCTGGGCCGGGGCTCGGCCGTGACCGGCACCGCCCTCTATCCGACGCCGGGCATCGACCAGGCCGCCTTGGAGACGCTGACCCCCCTGGCGCAGGCCAACTTCTTCCTGGAGACCGGCGTGGCCCTGCTCAACCAGGGGCACAGGTCGGCGGCGGTCAGCGAGTTCCGCAAGGCGATCACCGCGTTTGAGACCGTGCTGCGTTCCGAGCCCGACAACCTCTTCGCCGGGACCTACCTCGGCCTGACCTGCTACTACGCGGGCGACAGGCAGAAGGCCGAGGAGGCGCTGCAGGCCGTGCTGGAGCGCGACCCGGGCTACCTCTGGGCCATCTTCAACCTGGCCTGGATCTACGAGGTGGAGGGGGAGACCGACGCCGCGGTGGCCATGTACCAGCGCTACCTGAACGCCGCCCCGCAGGAGCGGGAGAACACGCTGAAGTACGCGGAACAGCCGGATCTCATCGATCAGCAGATCAACGCCGCCCGGGAGGCGGTCGCCCGCCTGAGCGGGGGAGGGAATGAACCGTGACGCGCTACCCCAGGTACAAGCGAGTGACCTCGGCCATCACGCTGCTCCTCCTGGCGGCCTGGCTGGGATACGTCCTGCTCTGGCCCAACCCGAACGCCGCGGCGGGCAGCGGGGTGCCCGTCGGCTCCGTGGCGCCCGATTTCGAGCTGAAGACGGTGACCGGTGAGTCGTACCGCCTCTCGGACCTGAGGGGGAAGGCGGTGCTCCTCAACTTCTTCGCCACCTGGTGCCGGTACTGCGAGCAGGAGATGCCAGCCCTGGAGGAGGCCTACCGCACCTACGCCGACCAGGGGTTCGTGGTTCTTGCCATCGACCTGGACGAGACCGACCTCGCCATTACGGCCTTCCGGGATGAGATGGGGATCACGTTTCCGATCCTGGTGGACCGGGGCAGCAACGTGGCCCGGGTGTACCAGATCGTCCCGCTGCCCACCACGTACTTCATCGACCGCAGCGGCGTGGTCAGGGGCAAGTGGACAGGCCCCCTCACGCCCGAACAGCTGCGCGAGGCGCTCCAGTTGATACTGTAGGGGGAGTGTACCGTGGACGGGCAGGACGTGAAGCCGCGCAAGGATCTGCTGGACCAGACCTGGGATTTCTTCGCCTCGGTGCGGGTGACCACGGTGCTCCTCTTTCTGCTGGCCGTGGCCTCCATCGGCGGCACCCTGATCGAGCAGGAGGGGATGTACGCCTCCAACCTGCCGCCTGAGGAGTACTACCCGCAGCGCTACGGCCCCGTGCTCGGCATGCTCCTCCTGCGCACGGGCATGACCCACGCGTACTCCTCCTGGTGGTACCTGACGCTGCTCTTCCTGATCGCCGCCGCGCTGGTGATCTGCTCCATCGAGCGGCTGGTGCCGCTGTGGCGGGCCGTCTACCGGCCGAATCCGACGCCGGACAAGGAATTCGTGCGGCGGCTCAGGCAGGGGTTCACCTTCCCCGCCAGGGGGGAGCAGCCGCTCGCAGAGCTGGCGGCCGCGCTGCGCGCCCGCCGCTACCTGGTGATCGAGCGGGACGGCCGCCTGTACGCCGATAAGGGCCGCCTGGGGCGCCTGGGGCCGTACATCACGCACATCGGGCTGCTGTTCATCATGATCGGGGCCGGGATGCGCGCCGTCCCCGGCGTCTACCTGGAGCAGTACATCTGGGTGCGGGACGGCGAGATCGTGAAGGTGCCCGGCAGCGACTTCTACGTGGAGAGCCTGGGCTTTGCGGTGGAGTTCTACGAAACCGGGCAGCCCAGGAGCTACCAGACCCACACCCGGGTGATCGACGCGGGCGGCAACGTGGTCAAGACCGAGACCATCGCCATGAACGAGCCGCTGACCGTGGGCCGGGTGCAGCTCTACCAGTCCTCGTACTACGCCGAGTACGGCCACGCCGAGGTCGCGCTGGTGGACCGGCAGAGCGGGGCCGAGATCGATCGTTTCACCCTGGACCTGAGCCAGCCGCAACGGGCGTACACGGTGGGCGACTACCGGCTGCAGCTGCTGGCGTACTATCCCGACTTCACCGTCGGCGAGGACGGCAGGCCCACCACCCGCTCCAGCCAGGTGAACAACCCGGGGCTGGTGCTGGAGGTGACGCCGCCCGACGGCGAGCCGTTCACCACCTGGTTCTTCCCGCTGTACCCGGGCATGGAGTTCGATGACACGACCCCGGTCCGGTTCCTGACGCAGGACGTCTCCCCCGTCTACACCTCCGGTCTGCAGGTGAAGAAGGACCTGGGGCTGCCGGTCATCTACCTGGGACTGATCATCACGACCGCCGGCGCGTTCGCCACGTTCTACCTCGCCCACCGCCGCTTTTGGGCCTTCGCCGAGGGCGGGCAGGTTATCGTGGGCGGGTGGACCAACCGCAACGCGGGCTCCTTCGAGCGGGAGATGCGCCAGATCGCGCACCAACTCGACCCGGAGCGGTACGCCACCGAAAGCGACATGGAGGGAGAAGAACGATGATCCAGGTGTCGAGCTACCTGTTCCTGGGCGCCTTCGCGGCGTATGTGGCGTCGGCCATCCTCTACGTGACGCGCCTCACCCTCCGCCGCCGGGACCCCCGTTACTTCGACCTGGCCGACCGCCTGGGGCGGCACGGTTACCACGCCGCGGTCGCCGGCGTGATCCTGCAGGGGCTCGCCATCGTCGCCCGCTGGATGGGCTCCGGGCAGGTCCCCCTGGCCAACATGTTCGAGTACATGTCGTTCCTGGGCTGGTCCATCATGCTGTTCTTCGTCATCCTCTCGGCCTGGTACAAGCTGCCCGGGCTGGGGGCCTTCGTAGCCCCGGTGGGCGTGGTGGTCATCGCCTACGCCTCTGTCTTTCCCACCGAGGTGCGGCCGCTGGCACCCGTGCTTCAGTCGGTCTGGCTGCCGCTGCACGTCTCGGTGGCGGCCCTGGGCGAGGGCGCCTTCGCCGTCTCCTTCGGCGCCGCACTCATGTACCTGCTCCGGGTGCGGAAGGAGCAGTCGAGCCGGTGGGAGGAGATGGGGCTGGAGTTCTTCTTCTTCTGCGGCGCCATGCTCACGGCTTTCATCGTCCTGGCCCTGGGCTTCAAGCTCTCCGGCTACCGCGCGGCGGTGACCAACCTGGCCGGGGGCACGACGGTGCTCGAGTACACCCTCCCGCCCTTCATCGGACCCCTCGGCTCCACCCGGGGCGAGGCCTCCTTCCTCGGGCTTCAGTTGCCGCTGGTCCATGCGCCGACCTGGATGCGCGGGGCCTACGCCGCCAGGAACCTGAACACCCTGGTGCTCTCCACCCTGTTTGGGGTCATCCTCTACGGGATCCTCCGGCTCATCGCACGCGGGCCGCTGCGGGAGCTGGGCACCCGGGCCGTGGGCAACATGAACCCGAAGCTGCTGGACGAGGTGTCATACCGGGGGATCGCGGTGGGCTTCCCGCTGTTCACCCTGGGCGGCCTGGTCTTCGCCATGATCTGGGCGCAGAAGGCCTGGGGCCGGTACTGGGCGTGGGACCCCAAGGAGACCTGGGCGCTCATCACCTGGCTCTTCTACTCCGGTTATCTCCACATGCGCATCGTGCGGGGCTGGGAGGGCCGTGCGGCCGCCTGGGTGTCGGCGCTGGGCTTCATCATCGTCCTGTTCACCCTGGTGGGCGTGAACCTGTTGGTGTCCGGGCTCCATTCCTACGTGTAGGCCTGATGCAGACCACAGAAGGGCCGCTCCGGCGGAGCGGCCCTTTGCCGTGCGCGGATCCGCCGGGGCAGCCGGCTGGCAGGACCGGTGAGGCTCGTCGCCCCGGGGTAGGTAGGATGATACGCGCCGTGGTAGAATAGACCTTTGGAAAAGGTCAATCTACCGGGAGGGACGGGTTTTCCGTGAAGCTGAAGAAGCGGCACGAGGTGCCGGACGAGCACAAGTGGGACCTGGATTCGGTGTACGGCTCCGTGGAAGCGTGGGAGAAGGACTACGCCAGGGTCGAGGAGATGCTGCCGCAGCTGACCGCGTTCCAGGGGCGGCTCGGGGAGTCGGCCGCGACGCTGCTGCAGGCCCTGAAGATGCGGGATGAGGTCTCCAAGCTGCTGGAACAGGTGGTCGTCTGGGCCCGGATGAAGGAAGACGAGGATACCGCCAACTCCACGTACCAGGCCCTCTCGGCGCGCGGCCGTTCCCTGTACGCGAAGGCCACCGCGGCCGCGGCCTTCCTCACCCCCGAGATCCTGGCCATCCCGGCCGAGACGATCCGGGCGTGGCTCGACCAGGAGCCCGGGCTGGCCGCGTACCGGCACGAGCTGGAGAACACCCTGCGGCAGAAGGCGCACGTCCGGTCGCCGGAGGTGGAGGAGCTCCTGGCCCAGATGGGCGAGGTCGGGGCCGCCCCGAGCGATATCTTCGGCAAGCTGAACAACGCCGACCTGAAGTTCGGGACGATCAAGGACGAACAGGGCAACGAGGTGGAGCTCACCCTGGGCCGCTACCTCCGCTTCCTGGAGAGCCCGGTGCGGGACGTGCGGAAGCAGGCCTTCGAGGCGCTTTTCACCACCTACCGGAAGTTCCGGAACACCATCGCCGCAACCTATGCCAGCTCGGTCAAGGCCGACGTGTTCTATGCCCGGGCCAGGCGGTATCCTTCCGCCCGGGCCGCGGCGCTGTTCGGGACCAACGTCCCCGAAAGCGTCTACGACAACCTCCTCGCGACGGTGAACAAGAACCTGCCCTCGCTGCACCGGTACGTGCAGCTTCGCCGGCGGATGCTGGGGCTCGACGAGCTGCACATGTACGACCTGTACACCCCCATGGTGGCGGACGTGGACCGGAAGATCCCGTATGAGGAGGCCGTCGAGACCGTCCTGAAGGCCTTGGCGCCGCTGGGCGAGGAGTACTGCGAGATCGCCCGCCGCGGCATGACCGTCGACCGGTGGGTCGACATCTACGAGAACGAGGGCAAGCGCTCCGGCGCCTACTCCTTCGGCTCGTACACCACGAAGCCGTACATCCTCATGAACTACCAGGACAACCTGGACTCGATGTTCACCCTCGCGCACGAGCTGGGCCACTCGATGCACTCCTACTTCAGCCGCCGGCACCAGCCCTACCACTACGCCGATTACACCATCTTCGTCGCCGAGGTGGCCTCGACGTTCAACGAGGCCCTGCTCACCGACTACCTGCTGAAGAGCACCGACGACCCCAGGCTGAAGATGTACCTGATCAACCATCAGCTGGAGTCGTTCCGGACCACGCTGTACCGGCAGACGATGTTTGCGGAGTTTGAGCACATCGCCCACCAGCGGGTGGAGAACGGCGAGGCGCTCACGGCCGACGTGCTGGACGAGATCTACTACGATCTCAACAAACGGTACTACGGCACGGAGGGCATGGTAGTCGACGACCTGATCGCGGTTGAGTGGGCCCGCATTCCGCACTTCTACTCGGCCTTCTACGTGTACCAGTACGCCACGGGCATTTCGGCCGCAACCGCCCTGAGCCAGCAGGTGCTGACGGAGGGCCGGCCGGCGGTGGAGCGCTACCTGAACTTCCTGAAGAGCGGCTCGTCGGACTACTCCACGAACCTGCTGAAGCAGGCCGGCGTCGACATGACGTCGCCCGAGCCGATCCAGCAAGCCCTGGACGTGTTTGCCCGCCTCCTGGACCAGATGGAGCAGCTGGCCGGTTGAGCCACTTGTGCAGAAGCCCCCGCTGCAGCTGCTGCAGCGGGGGCTTTCACGCCGTGGACATCAGCGTGCGACGGGGGCGAGTTCCTCGTGCCGCTCTTCCTCCAGGCGCTCTTCCGCCCGGATCTTGGCCAGTACGATCTGCAGTCGTTCCTCCGGGCGGGAGGACTGCCACCGGTCGACGAGCCAGTCAAGCTCCCGGCTCATGGTGCCGGGCGAATACTCAGGCCGGATCGGCCGCTGTCTGATCGGACGTCTCATGCTGCGAAGGCCTCCTTCCCGTCCACCAGATCCAACCAACGGCATGATATCACAAAACGCGGGAAATATTGTATAGGTCGATAAGTCTAGAGGTTAACGACCTGAAGGACTATACACCCTAGATCTGTTAGGGCTATTTCACGTCCTCATAGGACCGGAGATGGCCGGTGGGCCGGCAGGAGTGCGGCCCCACGGGGGCGAACCTCTGGGTGAAAAATCGGGCGCGTTGCGCAGAGAAGGAGCGAGAGCGTGTTCAAGCGGCGAACGCTGGCACATATGCTGGTCTTCACCAGCTTCTACGATCAGCTGGCCTGGTCGCCCATCGTGGCGTGGCTGGCCATGAGCTTCGGCGCGCCGGAGGCGACGTTCTGGGCGGCCACCGCCTACAGTGCGGCCAACCTGTTGGGGAACGTCCTGTTCGGGGTGCTGGCCGACCGGGTGGATCGCATGGCCGTGGCCGGGGCCGGCCTCCTGGCCATGATCGGGACGGGCCTCGCCCACCTGCTGCCGGACTCCACCGCGGGCCTTGTGGGCGTGCGGGCCCTGCACGGCCTGGCCATCGCCGGGGTGGCGCCGGCCGCCATGGCCAGCGTCACCGATGGGCTGCCCCGCAACCAGCGGGGGGCGGCGATGGCCCGCATGGGCCTGGTGATCGCCATCGCCTCGATGCTGGCCTCCGCGGCGAGCGGCCGTCTCCTCACCAGCCTCGGGGCCGCGGCCAGCGTGTACATGCTGGCCGCCCTGGTCGGCACGGTGGGGATCTTCACCGTCGTCATCCGGCGGTGGCTCGAGCCTCCGCCCGTGCGCAAGGGCGCCGAAGGCCGGGGCGAGCCGGCCCCCGGCCGGGTGAACATGCCGGGGATGGCCGCCGCGGGTCTGGTGGCCTACGCCCTTATGTTCCTGCAGAACGTGCTGTTCAGCGCCTATCCGCTGAAGGGGTACGAGATCGGCCTCACCTCGGCGACCGTCGGCATGACGCTCTCGGCGTTCGGCCTGGGCGCGGTCATCGCCTTCGTCCCGCCGCTCTCCCGGGCGTCGGACCGGTGGGGCCGCCATCAGCCGATCTTCGTGGGTATGGCCCTGGCCGGGGCCGGCCACCTGGGCCTCGCCCAGGGCACGACGCCCCTGACCTTCGCCGCGTGGCTCTTCATCTACGGCCTCGGGTTCGGCCTGGTCTTCCCGGCGGTGTCGGCGCTGAACGCGGACGCTGCGGGCGCCGGCCGGCGCGGCGTGGCGTATGGGCTGCTCAGCGCCGCCTTCTCCCTGGGATCCATCTCGGGCCCGCCCGTCACCCAGGCCCTCGCCGAACTGGCCTCGCCGTTCAGCGTGGCGGGCTGGCTCGGGTTGGCGACTTCGGGCTTCGTCTCCCTCTGGTATTACCTGGCGGTGCGCCCGGCGGAGGAGGCCGCGCGCCAGAGCGCGTGAGCGCAGGCTGACCGGACTGGCGGAAAAGGGCCAATTGGATGTTTAGTTCATGGTTTGCGTGGAAATACTCTCACTGAAAGCCCAAGAATGGGCTGGCAGAGAGGAGGGAAACCATGCAGACCATGACTTCCAAGACCCGGACCTCGCTGGTGATCGGCGGGGTGGCGGCGCTGGTCCTGGTCATCAGCCTCGCGATCTACGCCGTGACCCAGCGGTCGCAGAGTCCGGCGGAGAGCACCAACCCGCTGGAGCAGATCGCGGAGCCCGAGAACGGGACGCCGCTGAGCACCAGCCCGACGTCCAACCCGTCGGCCACGGCCAACCCGTCGGAGGCCGGAACCGGGACGTCGCAGCAGGCGGCCGGCACCGCCCCGGCTGACGGGAGCGACGCCGCCGCGGGCACGGAGGACGGGACAACCCCCGCGATGACGAGGCTTGAAGCCGTCCCCGCCATCCACATCGTGCAGCCCAACGAAACCCTCTACGAGATCAGCCAGAAGTACTACAACACCCACATCTACGCCGGAGACATCGAAGCGCTGAACGGCTTGGAGAACCCGGACCAGATCTACGCGGGGATGGAGCTGAGGCTTCCCCAGCCCTCAGAGCTTCCCGGGTATGGACAGTAAGCCGCAGGAGGCAGGTCCCTGATGGACCTGCCTCCGGCTTTTTGCGCGCGCCGTGGGCGCGCCCCCTCCTGCACTTCCGACCTCTGGCGCAGCCTTGTGATCCCGGTCACGGATCCTCAGCTATACGAAACTTACAATACCGATGAGCATAGTAGCCGACATTCCGCACATGGCGATCTGATCGACCAACTTCCGCAGCCGTCGCCAGGGGCGGGGAGGAGGAACAACATGGAAAAGCGACTCTGGACCGCCGGCGTCATCGGCATCGTGGCCCTGGCCCTCGGGGCTGCGGCGTGGGCCTCCCACCGGACCACCGCCGAAGAACTCCGGGACCTGGCGTGGCGGGTGGAGAACCTGACCCGCACGGTGAAGCCTGCCACGGATTTCGGCAGCCCCCGGGAGGGCGCGGCGGACATCCGCCGCAACCCCACCGACCTGCCCGGGCCGGTGGCGCGCCGGGAGCCCGCGCACGTCAAGGTCGAGCTGGAGACGGTGGAGCTGGACGGCGTACTGGCCGATGGCACCACGTACACCTACTGGACGTTCAACGGCACGGTGCCCGGGCCGTTCATCCGGGTGCGGGCCGGCGACACCGTGGAGCTGACGCTGAAGAACGCAGGGAACTCGGCCAACGTCCACTCCATCGACCTGCACGCCGTGACCGGCCCCGGCGGCGGCGCGGCGTCGACCCAGGTGGCGCCGGGAGAAAGCAGGACCTTCACCTTCAAGGCGCTGAACCCGGGTCTGTACATCTACCACTGCGCCTCGCCCCATATCCCCACGCACATCGCGCAGGGCATGTACGGCCTCATCCTGGTGGAGCCCGAGAACGGGCTGCCGCCGGTGGACCGGGAGTTCTACGTGATGCAGGGTGAGATCTACGCGGCGGGTCGGGCCAAAGACGGCGGCCACCAGCCCTTCGCCGGCGACCTCCTGTACCGGGAGCAGCCCAACTACGTAGTCTTCAACGGCGCCTTCCAGGCCCTGACCGGCGACCAGGCGATGACCGCCCGAGTCGGCGAACGCATCCGGCTGTTCGTCGGCAACGCCGGTCCCAACCCGGCCTCGTCCTTCCACGTGATCGGCGAAATCTTCGACGTGGTCTACACCGAGGGCGGGACCACCGCCGCCGAGAACATCGGCGTCACCCTGATCCCTTCCGGCGGGGCCGTCATCGTCGAGTTCACCGCCGAGGTGCCCGGCCGCTACCAGCTGGTGGACCACTCCATTTCCCGGGCGGTGGACAAGGGCGCCGTTGCGTACATCGACGTGGTCGGCGACCCCAACCCTGAGATCTACCATGACCCGGCCGGCCACCCGATGGGCGGTCACTAGGGGCGGACGCCGGAGGGAGGGATCGCCCGGGGGCCGTCGAATCCGTGACAGGTGACGTTCATCCCGATGGAGGGGGCGGACCCCGCGGTGAAGACTTTCGGCCTCATGATCGCGATCTCGTGGCTGCTTCGAACCCCGCTTGGCCAGTTGCTGCTCCTCCTGCTCGTTCTCTCCTACCTGGACAACCGCTACCTGGGCATCGGCGCCGCCGCCTCGGCGTACATCCACCACCGGCGGCGCATCGCCAGCCTGCGCTACACCGTACAGGTGAATCCCTCGGACGTGCGGGCGATGGTGGAGCTGGGCGAGCACTACCTGCGCAGCGGGGATCCCGCGCAGGCGGCCGGGTACCTGGAGCGGGCCCTCGAGCGGGGCGAGGACAGCGCCCGCGCACACTACCTGCTGGGCGCCGCCTGGGTCCGGGTCGGGCGCGGCGACCAGGGGCGAGACCTGCTGGAGAAGGCGCTGGCGCTGCAGCCCAACGTCGCCTACGGCGAGCCGTACCTGTACCTGATCGAGGAGGCGGCCGCGCGTCGGGACGACCGGCGAATCGAGGAGCTCGTCTCCGAGCTGCGGCAGTTCGAGAGCGTCGAGATCCTCACCCGGGCGGGCCACCTATGCCGGTCCGCCGGGCTTTCGGACCTGGCGCGGCAGCTGTTCGACGAGGCGATCCGCAACTACCAGTACATCCCGGCCAAGATGCGGCGCCGGGAGCGGCGGTGGCTCTGGCGGGCCCGGCTCGGGCAGATGCAGACGCGCTGAGTCCGTGCGGGAGCGTACCCCGGGCAGGGGGCTCGGCACCCCAGGCCGCTGGTGAAGGGATCATCCCACGACTGGAACCGGAGGAGGCGGTGAGCCTCCTCCGGTTCCAGTCATCGCGTCTAATCGCCCTGCTGAAAAGCCGAGGGGTAGACACTGTGACTCCGCCGCTGGGTCCAAGTTCTGCGCGTCGAGCCTCTCCCGGCCCCGGCTCCCGCGCAAAATCTGAACCTGGGCTGTGCGCCTCGGGCCAGATTCTGCGCGTCAACCCCGTCCCGGCCCCCGGCTCCCGCGCAAAACCTGAACCTGGGCTGTGCGCCTCGGGCCAGATTCTGCGCGTCAACCCCGTCCCGGCCCCGGGTTCCCGCGCAAAATCTGAACCTGGGCTGTGCGCCTCGGGCCAGATTCTGCGCGTCAACCCCGTCCCGGTCCCCGGCGCCCGCGCAAAATCTGAACCTGGGCTGTGCGCCTCGGGCCAGATTCTGCGCGTCGACTCCGCCGCGGCCCCCGGCTCCCGCGCAAAATCTGAACCTGGGCTGTGCGCCTCGGGCCAGATTCTGCGCGTCGACCCCGTCCCGGCCCCGGGTTCCCGCGCAAAATCTGAACCTGGGCTGTGCGCCTCGGGCCAGATTCTGCGCGTCGACCCCGTCCCGGCCCCCGGGTCCCGCGCAAAATCTGAACCTGGGCTGTGCGCCTCGGGCCAGATTCTGCGCGTCGACCCCGTCCCGGCCCCGGCTCCCGCACCATCGCGCTTGGCGGCGTACTCTCCTGCTGAGGTGGAACAGCGAGAGGCCCCCGGGGTCACTCGCCCTCGCTCCCCAGGCACACCGGTCGAGGCCCGGCTGGGGCCAGGGACCGGCGCCTTCACCTGCGGAATCGGAACCCCTGACCTTGCGTGGACGGTCTCGCCATGCGCACAGAATCTCGGCCAGGCGTGACGCCTGGCCGCTTTTCGGTGTGCCCGGCATGGGCGCTGACTTGGCGGTGAAAGTCCGCTACGGGCGAGGCAGCACCAGCCCGTTAGCCAAAGGCAAGGGTGTCCGTCGTGAGGCGGAATCTGAAGGAAGCCCGAGGCAAAGCCACGACCCGAGGAACACGAACCCCATAGGAGGCTGTGCCGCTCGGGTGAGCTGGCCGAACACAGCAAAACCCGAAGCTGCCAAAGGGCGGTGCGGTAGATGGGGCGGGTGCGGGGTGAAGGTCAGCGTTCTTACCCGGGGAGATCTGCCGGGAACGCCAGCAACGCTGGTAACCTGCGTCGGGAGACGCAGCTGAACCGGCAGAAGTCAGCAAAGGCCATAGTACCGGCAGGGGGACGCCCCAACCGGGAAGGGCCGAACGTCAGGAAAGGGGTGAACCCGTTGCGTTCGAGCAGCCCGCGACAAACGCAGAAGACCCCGAACGGGACCTGCTCGCCGGAGGTAGCGGTGAAGCCGCAAGGGACGGCGAGAGGGCGGAGTGGGCAGCCGGCACAAGACGGAACGTCACCCCGCGGGGAGCACAGCAACCTGATGGAGCAGGTGGTGGCCAGGGAGAACATGCTGGCCGCCCTGAAACGGGTGGAGCGGAACGGAGGCGCTCCCGGCGTGGACGGTGTCCCCACCGAACGGCTGCGGGACCAGATTCGCGTGGAGTGGAGCCGCATCCGTGAGGAACTGCTCCAGGGGACCTACAGACCGCAGCCAGTCCGCCGGGTCGAAATCCCGAAACCGGGCGGCGGCAAGCGGATGCTGGGGATTCCCACCGTGATGGACCGCCTGATCCAACAGGCACTCCTGCAAGTACTGACGCCGATCTTTGACCCGACATTCTCCGAATCCAGCTACGGCTTTCGGCCGGGGCGGCGGGGTCATGATGCGGTCAGGAAGGCACGTCAGTACGTGGAGGAAGGGTACGACTGGGTCGTGGACATGGACCTGGAGAAGTTCTTCGACCGGGTCAACCACGACGTGCTGATGGCCCGCGTGGCGCGGCGGGTAACGGATAAGCGTGTGCTGCGGCTGATCCGGCGGTACTTACAGGCTGGGGTCATGCTGAACGGGGTAGTCGTGGCGACGGAGGAAGGGACGCCGCAGGGCGGCCCGCTGAGTCCGCTGCTGGCGAACATCCTGCTGGATGACCTCGACAAGGAGCTGGAGCGCCGTGGCCACCACTTTGTCCGGTACGCCGATGACTGCAACATCTACGTCCGCAGCAAGCGGGCGGGAGAACGGGTCTACAGGAGCGTGCGCCACTTCCTGCAGGAGCGGTTACGGCTGAAGGTCAACGAGGAGAAGAGCGCAGTGGACCGGCCGTGGAAGCGGCAGTTCCTCGGGTTTAGCTTCTACAAGCACCGGGGAGTGCGCATCCGGCTGGCCCCGAAGAGCCTGAAACGCGTGAAGGACAAGCTCCGCACGCTGACGGACCGCAACCGCAGCCAGAGCATGGAGGACCGAATCCGGTGCCTGAATGCCTACTTGCGGGGCTGGGTTGGGTACTATGCGCTCTCCGATGCCAGGTCAGCCTTTGAAAGACTCGAAGGATGGCTGAAGCGTCGGCTGCGAGCATGCGTATGGAGGCAGTGGAAGCGTGTACGCACGCGCTTTCGGGAGTTACGCGCCCTCGGTTTGCCCGAATGGGTAGTCTACCAACTCGCCAACAGCCGCAAAGGCCCGTGGCGGATGGCAGGTGGCCCACTAAACAGCGCCCTGGGCGACGCCTACTGGCGTGCCCAGGGGCTGATAAGCCTGACCGAATGCTATGAAGCGACTCGTCAATCCTGGCGAACCGCCGGATGCGGACCCGCATGTCCGGTGGTGTGAGAGGACGGGGGCTAGCCGCCCCCTCCTACTCGATCTATCCGTTCAGGTCCTGCAGCTCGCCGGTTTCCTGGTAGATCGTCCACTCGCCCAGGTTGGTGGCGTGGTCGCCGATGCGCTCCAGGTAGTGGGCGACCAGGAGCAGGTAGACGGCGGGCCGGACGGCCTTCGGGTCGGACTGCATGGCCTGCAGCAGGTCGTCGAAGACCTTGCGGTAGAGCCGGTCGATCTCGTCGTCCCGTCGGGTCATGCGCCGGGCGCGGTCGGAGTCGCCCTGCACCCAGGCGTCCAGGGCTTCCCGGTTCATCTCCTGGACCCGCCGGGCGAGGAGGGGGATGTCGAAGAGCAGCCCCTGCGGCACCGGCCTTTCGAGCCGGAGGACCACCTTGGCGATGTCGGTCGCGTGGTCGGCCATGCGCTCCAGGTCGGTGACGACCTTCAGCACGGTGCCGACGGCCCTGAGGTCGCGCGCCATCGGCTGCTGCAGGGCCATCAGCTGGAGGCAGCGCTGCTGCAGGTCGATGGCCATCCGATCGGCCACCTCATCGCCGTCGACCACCGCCCGGGCCAGGTTCCGGTCCGCCTTCTGCAGGGACTGCACCGCCTTCTCGATCGCCTCGCCCACGAAGACCGCCATGCGCAGCATGTCCCGCTGCAGGTGGGCGAGCTGCTCGTCGAACGCAGAACGGGGAGCCACGGCGCACAACCTCCTTCCGCTCAGCCGAACCGGCCGGTGATGTAGTCCTCCGTGCGCTGGTCCTTGGGGTTGGTGAAGATGGTACCCGTCGGGCCGTGCTCGATCAGCTCGCCCGACAGGAAGAAGGCCGTGTAGTCGGAGATGCGGGCGGCCTGCTGCATGTTGTGGGTCACGATGACGATGGAGTACTGGGCCCTGAGTTCCCGGATCAGCTCCTCGATTTTGGCCGTGGAGATGGGGTCCAGGGCTGAGGCGGGCTCGTCCATGAGCAGCACCTCCGGCTTCACCGCGAGGGACCGGGCGATGCAGAGCCGCTGCTGCTGGCCGCCGGAGAGGCCCAGGGCCGACCGGTGCAGCCGGTCCTTCACCTCGTCCCAGAGCGCCGCCCCCCGGAGCGACTGCTCCACGATCTCGTCCAGCACCGCCTTGCGCCGCTCGCCGTGGATCCGGGGGCCGTACGCCACGTTGTCATAGATCGACATGGGGAAGGGGTTGGGCCGCTGGAACACCATGCCCACCCGCCGGCGGAGGGCCACCACGTCCACGCCGGGGGCGTAAATGTCCGCGCCGTCCAGGGTGATGGTGCCCTCGACCCGGGCGCCCGGGATGAGGTCGTTCATCCGGTTGAGACAGCGCAGGAAGGAGGACTTGCCGCAGCCCGAGGGGCCGATCAGGGCCGTGACCCGGTTGGCCGGGATCTCCAGGCTGATCGACCGCAGGGCCCGGTAGCTGCCATAGTACAGGTCCACGCCCTCGGCGCGCATCCGTATCGTCTCGCTCACCGTCGGGTCAGCCTCCTTCGGGTCTACCGCATGCGCCGCCGGTACCGGTACAGCGGCAGGGCGATCAGGAAGTTGACGAAGAGCACCAGCAGGATCAACAGGGCGGAGGCGCCCATTGCGATCCGGTCCGCGTCGGGCACCAGCCCCTCCGAGGTCACCGACCAGATGCGCACGGCCAGTGTCTCGCCGGCGATCATCAGGTCCGGGTTCGGGAAGTGGCGGGAGGCGGTGACGCCGGCGGTGTAGATCAGCACGGCCGTCTCGCCCAGGGCGCGGCCCGCCACAAGCGTCAGGCCGGTGAGGATGCCTGGCAGGGCGCTGGGCAGCACTACCCGGGAGATGGTCTGCCACTGGGTCGCGCCCAGGCCCAGGGAGCCCTCCCGGTAGGACTGGGGCACGGCGCGTACCGCCTCCTCCGTGTTGCGCACCAGGACCGGCAGGTTAAGCAGCGCCAGGCTCAGGCTTCCGCCCAGGATGGTGAAGCCCCAGCCCATGTAGTTGACGAAGAGGATCATGCCGAACAGCCCCAGCACGATGGAGGGAACCGAGGCCAGGGCCTCCACGGAGAGCCGGATGAGATCCGTCATGCGCCCGGGCTTGGCGTACTCGGCCATGTAGATCCCGGCGCCCACCCCGACGGGGAGGGAGAAGAGCAGCGACAGGCCGGTGATGTAGATCGTGTTGAAGAGCTGCGCCCCCACACCGCCGCCGGCCCGGTAGGCGCTGGAGCGGGTGGTGAGGAACTGCCAGTCGACGACGGGCAGCCCCTCGATGAGGATCGGCAGGAGAAAGCCGGCCAGGATGAGCAGGATGAGGATGCCCGCCGCCCAGAGCACGGCCGTGGCCACCCGGTCGGCGATCTGCTGTCGGGTCATCAGCGGGCCACCCCCCGGTTGCTGACCCAGCGGACCAGCAGGATCATGAGCAGCGAGACCACCAGGAGGCCGAAGGCCATCATGAAGAGCGCCCGGTTCCAGGGCGATCCCGGCGGCGTCTGGCCCATCTCCATGATGATCTGCGAGGTCAGCGTCGCGGTGCCCTTGGTCAGCGACCGCACCAGCACCGGCGAGTTGCCGATCACCATCTGCACCGCGGTCGTCTCGCCGAATGCCCGGGCGAAGGCCAGGATGATGGCCGCGAGAATCCGGGGCCGGGCCGCGGGGAGGGTCACGTTCCAGATCGTCTGCCACCGGGTCGCGCCCAGACCCAGCGATCCCTCCTCGATCGCGGCGTCCACCGCCTGCAGCGCGTCCTCGGACATCCCGATGATGGTGGGCAGGACCATGACAGCGAGAACAATCCCGGCCACCAGCACGCCGAAGCCCTGCCCGCCCAGGTGGTTCCGCACCCAGGGCACCAGCAGCGTCATGCCCACGTAGCCGTAGACCACCGACGGGATGCCGACGAAGAGGTTGGAGGCCTGGCGGAGCACGTGGCGCATCCAGCCGGGGGCGACCTTGGACATGAAGATGGCGCCGGCGAGCCCCAGCGGGGCGCTGATCAGCAGCGCAATGCCCGTGACCGCCAGCGAGCCCGCCATGAAGGGCAGCGCCCCGAACCGGCCCAGGGGCGGGTTCCAGACGGGGCTGAGGAAGAACTCCAGCGGAGAGACGTCCGCGAACAGCCGCAGCCCCTCGGACCCCACGAAGAGCAGGATGGCGGCGATCAGCAGGGCGACCAGGACCGCGCAGCCGGTGAGCACGGCCCGCGCCAGCCGGTCTGCGGTGCGCACCCGGTCCATCGAACCCCTCCTCCGTCGGTGGTCATATCCTTTTCGCAGTCTGCCCGGTCTACTCGGGCCCGGTGAGGGCGGGCAGGATCACGGTGAAGGTGCTGCCCTTGCCCACTTCGCTTTCCACGCCGATGGTGCCGCCGTGGGCCTCCACGATGTGCTTGGCGATCGCCAGCCCCAGCCCGGTGCCGCCGGTGGCCCGGGAGCGGGCCTTGTCCACCCGGTAGAACCGCTCGAAGATCCGTCCCAGGTCCGCCTGCGGGATGCCCGCGCCCGTGTCCGCGACCGCGATCCGGACGCCGTCCCCGTCCCGCCGGGCAGAGAGGGTGATGCGGCCACCCGCCGGGGTGTACTTGATGGCGTTCTCCACCAGGTTGCTCAGCACCTGGACCAGCCGGTCGGGGTCGCCGTTGATCAGGGGCAGCCCATCGGGCGCCTCGGTCACCAACTGAACCCCAGCCCGCTCGGCCTTCTGGGCGAACCGCGCGGCGGTGGCGGCGATGAGTTCGGCCGGGACGGTGGGCCGCCGCTGCATGCGGAACTTGCCCGACTCCACCCGGGAGAGGTCCAGGAGCTCGTCGATCAACGCGCCCAGGTGGCGGCTCTCCCGGAGCATGATCTCGACGAAGTGGCGGGCCGTTTCCGGCTCGTCCAGCGCGCCCTCCAGCAGCGTTTCCGCAAACCCCTGGATGGAGGTGAGGGGGGTGCGGAGCTCGTGGGTGACGTTGGCGACGAACTCCGTGCGCATCTGCTCCAGCTGGCGGGACCGGGTGATGTCACGAAGCATGACCAGCACGCCGCGCTCGCCCCCGCTGGGCGCCAGGGCGAGGCGGGCCTCCAGGATCTGCTCCTGCGGGTGCGCCCGGCGGATCTCCAGCGCCTCGGGCCGGCCGGTGGCCAGCACCCGGGCCAGCCGCTCGTCCAGCTCGAAGTGGTGGGTGACCTCCAGGTGGTCCCGCCCCAGCGCCTCGTGCCGGGAGACGCCCAGCATGCGTTCGGCGGCGGGGTTGACGAGCACGATGCGCCGGCGCTCGTCCAGCAGCAGGATGCCGTCGGCCATGTGCTGGAGGATCAGGTCCATCTGGGCCTTCTCCGCCAGGAGCCGGTCCAGCCGTTCCTGGGCGGCCCGCCGGGCTTCACGGTGCGCGGCGTCCGCGCGGCGCTCGGCGGTGCGCGCCAACCCGCTGGCCTCCCGGTATCCGTAGACCGGCGGGATCAGCAGGGCGGCCAGCAGCGCCAGCCATACGGCCAGATCCAGCGCCCTCGGCCCCCGGGCGAGCGCCGCCTCCAGGCGGCCGGAGGCCGCGTAGGCCAGGGCGACGGTCACCCCCGCGGCCGGCGGCAGGGCGAACCAGAGGAGCGCCGGGCGATACGGACGCCTCATCTGCGCCACCGCCCTACCTGCGCCTCGGCCCGGCGAACCGGTAGCCGACGCCCCGCACCGTCTCGATCAGCCTGGGCTCGGAGGGGTTTTCCTCCAGCTTGGCCCGGAGGTGCCGGATGTGCACGTCCACGGTGCGGACGTCGCCGTAGAAGTCCGGGCCCATCACCCGGTCCACCAGCTCGTCCCGGGTGAACACCCGGCCCGGGGACCGGGCAAGGACGCCCAGGATCTGGAACTCGGTGGGGGTGAGGTCCACGCGCCGGCCGTCGCGCAGGACCTCGTAGCTTGCGAAGTTGATGGTGAGCGGCCCGAGGACCAGCGTGTCCTGGTCCTGGGGTTCCGCACTTCTGCGCGCCCGGCGGAGGATCGCCTTCACCCGCCCGGTCAGCTCCCGGGGGCTGAACGGCTTGGTCACGTAGTCGTCGGCGCCGATCTCGAACCCCACCACCCGGTCGATCTCCTCGCCCCGGGCGGTGAGCATCAGCACCGGCAGTTCGGAGTGGCGGCGGAGGGCGCGCAGGACCTCGAATCCGTCGATCCCGGGCAGCATCACGTCCAGGATCACCAGGTCGATCTCTTCCTCCCGGGCGATGCGCAGCCCGTCCTCGCCGTTGTCCGCGGTCAGCACTTCGAAGCCCGCCCGGCGCAAGTTGTACGCGACCAGTTCGAGGATCGAGGGCTCATCATCGACGACGAGAATCCGCTCGGGCACAGGGAACACCTCCGACGCACAGGGGCCGCGGTCGGCTCAGCGGGCAGTCTCCCGGGTGATGGGCACGAAGCCCAGCTCCGCCACGTACTCCTCCTGGAACTCGGGGCTCAGCACGAACTCCAGGAACGCGCGCGCAAGCCCGGCAGGTTCCCCCTTGGTGTACATATACTCGTAGGTCCAGATCGGCCACCGACCCTCCAGCACGGCGTCCGGGGAGTAGGCGACGCCGTCCAGCGCCAGGGCCTTCACCTTCGACGGCCGGTGATAGGACGCGTCGATGTAGCCGATGGCCCCGGGGGTATACTGCACGGTGGTCACCACCTTGCCGTTGGAGTCCTGCACCAGGGCCTGGGGCGAGATGTCGCCTTCGCCGGCCAGCACCTTCTCCACGATGGTCGCCCGCGAACCCGACGACTGCTGCCGGCTGACGACCACGATCTCCAGGTCGGGACCGCCGACCTCCTGCCAGTTGGTGATCTCGCCCCGGAGGATCCCGGCCAGCTGCTCCATCGTCAGCCCGTCCACGGGGTTCTCGGGGTGGACGATGATGACGAACGGGGCGATGGCGACCCGGTGCTCCACCAGCACGTCGGCCAGCTCCCCGGTGGCCGGGATGTCGGAGTTGCCGATGTCCACGGCGCCGACCGCCACCTGCTGCAGGCCGTTGTACGAGCCGCCGCCGCTGACGTTCACCGTCACGTTGAGGTGCTCCTCCATGAAGATCTCAGCCGCCAGCGAGGCGAGCGGCAGGAGGGCGGTGGAGCCGCTGGCCGTGATGGTCCCCGCCAGGGGGTCGTTGGGATCGGCCTGCGGGCGGCTGCCACAGCCGGCGAGGAGCAGCGTTGCCGCGAGCAGGATGGCCGCCAGCGGGCGACTGCGAAGCACAGCCATGGTGTCTTGCGTCACCTCTCGCCCAAGGTTGCACGTGCCATCTTCACTGTAGCTTATCGATGTTAAGGTTCGGTTAAGATGAAGGGGTTATCCCCGCGACTTGAGCGCGCGGGGCGTCGGCCAGCGCCAGGACCTCGGCGGCGATGGCCAGGGCCGAGGCGGGATGGCCGGCCTGCCTGGCGGCGGCGGCCATGGCGGCGAGCCGCTCCGGCCGGCGGAACAGCAGGTCGTCCGCCGCCCCCGCCAGCCGCTTCACCCCCACGACCCGGGCCGCGCCGGAACCCGCCAGGTACGCGGCATTCTCCTCCTCGGGGCCGGGGAGGGGGTCCAGGAGCAGCATCGGCAGGCCCAGGGCCAGTGCCTCGGCGCAGGTGATCCCGCCGGGCTTGGTGACCAGGAGGTCGGCCTCGCGCATATGGTCGAGGACCTGGTCCGTGAAGCCGAGGGCCGTGAGGCGGGCGTCGCTGCCGTGGCGCCGGCGGATCTGATCCAGCAGCGCCTCGTTCCGCCCGCAGATCACCGTGACCCGCAGGTCCGGGCGCGGCAGCGACAGGAGGGCGTCCACCGCCGCGGCAATGGGCCCGAGGCCCAGGCCGCCGCCGATGACAAGAACCCGACGTACGCCGGAGGAAGACGAACCGGCGGTCGGGCCGGCGGTGCGGTCCGCCCCGGTGCCGTCCGCGGCCAGCGCCATGCGAACCGGAATGCCGGTCGCCCGCACGGCGGCGGCGTCCGCCCCACGGCGGACCAGCTCGCGGGCCGCCTGCTCGGACGCCGTGAAGTAGCGCGCCACGCCGGGCCAGATCCAGAACCCGTGGGGCGCAAAGTCGGTCAGGGCCATCACCACGGGCACCCGCTTCGGCCAGGATCGGTTCAGAAGGTGAAGCGCGGCGCCGGCGGGAAACGGGTGGGTGCCGACGACCACGTCGGGGTTGTACTGCTGCAGGGCGCGCCGCACCGGCCCGCTGAGGACGCGGATGACGAGCCGGCGCAGCGGCCGTCCGGGCGGCAGCCGATAGAGTTGCCGGTAGAGATCGGGCGTGTGCCGGATCTGCCAGAGGTAGGCGCGCCCGACCAGCCCGAGCAGCGGGCTGCGGCACTGGACCACGACGGCCTCGCAGTCAGCCGACAGGCTGCGGCAGGCCGCGGCGATGGCGGTGGCGGCGGCCAGGTGGCCGGAGCCGAAGTCGGCGGAGAGAAGCAGAATACGGGTAGGCACAGCGCCACCTCCGGGCAGCCAAAGATCAGGACAGACCTTGATAATTCGCTCCATTCCACGCGTGCTCCTGTCCCGGTCCGGCCTGGCGCCGCGGTCCCGCCGACCGGGCGGCTCAGGTCTTAGCCTGTCCGATCCCGCCGACCGGCCGCCGGCGGCGCTGCCCCCGCCGGATGCCGAAAGCCAGGCCGACGGCCGCGGCCAGGGCTGCGGCCCCCGCTGCGGCGATGCGCCCGTACAGGTACTGGCGCGCCGTGAGCACCAGATGGTCGCGGCGGCCGGGGATCAGCGTCCACGTCACCTTGCGGCCCGAGGGGTCCAGTTCGCCGTTGGTCTCCCCGATGCGGGCCGGGAGCTCTACGGACACGCGAAAGTCCACGGGCGAGTCGAAGGAGGCCGCCACCGCGTCCAGTTCCGCCATGTCCAGGAGCGTCTCCAGATCCAGTGTGTAGTCGCGCCAGAAGATGCGGTCTCGGATCAGGAAGTGGCCCTTCCAGGTCTCGTCATTCAGGATCAACTCATTCCGGAACGGCGCCACCGCCCTGAAACCGACCATGTCCCCCAGCTGGTAGCGGGTTACCGTCGCCTTCGGATCCTCCCGGAGCTCCGCCTCCAACCGGGCCAGCGGGTCCCTGGCGCGCATGGCTGCCGCCACCGCCAGGAACTCCCGGTCGATGGCGGCGATGATCTCCTTCTCGCCCGTGCCGTCCGGGTTCACCCGCAGGTTCAGTTCCAGGCGCACACAGCCCGCCAGGGCGGCCGCGGCCAGGAGGAGCACCAGGGTTAGAGCCGACAGCCTCCGCAAGCGCAGATCCCTCCCCGGAAACGCCAATTACAGCCATTGTATTCGCGGCTCGTCTGCGTTTACAGACGGGTGTGGCATCTGCATTTCGCGGTTCGGCTGCCGTAGGGCAGCCCCGGCGGCGCAGGCCCGGGGATGGGTTCGCCGATGGGGTCGCAGGGGCAGGCAATAGGCCGCCCGGCGACGAAGATTGGTTGAGAGATGGCATCTGGTGAAGAAAGGAGCAAGCCTAGCGTGACGCGGAGACTGACACGGGCCGAGGTTCCGGTGGAGCAGACCTGGCGTCTGAGCGATCTTTTCCCCACGCAGGCCGACTGGGAGCGGGAGTTGGAGGCCATCGCCGCCGACGCGTCCCGGGTCACCCAGTACCGGGGCCGGCTGGGCGAGGGCGCATCCGTGCTGCTCAGCTGCCTGACGGAGTACGAGCGGCTGCGGGAGCGGCTGACTCGGGCCGGCGCCTACGCCAGCCTGCGGTTCTCCGAAGATGGGTCCAACCCGAAGAACCAGGCGGTGCGCGCCAAAGGGCAGGCTCTGATGGCGCAGATGGGCGCGGCTTTCGCTTTCCTGCAGTCGGAGCTCCTGGCCCTGCCCGAGGGCACGGTGGAGCGATACCTGGCCGAGGAGCCCGGCCTCGCGCCATTCCGGCGCTGGCTGGAGCAGGTCCTGGCCATGCGGCCCCATACCCTGCACCCGGAGACCGAATCGGCGCTCGCCGCCCTGATCGAGGTCACCGGCGCGCCGTACGTCATCTACAACCAGGTCAAGGCCGGCGATATGCGCTTCGACCCTATTGAAGTGGACGGCGAGTCGGTGCCGGTATCCTTCGCCACATACGAGGAACGGCTGGAGCGCTCGGCCGACGTCGAGACCCGGCGGGCCGCTTTCCGCAGCTTCTCCGCCGGGCTGCGCCGGTACCAGCACACCCTGGCCGCGGCGTTCGCCGCAGAGGTGAAGAAGAACGTGGTCCTGGCGCGGCTCAGGGGCTACGAGTCGGCGACCCACATGCTGCTGCACCCGCAGGAGGTCAGCATCGACGTCTACCACAACATCCTGGACGTCATCCAGGCCGAGCTGGCCCCGCACATGCGGCGGTACGCCCGGCTGCGCAGGCGGGTGTTGGGGCTGGACCGGCTGCTGTACTGCGACATCGAGGCGCCGCTGGATCCCGGGTACAACCCGGGCGTTACCTTCGCCGAGGGCGCGCAGATCATCCTCGACGGGCTGGCTGTGCTCGGTGACGAGTACATCGACATCGTCCGCACCGCGCTGACGGACCGCTGGATCGACTGGTGCGACAACGTCGGGAAGTCCACCGGCGCGTTCTGTTCGTCCCCGTATGGCGCCCACCCGTACATCCTGATCTCCTGGGCCGATACCATGCGCAACGTCCTGGTGCTGGCGCATGAGCTGGGGCACGCCTGCCACCTGACGCTGGCCCAGCGGAACCAGTCGGTATTGAACTTCCGCCCGTCGACGTTCTTCATCGAAGCGCCGTCGACGATCAACGAGCTGCTGGTCGGGCAGCATATCATGCGCGGCACGGCCGACCCCCGCATGCGCCGGTGGGTGATCATGCAGCTGCTGGCCACGTACCATCACAACTTCGTGCGCCATCTGCTGGAGGGCGAGCTGCAGCGGCGGATCTACGCCCTGGCCGAGGCCGGTACGCCCATCACGGCCGTTACCCTGTCGGAGACGAAGGGCCGGATCCTGGAGGAGTTCTGGGGCGGCGAGGTCGAGATCGACGACGATGCCAGGCTGACCTGGATGCGTCAGCCCCATTACTACATGGGGCTGTACCCGTACACGTACTCGGCTGGCCTGACCGTCGGGACCGCGGTCGCGCAGGCCATCCGTGACGAGGGGCAGCCGGCGGTGGAGCGCTGGCTCCGCGTGCTGAAGGCCGGCGGCACGCGGAAGCCGCTGGAGCTGGCGCAGATGGCGGGCGTCGACCTCTCCACTCCGGAGCCGATTCGTGCCGCGGTCGCGTTTGTCGGATCGCTGGTGGACGAACTGGAGCAGAGTTTTTAGAACAGATTTGCCATGAATTCCCTGGTTGACGGCGGCGGACGGAGCTGTTACAATACCTCACTGTCGGGGCCGGGTCACGGCCGCTGGACGGCGCAGCGCCCGTCCCGCCGTCAACCGAACACCGCGGGGTGGAGCAGCCAGGTAGCTCGTCGGGCTCATAACCCGGAGGTCGAGGGTTCAAATCCCTCCCCCGCAACCAACGGGACTTCGGAAGCGGCGCAGGCCGCTTCCGAAGTTGTCTGCCCGGGCGCCGGTCGGTACGAACTGGTCGGTTGACAGATTCCCGGGAGATTGCTAAACTGATTAAGCTGTTTGCATCCTTCGTGGTGCAACCGCATCGTGGGGCTATAGCTCAGTTGGGAGAGCGCGTGAATCGCACTCACGAGGTCAGGGGTTCGAATCCCCTTAGCTCCACCAGGTTCCGGAGAGGTGTCCGAGTGGTTTAAGGTGCAGCATTGGAAATGCTGTGTACGGGAAACCGTACCGTGGGTTCGAATCCCACCCTCTCCGCCAATTTGGGTCTTCACAACGGCTCAAATACCTGCTACACTACTGGACGGACCGCTAGCTCAATTGGTAGAGCATCCGACTCTTAATCGGCAGGTTGTAGGTTCGAGTCCTACGCGGTCCACCATTTTTGGCCCCATCGTCTAGAGGTCTAGGACGGCGCCCTCTCACGGCGCAAACAGGGGTTCGAATCCCCTTGGGGTCACCATTTTCCTTCGGAGAGGTGTCCGAGGGGTTTAAGGTGCCGCTCTCGAAAAGCGGTGTGGTGATGAGCCACCGTGGGTTCGAATCCCACCCTCTCCGCCATCGATCTCGCTGGGGATTGGGGTAACGGTAGCCCGCCTGACTCTGGATCAGGTAGTCTAGGTTCGAATCCTAGATCCCCAACCAAGGATTCCGGCATAGCTCAACGGTAGAGCATCCGGCTGTTAACCGGAGGGTTGTAGGTTCGAATCCTACTGCCGGAGCCAGCTGCGGGTTTAGCTCAGTTGGTAGAGCGCCACCTTGCCAAGGTGGAGGTCGCGAGTTCGAGTCTCGTAACCCGCTCCAGTTCGTGGGGCTATAGCTCAGTTGGGAGAGCGCTTGAATGGCATTCAAGAGGTCAGGGGTTCGACTCCCCTTAGCTCCACCAGCGCGGTGGTAGGTGACTGCCACCGTCTTCTAATGCGCGGTTAGCTCAGTTGGGAGAGCGCATGATTGACGTTCATGAGGTCAGAGGTTCGATCCCTCTACCGCGCACCAAGGTGTCTGGAGGAAGTGGGCGGCAGCTCCTTCCGAAGACGCCTGCCGTTGAGGCTGACGCTGGCCGGAAGCGCCGCAGGGCGCTTCCAGGAGCGCACGCCCGAAGGCGTCATCTACGGCGCCGGGGCGGGATGTTTCCAGTCGCATACCTACGGAGGCGTGGTGTAGAGGCCTAACATGCGGCCCTGTCACGGCCGAGATCGCGGGTTCGAATCCCGTCGCCTCCGCCAGCAAGGGCGAGGCCGCCCTTCGGGTGGCCTCGTCCACTCTGCGCCGATGGCGCAGGTGCAATCTCCGGTTTGCGGAGCCGCCGGCCGGATGGAATCAACTGGCCGGTTGACACGGAGCCGGGAGATTGCTAAACTGGTGAAGCTGTCGCCTGACGGCAGCGAGATCTCGAACCTTGAAAACTGGACAGTGCAGAGAGGGAAGCCGAGCGAGCCGGTATTCCAAGGAGCCAACATCAAGCTTTCCACGGAGAGTTTGATCCTGGCTCAGGACGAACGCTGGCGGCGTGCCTAAGACATGCAAGTCGAGCGGGGTTTCGGGGCTTCGGCCCTGAGACCCAGCGGCGGACGGGTGAGTAACACGTGGATAACCTGCCCTCTGCTCTGGGATAACAGGCCGAAAGGCCTGCTAATACCGGATAAGCTCACGGACCCGCATGGGTTTGGGAGAAAAGGCGCTGGAGTCAGTGGCGCTGGCAGAGGAGGGGTCCGCGGCCCATTAGCTGGTTGGCGGGGTAACGGCCCACCAAGGCGACGATGGGTAGCCGGCCTGAGAGGGCGACCGGCCACACTGGGACTGAGACACGGCCCAGACTCCTACGGGAGGCAGCAGTCGGGAATTTTGCACAATGGCCGAAAGGCTGATGCAGCAACGCCGCGTGAGCGAAGAAGGCCTTCGGGTTGTAAAGCTCTGTTGCCTGCGAAGAAGGGCCCTGTCAGGAAATGGGCGGGGTTTGACGGTAGCAGGCGAGGAAGCCCCGGCAAACTACGTGCCAGCAGCCGCGGTAATACGTAGGGGGCGAGCGTTGTCCGGAATTACTGGGCGTAAAGGGCGTGTAGGCGGCCTGTTAAGTCAGGGGTGAAAGACCGGGGCTCAACCCCGGGGGTGCCTCTGAAACTGGCGGGCTTGAGTGCTCTAGAGGGCAGTGGAATTCCCGGTGTAGCAGTGAAATGCGTAGAGATCGGGAGGAACACCAGTGGCGAAGGCGGCTGCCTGGGGAGTCACTGACGCTGAGGCGCGAAAGCTAGGGGAGCAAACAGGATTAGATACCCTGGTAGTCCTAGCCGTAAACGATGAGCGCTATGTGTGAGGGGTATCGACCCCCCTCGTGCAGTAGCTAACGCATTAAGCGCTCCGCCTGGGGAGTACGGCCGCAAGGTTGAAACTCAAAGGAATTGACGGGGGCCCGCACAAGCAGCGGAGCATGTGGTTTAATTCGAAGCAACGCGTAGAACCTTACCAGGGCTTGACATCCACCGAATCCTGCAGAGATGCGGGAGTGCCTCTCTAATGAGAGGAACGGTGAGATAGGTGGTGCATGGTTGTCGTCAGCTCGTGTCGTGAGATGTTGGGTTAAGTCCCGCAACGAGCGCAACCCCTGTCGCATGTTGCCAGCGGGTAAAGCCGGGCACTCATGCGAGACTGCCGGTGACAAACCGGAGGAAGGTGGGGATGACGTCAAATCATCATGCCCCTTATGTCCTGGGCTACACACGTGCTACAATGGCCGTCACAGAGCGAGCCGAACCTGCGAGGGGGAGGGAATCGCAAAAGGCGGTCTCAGTTCGGATCGCAGGCTGCAACTCGCCTGCGTGAAGTCGGAGTTGCTAGTAATCGCGGATCAGCATGCCGCGGTGAATACGTTCCCGGGCCTTGTACACACCGCCCGTCACACCATGGGAGCTGGCAACACCCGAAGTCGGTGAGCTAACCCGCAAGGGAGGCAGCCGCCGAAGGTGGGGCCGGTGACTGGGGTGAAGTCGTAACAAGGTAGCCGTATCGGAAGGTGCGGCTGGATCACCTCCTTTCTAAGGAGACAGCTTCCCCGGAAAGGGGAAGGACTCCTAGGTCGATCCTCGGCTTGCGGAAGCGGGTCGAGGCAAGCTGACGGCTTGCAAGGCGACCGATCTGCACTGTCTGGTTTTGAGGGTTCGAGAGGACCGCCTTTTCGGGCGGCCACTTCTTGGACTTCCTCACCTTCCGGGACTTGTGGGTTGTGAGGGGCCGGTGAGACCGGTATACTCAGAGCTCCTGGTCCGCAGGTCGTACCTTGAAAACTGCACAGTGGACGCACAGCGCGGGAAGCGCTGACAGCGAAATCAAGCTGGAAAGGGCACACGGCGGATGCCTGGGCGCCAGGCGCCGATGAAGGACGTGGCAAGCTGCGATAAGCCTCGGGGAGCCGCAAGCAGGCGTAGATCCGGGGATCTCCGAATGGGGCAACCCGGCTGGCGTAATGGCCAGTCACCCACAGCTGAATCCATAGGCTGTGAGGAGGGCACCGCCCGAACTGAAACATCTCAGTAGGGCGAGGAAAAGAAATCAACCGAGATTCCCTCAGTAGCGGCGAGCGAACGGGGAGGAGCCTAAACCAGTTCCGGGTAACCGGGGCTGGGGTTGCGGGACGCCGATGAAGCGATGCTCCTGAGCCTAGCTGAACAGGTCTGGAAAGGCCGGCCACAGAAGGTAATAGCCCTGTAGGCGAAAGGTGAAGGACCGCTTGGCGGATCCCAAGTACCACGGGACACGAGGAATCCCGTGGGAATCCGGGGGGACCACCCTCCAAGGCTAAATACGCCTGGCGACCGATAGTGAACCAGTACCGTGAGGGAAAGGTGAAAAGCACCGCGGGAGCGGAGTGAAAGAGACCCTGAAACCGTGTGCCTACAAGCAGTACGAGCCCCGTACGTGGGTGAGTGCGTGCCTATTGAAGAATGAACCGGCGAGTTACGGTCACTGGCATGGTTAAGGGCCTCAGGCCCGGAGCCGAAGCGAAAGCGAGTCTGAAGAGGGCGTAGTCAGTGGCTGTAGACCCGAAACCCGGTGATCTATCCATGGCCAGGGTGAAGCGGGGGTAAGACCTCGTGGAGGCCCGAACCGGTCAGTGTTGAAAAACTGTCGGATGAGCTGTGGATAGGGGTGAAAAGCCAAACGAACCGGGAGATAGCTGGTTCTCCCCGAAATAGCTTTAGGGCTAGCGTCGGCAGAGAAGCTTGCTGGAGGTAGAGCACTGATTGGGCTAGGGGCCCTATCGGTTACCGAACCCAGTCAAACTCCGAATGCCAGCAAGTATGGCCGGCAGTCAGACGGCGAGCGCTAAGGTCCGTCGTCAAGAGGGAAACAGCCCAGACCGCCAGCTAAGGTCCCCAAGTCTCTGCTAAGTGGTCAAGGATGTGGCGTTGTAGAGACAACCAGGATGTTGGCTTAGAAGCAGCCATCATTGAAAGAGTGCGTAACAGCTCACTGGTCGAATGACGCTGCGCCATAAATACTCGGGGCTAAGCAGAGCACCGAAGCTGCGGACTGCCGTAGGGCAGTGGTAGGGGAGCGTTCCATGTGCGGCGAAGGTCGACCGGAAGGACGGCTGGAGCGCATGGAAGTGAGAATGCCGGTATGAGTAGCGAAAAGACAGGTGAGAATCCTGTCCACCGAAAGCCTAAGGATTCCTGAGCAAGGCTCGTCCGCTCAGGGTCAGTCGGGACCTAAGCCGAGGCCGAATGGCGTAGGCGATGGGAAACAGGTCGACATTCCTGTACCACCTACGGGTCGCTTGACCGATGCGGGGACGCAGGAGGCTAGGGGGACCCGGCCGCTGGTTGAGCCGGGGTAAGCGGGTAGCGTGGCCCGGTAGGGAAGTCCGCCGGGCTAAACGTGAGACGCGATGCCGACCGAAATGAAGTAGGGAAGCCCCTGACGCCACACTGCCGAGAAAAGCCGCTAGGGAGACCCGGGGTGCCCGTACCGCAAACCGACACAGGTAGGCGGGGAGAGAATCCTCAGGTGCGCGGGAGAACCCTCGCTAAGGAACTCGGCAAAATGCATCCGTAACTTCGGGAGAAGGATGGCCCTCGAACCGTGAGCGGAGAGACGCCGCAGAGCGGGGGAGGGTTGCAGAGGAGAGGCCCAAGCGACTGTTTACCACAAACACAGGTCAGTGCTAAGCCGGAAGGCGACGTATACTGGCTGACGCCTGCCCGGTGCTGGAAGGTTAAGGGGAAGGGTCAGGCTGCAAGGCCGAAGCTCTGAACCGAAGCCCCAGTAAACGGCGGCCGTAACTATAACGGTCCTAAGGTAGCGAAATTCCTTGTCGGGTAAGTTCCGACCCGCACGAATGGCGTAACGACTTGGGCACTGTCTCGGCGAGGGACCCGGTGAAATTGCAATACCTGTGAAGATGCAGGTTACCTGCGATTGGACAGAAAGACCCCATGGAGCTTTACTGTAGCCTGGCATTGGATTTTGGTGGTGCGTGTACAGGATAGGTGGGAGCCTGCGAAGCCGGGTCGCCAGATTCGGTGGAGGCGCCGTTGGGATACCACCCTCGCAGCATCGAAGTTCTAACACAGGCCCCTGGAGCGGGGCCGTGGACCGTGCCAGGTGGGCAGTTTGACTGGGGCGGTCGCCTCCTAAAAGGTAACGGAGGCGCCCAAAGGTCCGCTCAGGATGGTTGGAAATCATCCGCGGAGTGCAAAGGCAGAAGCGGGCTTGACTGCGAGACAGACAGGTCGAGCAGGGTCGAAAGACGGGCTTAGTGATCCGGCGGTTCCGGGTGGAAGGGCCGTCGCTCAACGGATAAAAGCTACCCTGGGGATAACAGGCTGATCTCCCCCAAGAGTCCACATCGACGGGGAGGTTTGGCACCTCGATGTCGGCTCATCGCATCCTCGGGCTGAAGTCGGTCCGAAGGGTTCGGCTGTTCGCCGATTAAAGCGGTACGCGAGCTGGGTTCAGAACGTCGTGAGACAGTTCGGTCCCTATCCATCGCAGGCGGAGGAGATTTGACGGGATCTGCCCCTAGTACGAGAGGACCGGGGTGGACGGCCCGCTGGTGTACCAGTTATCCCGCCAGGGGTACAGCTGGGTAGCCATGGCCGGAACGGATAAGCGCTGAAAGCATCTAAGCGCGAAGCCGGCCCGAAGATGAGATCTCCCATCCCGCAAGGGAGTAAGGCCCCTGGAAGATGACCAGGTAGATAGGCCGGGAGTGGAAGTGCCGTAAGGCATGGAGCGGACCGGTACTAATCGGCCGAGGGCTTGATTTCGCTGGTGTGTGTTCACTGTGTGGTTTTGAGGGTAAGACCTCCAAGGTTTTGGGTGGCGATGCCGGAGGGGATCACCCGTTCCCATTCCGAACACGGAAGTTAAGCCCTCCAGGGCCGAAGGTACTCCGCAAGGGGGAGAATAGGTCGCTGCCCAAACTCATTTGGAGACCGCCGCAGGCGATGCGGCGGTCTCTTGTATTACCGGAACTTGAAGACCGCCGCACGGGTTGCGGCGGTCTTCGGCATTGCGGCCGGATTGCGAGCCGGAGTAGCCCACGTGGATTATCATGGCTCACTCAGTTATACCTGGACGGATCCGACGTTATTCTTATAACCCTTGTCAGACAAAGAGAGCATGGGCTCCCCCGCAGTACCGCCAAACTTTCCGCTCACCCGCATGGGTGAATTTGCCAGTCGGGTGATTGAAAAGAGCGAATAGAACGGATACACTGACGCCGGATCCTACTCTATCGCAAACGGGGGGGTATCGCATGGGTGTAGGCAAGAAGCTCTTGTCCAGCATGCTGGCGGCTTCTGTCCTGCTCTCGGCCGGGTCGGCCGTGGCTTTGGCGGACACGCCGGACCGGTCCGAACTGCCCGAGTTGAAGGCGCCGCTGGCACCCAGGGCAGAGCGCACCATCACCACCAAGTCGCAGCCTGAACGGGTGGTGACCACCGACCTCACCAGGGACAGGGGGGTGCGACAGTACTTCGTGGAGCTCGAAGGGCCTTCCGGCGTCGAGATGCAGGCCAAGGCCCTTCAGGGAGGCGTGCGGGCGCAGAACCTGGCCAGCATGACCCGCGCACACCTGCAAAGCCTCGAGCGGGAGCAGCAGGCCGTCCTCCAGCAGATCCGGAGCCTGAGGAGCGCCGGCAGCAACGTCCAGGTGCTCTACCAGGTCAAGAACGTGCTCAACGGCTTCGCGGTCCGCACGGATGAGGCCGGCGCGGAGATGATCCGCAACATCCCTGGCGTCAAGTCCGTCTCGGTCATGGAGCTGCACGAGCGCGGCCACGTCGGCTCGGTCCCGCTCATCGGCGGGCCCGAGGTCTGGCGTAACTTCGGGGTTCTGGGCGAGGGGATCAAGGTCGCCGTTATTGATACGGGCATCGATTATATCCATACGAACTTCGGCGGCCCCGGCACCCCGGAAGCCTACGAGCTGGATACGACACAGCTGAACGAGTACTTCCCCAACGCGAAGGTGGTCGGCGGCTGGGACTTCGCGGGCGACGACTATGACGCCGGCTCCGACGACCCGAGGAAGACCATTCCGCGGCCCGATCCCAACCCGATGGACTGCCCGGTTGAGCGGGGCGGCGGCCACGGCACCCATGTGGCCGGTACCATCGCCGGCTACGGTGTGAACGCGGACGGCACCACCTACACGGGGCCGTACGATGCCTCCATTCCGCTCGACTCCATGCGCATTGGGCCGGGCGTCGCCCCGCTGGCCGAGCTGTACGCCCTGCGCGTCTTCGGCTGCGAAGGCAGCACCGGCCTCGTGATCCAGGCCCTGGACTGGGTTGTGGACCCGAACGGGGACGGCGACTACTCCGATCGGATGGACGTCGCCAATCTGTCGCTGGGCTCCATCTTCGGCGGCCCTGACGACCCGACCGCCCGTGCGGCCGACAACGCCGCCCTGGCCGGCGTCCTGGTCGCCATCTCGGCGGGCAACTCCGGCGATGTCTACTACATCACCGGCAGCCCGAGCACCTCGACCCGCGCCATCAGCGTCGCTGCGGCGGTGGACGCGGTGGACGTGGTGGACGGCTTCCGCATTGACGCCCCGGCTGAGGTCGCCGGCCTCTACGGCGGCACGGTCGGCCAGAACTACGACTGGCTGGCGATGGCCGAGCCCGTCACCGCGCCGGTCGTCTACGACCCGGCCAACCCCGGCGGCTGCAGCCCGTGGTCGGCGGGCGCCCTGGAGGGCAAGATCGTCTTCGTCGACTGGGTGCCCGAGGGCTACGACACCTTCCCGTGCGGCTCGGCTGCCCGCGCCAATAACGCCGCAGATGCCGGCGCCGTCGGCATCATCATGGCGGAGCCCGGGCCGTTCCTGACCACGGCCATCGCGGGCAACGACCGCATCCCCAGCATCCTGACCGTCAGCACGGCCGCCAAGGCCATCAAGGACAACCTGGACAAGGGCGTCGTGGCCACCCTGAGCAACGAGTGGCTCGGTTCGGTCACGATCGAGACCCCTGAGCGGATCGACACGCTGGCGGACTTCAGCTCCCGCGGCCCGCGCAAGGGCAACGCGCTGAAGCCGGACGTCGCGGCGCCGGGCGTCTCCATCTTCTCCGCACGCGCCGGCAGCGGCAACCAGGGCATCTCCTTCAACGGCACCTCGATGGCCGCTCCGCACGTCGCCGGCATCCTGGCCCTGCTCCGGGAGAAGAACCCCGACTGGACCGTCGAGGAGATCAAGGCCCTGGTGATGAACACCGCCGGCCATGACCTCTACGAGGAGCTCGGCCGGGAGGGCAACCGCTACGGCCAGTCCCGCATCGGCGCCGGCCGGGTGGACGTGGCCAGGGCCATCGACAACCAGGTGATCGCCTACAGCGCCGATGATCCCGGTGCGGTGAGCGTCTCCTTCGGCGCCGTCGAGGTCGTGGACCACGCGACCTTCGAGCGGCGGGTGAAGGTGGTCAACCACACCAACCGCACGGTGACCTACCGGCCCAGCGTGGACCTGTTCGCCGAGATTCCGGGGCTGGAGTACAGCTTCCCCGACGGGGACGTGACGGTTCCGGCCCGCGGCTCCGCCACCTTCCGGGTGCGCCTTACCGCGGACGCTTCGCAGATGCGGGCGACCCACGACCCCACGGTCGCGGAGACCCAGTTCGGCTACACCCGGGCGTGGCTGCCCGAGCACAGCGGCGTCATCCTGCTGAAGCCGATCAACAGCGCCCCCGGCGCCGCGGCCACCCTGCGGGTGCCCGTCTACGTCACTGCCCGCCCGGCGGCGGACATCGAGATGGTGGAGGACAGCCTCACCTTCACCGGCTCCTGGGGCTATGACATGGTGACCATGACTGGCACCGGTCTGAACACCGGCGGCGACACCCAGTACGATTACCTCTCCTTCGTGACGCCGTTTGAGTTGCAGCACGTCGGCTCCGTGGACGCCCTGGACAAGGCCGCCGGCATCGGGCCGAGCGCGATCACCGGCGTGGTCCAGTACGCGGGCGTGACCACGGATGCGCTGGCCGTCGCTTCGTGGGGGCTGCCGCTGGATTACGCTGAGCTCTACTTCGGTATCGTCGCCCACGCCGACTGGTCCACGCCGGCGCAGGAGGTCTTCTACGAGGTGGAGATCCGGCCCGAGGGCAGCAGCCAGACCTATTACGTGTACAACAGCCGCGCCGCCTTCCAGTCCGGCAGCTCTGTGGAGATCACGGACGTCATGGTCGCCTGCGTCGTGTCCGGCTGCTACCTCAACAACAACGGCCTCGGCTCCAGCGTCCAGACTGGCCTGTTCAACAACAACGTGCTGATCTTCCCGGTCTGGGCAACCGACGTGGGTCTCGGCAGCGCCCACACGAAGTTCCAGTGGCGCGTCGTGGCCGAGCACTACCGCTTCGGCGTGATTGACGTGACGCCGTGGTACGAGTACGACCTGGCCAACCCCGGCCTGGACTTCACCGACGCCGGCTGGTACATGGGTCAGCCGACGTGGGTTGCGCTGCCGGGCTACGGCGTGCCAGTCTTCTACGACGCGGCGGCTTACCAGGCCAACGGCTCCAAGGGCATCCTGCTGCTGCACAACCTCAACGCCAAGGGCAGCCGTGCGCAGGTGGTGGGCATCAACGTCACGCCCGCCGACACCGGCTTCGTCGACTGGCCCGAGAGCGTGATCTACGGCGACCAGCCGTTCACCGTGACCGCCAGGCACGAGTCCGCGCACATCGGCTCGCTGACGCAGGACATCTGCGAGGTCGGCCCCACCGAGAACGGTACCGCGACGGTGACGCCGCTCCTGGCGGGAGACTGCATCCTGCGGGCCCAGTTTGAGGGCAGCGAAGACGAGGCGCCGGCCTTCGCCGACCTGGTCATCCCGATCAAGAAGGCCGATCTCGTGGTCACCCCCAACTCCGTCACCCGGCTGATCGGTCAGGACAACCCCGAGCTGACCGGCACGGTGACGGGCCTGGTGGCCGGCGATGAGTCGATCCAGGTGCGGTACTCGACCACCGCTACGGCCTCCTCGCCGGAGGGCAGCTACCCGATCAAGGTGCACTTCGACGATCCCGAGGGGCGCCTGCCCAACTACAACGTCACGGTCCACGAGGCGTACGTGATCGTGGTCAGCGAGCTGGCCGAGGCCGTCTTCCCGGACGACTTCGACACCGTGCAGCCGGCGACAGGGTTCGTCATCGAGTTCCACTGGCTAGTGAACGGCACCCCGACTGAGAACCCGTCGGCCCTGGTGCGCATCCTCGATGCCGAGAGCGGCGCGGTCGTCACCTCCTTCGTGATGAACGGCGGCGGCCTGACCTACGAGGACGGCACCTACCGGGTGCAGTTCGATCCGCAGCGGTACGGCCTCGGTTCGGGCGACACCGTGACCATCCAGATCTACGTCAACCGCAAGCTCCGGAACCAGATCACGGTCACGCTGGAGTAAGGGGGCGAGGGCATGAAGATGAGGAAGTTGCACCTGCTGCTGGCGACGGCGGCGACCATCGCGGCCTTCGGCGTAGGCGGGGCCACGCTGGCCCTGCTGACCGACCAGGCGAGCCCGTCCTCGCACGAGTTCGTGGCCGGCACCCTCCGGCTTGACGGCCGGCGCGGCGGCGGCGACACCGTCCCGGGGCCCATGTTCTACCTGGGCGGCGACCAGGGGCTGAACCCCACCGGCGAGTGGGCGCCGGGCGACACGCAGGTCCGCTGGTTTGAGATCCAGAACGTCGGGACGCTGGCCGCCCGCATGACCAAGATCAGCGCCACGATGTCCGAGGGTGCCGATACGACCCTGGCCGAGCAGCTGTTCGTACGGGTGACCGATGAGTACGGGCTGGAAGTGGCCGCCGGAAGGCTGAGCGACTTCCTGGATGAGGAGGGTGAACCCTTCCGCGGCCCGGCCATCGAGCTGGAGCCCGGCGACATCCTGACCCTCACCTTCGAGGTCAGCCTGCCGCTCGGTACGACCGACGCGTTCCAGGGGTTGAGCGCGGAGTCCGTCACCTTCTCGGTGAGCGCCGAGCAGGTCCGGAACAACCCGTAACCCTCGGTCTGCAGACCCCCGGGCTGCGCTCTGCGCAGCCCGGGGGTCCACGCGTGCGCCCCCGGCGGCTCCGTATCCCATCCGCGCCGGCCGTGTACCGCGGCGAACCGCCATGCAGGGAATACGTGTTCGAGTGTCGAACTTCCTTTACCACCGGATACGCGATGACCACCGTCTCCGCGGTGGTCCTTTCTCGCGCCTTACCAAGTGCCACACGACAGTGCCCGTCAACTACAGCAGACTACGGAAAAGGAGAGAGGAGCTTGCGTCAGCAAGTCCGCCGCGACCTCATCCATCTCGCCTGGCCGACGGCGCTGGAGCAGCTGCTCGGCCTGGCCACGCAGATGGTCGACATGGCCTTCGTCGGCCGCGTCGGCGCCTACGCGGTCGCCGCCGTCGGCGTGGCCACCCAGCCGCTCTGGCTCACGTTCGGCCTCGCGGGTGCGCTGGGCGTGGGCATCATCGCCGTGGTGTCGCGCCTTGCAGGGGCCCGGGACGACGAGGGCGTGGAGCGGGCCGCGAGCACGGCCTCCTGGTTGGGGCTCGGGCTTGCCCTGCTGCTCGGGGCCGGGCTCTACTTCGGCGCGCCGTGGATCGTGAAGGTCATGGGCGCCCCGCCGGACGTGTATCCCCACGGCGTGATCTACCTGCAGGTCCTGGTTCCGGGACTGATCGGCCACTACTGGTTCAGCGCGATGTCGGCGGCCCTGCGCGCCGTCGGCGAGACCCGCATCCCCATGCTGCTCGCCCTGGTCGCCAACGCCGTCAACGTCGTGCTCGACTGGCTGCTCATCTTCGGCAACCTCGGCTTCCCCGCGCTGGGCCTGGCCGGTGCGGCCCTGGCCTCCTCCGTCGCCCGCTTCACGGAGGCGGCGGGGCTGCTGGTCGTGCTCCTGGTGCGGTCAGGACCCGTAGCGCTCCGGTGGCGAACGCTCTGGCGGTTCAGCCCGGACCTCTCCGCGCGCATCGTGCGGGTGGCTGTGCCCTCGGCCGTGGAGCGGTCCGCGTCCACCCTGTCGCTCGTCGTCTTCGCAATCCTCATCAACCGGCTGGGCACCGTCGCCATCGCCACCCAGCAGATCGCCTACGTCGTCGAGGACCTGATCTGGCTGGTGGCCTTCGGCCTGGGCACCAGCTGCGCCACGCTCATCGGCCAGTCGCTGGGGGCGCAGGATCCCGAGCGGGCGCGCCTGGCCATGCTGGAGGGGCTGCGCGTCGGCGCCGCCTTCACGTTGACCGTGGCGGCCAGCTTCCTGCTCATGCCGGGCGTGTACATGCGCATCTTCACGACGGATGCGCAGGTCATCGCGCTGGGCACCATGGCTTTGCGGGTCGCGGCCGCGGCCGACATCCCCATGGGGCTGGTGCTCATCCTCAGCGGCGGCCTGCAGGGGGCCGGCGACACGCGCGCGGCGGCCGTAATCACCCTGGTCGGCAGCTGGGGCGTGCGGTTGACCCTCGCGTACCTGATGATCGACGTGCTGGGCTGGGGGCTGTACGGCGCCTGGACCGCAGCGGCGTGTGACTGGGCGCTCCGGCTGGCGCTCTTCTGGAATCGGTTTGCCCGCGGACGCTGGAAGGAGATGGCCGTCTGAATGGATCGGATCGCCGCCCTAGTGCGGTCCGTCCCCCCGGTTCATGGGCACACTGCCCTTATGGCTCGATTTCGGCGTCGCGCATGGAGCCGCGCCCGGCCGTGCGCTACAATTTCCGCGGAGGGCATGTGAAAGGGTGAACAGCGCCGGGGAGGTGACGGTGTGAGGAAGCGGACGGCGGGCCTTCTCTGGGGGCTGCTGGGTATCGGCGCAAGCCTCGTCGCCTGGCACCTGGCCGCGCGGCGGTACCCGCCCTGGGCGGTGCCGACGCCGGTGGACGTCGCCCGGGAGCTGGTGCGGCTGGCCGGGGAGGGAGCCCTGCTGCAGGCCGTGGCCGTGACCACGGTCCGCACGCTGTCCGGCTTCGGCCTGGCCGTGCTGCTCGGGGGCGTGAGCGGCCTGCTCGCGGGGCTGTTGCGGCCGCTCGGGCAGGCGCTGGCGCCGGTCGTCACCGCCGTCCAGGGCGTTCCCCCCGTGGCGCTGATCATCGTGGCTCTGCTCTGGTTCGACGCGAACAGCACGGCCCCCGTCTTCACCATCGCGGTGGCCGTGCTGCCGATCATCTTCGCCGCCGCCCTGGAGGGGACCCGCTCGGTCGACCGCGGCCTGATCGAGATGGCCACGGTCTTCCGCACGCCCCGCCGGATGCTGGTCACCGAGGTCTACCTGCCCCATCTGCTTTCCTACCTGTTCCCCGCGCTGGTCTCGGGGCTGGGCCTGGCCTGGAAGGTGGCCCTGCTCGCCGAGCTGATGGCCGGCAGCCGCTCCGGGATGGGCGCCGGGCTGGGCGCAGCGCGCGTCAACCTGAACGTCGCCGGCATGTTCGCCTGGATCGCCGTGGTCGTCATCCTTCTGCTGGTGATGGAGAACCTGGTGCTCAGGCCGCTCAAACGCCGCCTGGAGCCCTGGCAGCGGGGCCGGGAAGGGGGTGGCGGCTGAGTGCTGACCTTGGAAAGCGTCAGCCACGCGTTCGGCGGCCACCCGGTCCTGGAGGACATCGACCTCCGGCTGGAGCCCGGCCAGGTCCTGGCGATCGTCGGCCGCTCCGGCTGCGGGAAGACGACCCTGCTGCAGATCGCGTCCGGCCTCCTCTCCCCGACCCGGGGGCGGGTGGAGAACCGGTTCCGCCGGCTGGCCTACGTGTTTCAGGAGCCGCGCCTCCTCCCGTGGCGCACGGCCTGGCAGAACATCGCGTTCGGTCTGAAGGCGATGGGGGCACCCCCGGCGGAGCAGCGCCGGGTGGCGTCGGCCCTCATCGAGCGGCTGGGTCTCGCCGGCGCCGCGGACAAGTACCCCCACGAGCTGAGCGGCGGCATGCGCCAGCGGGTGGCCCTGGGCCGGGCCCTGGCCATCGGGCCGGACCTGCTGCTGCTGGACGAGCCCTTCGGGGCGCTGGACCCCGGCCTCAGGGCCGACATGCAGCGGCTGCTGCTGGACCTCCTCGCGGAGCGGAAGGTGGCCGCGCTGTTTGTCACCCACGACCTTGCCGAGGCCGTGCGGGTGGGCGACGCGCTGATCGCGCTCTCGCCGGCGCCGGGCCGCATCATCGCCCGGGTGCCGCTGGGGCGCACGCCCCGCACCGATGCCGACGCCTACGTCCACCGCACCGTGGCCGCGATCTGGCCACAGGTCTCCGCAGCTTATCCTGACTAGGAGGAATGCCCCATGCGCCCGTTCAAGTCCACCTTTCCGAAGCTCATCGCCTGCTTCCTTGCGCTCGGCCTGCTGTGCGGCTGCGCAGGTCGGGCGCCTGAGAACCCGCCCGCCCGCCAGCCGGAGCAGACCCCGGCCGCAGAACAGACGCCGGCCGCGGAGCAGGCGCCGCAGGCAGAGCCGCTGACGGCGCTCCACCTGCAGGCGCCCTCGGCCCCGCCCTCGATCCTGCTGGCTCACCTGGCGTCGCAGGAGCGTCTGACCAGCCTGGTCCCGGAAGTCCAGTTCCAGGCCTTCCAGAACCTGGACCAGCTGCGCGCCGACATGGTCAAGGGCGCGGTGCAGGTGGCGGCGGTGCCGACCTACGTGGCCGCCAACCTGTACAACAAGGGGCTGCCGGTCCGGCTCCTCAACGTGACCGTGTGGGGCCACCTGTCGGTGCTGACCGCGGACCCGGACATCCAGAGCTGGGAGGACCTGAAGGGGAAGACGGTCTACATCCCCTTCAAGAACGACTCGCCCGACCTGATCTTCCGGACCGTCGCCAAGCTGGCCGGCGTGCCGGAGGAGGAGATGGGCCTGCAGTACGTCTCTGCCGCCCCGGAGGCCCTGCAGATGCTCATGGCCGGCAAGGCCGACGCCGCGGTGCTGCCCGAGCCGGTGGCCACCGCCGCGATCCTGCAGGGCAAGCAGAACAACATCCCCGTGCGGGAGCTGTTTGAGCTCCGGCAGGAGTGGGGCCGGGTGACCGGGCGGGAGCCCTTCATCCCGCAGATCGGCACGATCGCCGTCGCTGACCTGGTCGACCAGCATCCGGAGGTCATCGCCGCTGTCCAAGAAGGGCTGAAGGAGTCGGTGCAGTGGATCCAGGAGAACCCCGCCGACGCGGCGGCCCTGGGCGAGCCGCACCTCAGCGGGCTGAAGGCGCCGGTCATCCAGAACTCGCTGGACCGGACGCCGTTCCGGTTCCAGACCGCGACCGAAGCCCGGGAGGCGGTGGAGTTCTACTTCACCAAGCTGGCGGAGCTGAACCCGGAGATCATCGGCGGCCGGCTGCCCGACGACGGCTTCTACTACACCGGGGAGTGATTCAGCCGAACCGGCCTGTGATATAGTCTTCCGTGCGCCTGTCGGACGGGGTGGAGAAGATCCGCTCCGTCCGATCCATTTCCACCAGGCGGCCGTCCAGGAAGAAGGCCGTGTAGTCGGAGACGCGGGCGGCCTGCTGCATGCTGTGGGTGACCAGCACGATGGTGTACTCCTGCTTCAGGCTGGTCATCAGTTCCTCGATCTTGCCGGTGGCGATGGGGTCAAGGGCCGAGGTCGGCTCGTCCATCAGCAGCACTTCGGGGTTCACCGCGAGGGCCCGGGCGATGCAGAGCCGTTGCTGCTGCCCCCCCGAGAGCGTCAGGGCGGGCTTCCGCAGCCGGTCCTTCACCTCGTCCCAGAGCGCCGCGCGCCGGAGCGCGCCCTCCACGATCTCGTCCAGGTCGCCGTCGTAGCCGTTGATGCGGGGTCCGAAGGCGACGTTCTCGTAGATGGACTTGGGGAAGGGGTTGGGCTTCTGGAAGATCATCCCGATGCGGTAGCGGATCTCCACGGGGTCGGCCCCGGGGGCGTAGAGGTCCTGGCCCCGGAAGCTGACGTGGCCCTGGATGCGGGCGTCGGGCACCAGGTCGTTCATCCGGTTGAGGCAGCGCAGGAAGGTCGACTTGCCGCAGCCGGAGGGGCCGATGATGGCGGTCACGGCCCGCTCGGGTATCGTCATGCTGATCTGATGCAGCGCCTGGTGGGTGCCGTAGAAGAGGTCGAGGTTCCGGACGACGAAGCCGCCGGCTGCGACGCCGCCAGCAGCCGGGCTTGCCAGGACGACGGCCATGCTACCACTCCGCTTTCTTCTGGTATTTGTTCCTGAGCCAGATGGCGATGCCGTTGAGGCTCAGGAGGAGCGCCAGCAGCACGAGGATGCCGGCCGAGGCGACCTCCTGGAATGCCTTCTGCGGCATGCCGGCCCAGTAGTAGATCTGCACCGGCAGCACGGTGAAGCTGTCGAGCGGGGTCCTGGGCAGGCTGGTGACGTACACCCAGGCGCCCACCGCCAGCAGCGGGGCGGACTCGCCCAGGGCGCGGGAGACCGAGAGGATGGTGGCGGTGAGGATGCCCCCCAGCGCCGCTGGCAGGATGACCGTGAAGATCACCTGTGTCTTGCTGGCGCCCAGGGCGTACGCCCCGTGGGCCAGGGAGGGGGGCACGGCCCGGATCGCCTCCCGGGTGTTCACGATGATCACCGGCAGCACCATGAGGGCCAGGGTGAGGGCGGCGGCCAGGATCGACCGGCCGAACTGCATCCAGCGGACGAAGAAGGCCAGGCCGAATAGGCCGTAGACGATGGAGGGCACGCCGGCCAGGTTGTCGATGTTGAGCTTCAGGAACTGCGTCAGGCTCTGGCGCAGGGGCGACGGGCGGTCGCCCTCGGCGTAGAACTCCAGGAAGACGGCGGTCGCGACGCCGACGGGCAGTGCAAAGGCCGCGGTCAGCACGATGACGTAGAAGGAGCCCACCAGCGGGGCAAGGATGCCGGTCCTGTCGGCGAAGCGGGAAGCGTGGCTGGTGAGGAAGGACCAGCTGAGCCGGGGCAGCCCCGTCGAGAGCAGGTCCCAGAGCAGGATGGCCAGCACGGCCAGGGCGACGACGATCGCCAGCAGAAAGAGCCAGTGCGAGGCGGCATCCATCCGGCGCCTGCGGCGCCTGCGGGCAGCGATGTCGTTCATGCGCGCTCTCCCTCCTGGTAGCGGCGGCTGATGGCCCGGGCCAGCAGGTTCATCGCCAGCGTGATGAGGAAAAGGGCCATGCCGACGGCGTACATCGAGGTGTAAGCGGCCGAGCCGATCTCGAGGTCGCCCTGCGCCACCTGGGCGATGTAGCCGGTCATCGTCTGAATCGACTCCAGCGGGTTCAGGGTGAGTTTCGGGGTGGAGCCCGCGGCGAGGGCCACGATCATCGTCTCGCCGATGGCCCGGGAGACGGCCAGGATGACGGAGGAGACGACGCCGGAGAAGGCCGCCGGCAGCACCACCTTCAGGGCCACCTCCAGCCGGGTGGCCCCCAGGGCGAAACCGGCTTCCCGGAGGGACCGGGGGACGGCCAGCATGGCGTCCTCCGACATTGAGCAGATCATCGGCGTGATCATGATGCCCACCGTGATGAAGGCGGACAGGGCGTTGAAGACCTCGATGTCCGGGATGATCTTCTTCAGGAGGGGCGTCACGAAGGTGAGGGCGAAGAAGCCGTACACCACGGTGGGGATGCCTGCCAGCAGCTCCAGCAGCGGCTTCAGGATGCGCCGCACCCGGTCGGGGGCATACTCGCTCAGGTAAATGGCACTGCCCAGGCCCAGGGGTACGGCCACCAGCGCGGCGCCGCCGGCGATGATGAAGGTACCCGACACGAGCGGCGCGACGCCGAAGTGGGCGGGGCTGAAGGTGGGGGTCCACAGCCGGTCGGTCAGGAATTCCCGGACCGAAACGAGGGAGAAGAACTGGACCGTCTCGGTGAAGAGGGTGAGGACGATGCCCACCGTGGTCACCACGGAGACCAGCCCGGCGGCCAGGAGGAGCCCCGCGATCGCACGCTCCTTTCGGATCTGGCGCGCCCGGCGCCTGTCCGGGGCCAGCGCCGCCGCGGCAGAGGCCGGGGGATGCTGCGCTGTCGTAGCAGACATGATGCCACCTCCGCACGATTCGTCACGCACTTGGGAAACGGCCCGGAGGTCCCGGTGAGAAGCGGGCGCTTCCCCGGGACCTCGCGGCCACTGAAAGGGAGACCGTTTACTTCAGCTTGGCCAGGTTGTCCTGGTACATCTCCTCAGGCAGCGGCGTGTAGCCGACCTGGGCGGCGAGCTCCCCGGCATTCTCCATATAGAAGGTGACGAACGCCTTGACCTCGGGCCGCTCCAGGGCCTGCCTGGAGGGGTAGATATAGATCAGACGGGAGAAGGGGTAGGAGCCGGCGGCGATGGTGTCGTCGTTCGGCTCGACGCAGCCGTCGCCGGCGTCGATGGCCAGGGCCTTCATGGTGTCCTTGTTCTCGGCGTAGTAGGCGTAGCCGAAGTAGCCCATCGCGTACTTGTCGCCCGCCACGCCCTGCACGAGCACGTTGTCGTCCTCTGAGGCGGTGAAGTCGGACCGGGACGCGTCGCCCTTGCCGTTGACCATCTCGTTGAAGTACTCGAAGGTGCCGGAAGCGGTGCCGGGGCCGTAGAGCTTGATGGGCGCATCGGGCCAGCTCGGGTCCACCTCGTTCCACCGGGTCACGGTAGACTCAGGCCCCCAGATCTTGTGGAGCTGCTCGGTGGTGATGCAGGTCAGGAAGTCGTTCTCCTTGTTGACCACGACCGACAGGCCGTCGTAGGCCACCGGAAGCTCGATGGGGTCGAGCCCGTTGTTCCTGGCCTCTTCGAGCTCCTTCTCCTTGATCGGCCGGGAAGCGTTGGCGATGTCGACCTCGCGCTTGACGAACTTGCCGATGCCGGCGGAGGAGCCGGAGATGCCGACCGGGACGTCGACCCTGGGATGCACCTTGCGAAACTCCTCCGCGACGGCGATGGAGATGGGACCCACCGTGGAGGAGCCGTCCAGCGTAACCGTTCCCGAGAGCTCGGTGCCGGCGGATCCGCCGCTGCTGGAGGGCGCCGGGTTGTTCGTGCCCGGATGGGACGCGGGCGGATTGCCCGCCCCCGGCTGGCTGCCGGGGTTGCTGCTCGCCCGGCCTCCGCAGGCGGTGAGCATGGCGAGCAGGGCCGCAGCGGCAGCGGTGGTCATCAGAGTCCGCTTCATGGCTGTGTCGATCCCCTTTCTCTGCTGGCTCTTGGCCGAGTACTTCCGTAGCTCGATACCGATGCTATCACCCGGGTGTTGTGCGGGGGTTTTGGTCTGGTTAGCCTTTGGTTAAGGACACATGAAGAAACACAGGGCGTCGAGCGGCCGGGCCGGGTTCTGCGGCCGGCGCGATCTGCCTTGGGAAGGGCGCGATGACCTGGGGAATCCCGTCGATGCAGGTCAACGGGGCTTGGAGGCGGTGTATAGGATCGGCAGAAGATGGGAAACCTGAGGGGAGACCCCGCGGCCGAGCCGGGGTCATGGCCCTACGCCCCCCGGCCCCAGGGGGAGGCGTTTTCCGGGAAGCGCCGTCACCCCGCGGCGCACACACGAAACGACCCCGCACCCTGCGTTCGCCAGGGGCGGGGTCGCCTGCGTTTCCGGATATCGCTAAGAGATCTTGCGCTTGAGCTGCTCGTACTCCGCGCGGTCGATCGTGCCGGCCTGAAAGGCCGCCTCCAGCTCGTCCCGGTTGCGGAACGGCAGCGCCTGCGCGCCGAACTTGCTGTACAGCACCTGGACCCGCTGGTAGAGCACGATGTTCAGCACAAGGCTGATCACCACGGCGATGAAGGTCGCCAGGATCGCCCAATTCGGCCACTGGAGCACTTCCTTCATGGTACCCGTCCTTTCCTTACCTGTTACGGCCAGGGATATGGTCTGTCAGGCCATCTCCCTCTATTCGCTAAACGGGCCGGTCATCCCTTCCTCGAAAGGCCGGGTATGGCTTGCGGCCCTGTGCACAAAAATGTACAATAGGCGCTAGCACAATCCTGTGCACACGAGGGGGTGGCGGCGCGTGCAGCTGGTCCGGATCGGCGACAAGGTGATCAACCCCGAGCGCATCTACCGGATGGTGGACCGGATGCTGGAGCTCCGGTCGCAGGGGCTCTCCCAGCAGGAGGTCGCGGAGATCCTCGGGGTGGACCGCACGCTGATCTCCCGCCTGGAGTCCGTAGGCGAGATGCGCAAGGGCAAGCGGATCGCCCTGGTCGGCTTCCCGGTGGCCAACGGCCCGGAACTGACGGCCATGGCCGCGGCGGAAGGGGTGGACTTCATCCTGCTGATGTCCGACCAGGAGCGGCACGAGTTCGCCCGGAGCCAGAACGGCGTGGAGCTCCTGAACCAGGTGATGCGGCTCATCGCCAGGGCCCGGGCGTGTGACGCCGTCATCTTCATCGGGTCCGACGAACGGCTGAAGATGGTGGAGGCCCTGGTCGGCCCCCACGTCATCGGCATCGAGATCGGCCGCTCGCCCATGAAGGAAGACGTGTACGTAAGCCCCGAGAAAATCCGCAATCTCATCCGCAGTCTGAAGGACTGAGCGCAAGGGAGGCATCACCTGGTGAAGCGCATCGTCAGCGTCAGCCTCGGCTCGTCCCGGCGGAACTCGGTCGCCACCGTCAGCGTGCTGGGCGAGGAGGTGACGGTGGAGCGCATCGGCACCGACGGCTCCATCGAACAGGCCATCGCCCTGATCCGGGAACTGGACGGCAAGGTCGACGCCTTCGGTATGGGCGGCATCGACCTGTACGTGTACGCAGGCGGCCGCCGCTACGCTTTCCGGGACGCGAAGCGCATCGCCGCCGCGGCGGTCCGCACCCCCATCGTGGACGGCTCGGGGCTGAAGAACACTCTGGAGCGCAGGGCCGTGTACTGGCTGGACCGGAACGTGATGCCCCTGCGCGGCAAGCGGGTGCTCATGGTCGCCTCGGTGGACCGCTTCGGCATGGCCGAGGCCCTGGTGGACGTCGGCGCGGACATCGTCTTCGGCGACATGATGTTCGCCCTGGGGATCCCGATCCCGATCCGGAGCTTCCGCACCATCCACGTGCTGGCCCGGATCCTCCTGCCCATCATCACCCAGCTGCCCTTCACCTGGCTCTACCCCACGGGGGCCAAGCAGGAGACCCACCAGCCCCGGTTCACCGAGTACTACCAGTGGGCGGACCTGATCGCCGGCGACTGGCTCTACATCCGGCGGTACGCCCCCGACCGGCTGGAGGGGAAGACGATCCTGACCAACACCGTCACCCCCGCCGACATCGAGTGGATGAAGCAGGCCGGGGTCGCGACCCTGGTCACCACCACCCCGAACCTGGGGGGCCGCTCCTTCGGCACCAACCTCATGGAGGGGCTGATCGTCGCCGCGGCCAAAAAGCGCGCCGATGAGATGAGCCCGGCGGACTACGAGGAGTGGCTCGACCGCATCGGGTTCACGCCGCGGGTGGAGCGGCCGGCGGCCCGCGGCAGCGCGGCCGGGGACTAATACGCACGACTAGGAGGATTCCCGTGCACCTGTTTACGGAATACGTGAACCCCCACCTGGGGCGGCTCCTGGAAGCGATCAATATGGATAAGCGCTTCGTGCGGGGCGAGGGGTGCTACCTCTGGGACAGCGAGGGCCGCCGCTACCTGGACTTCGTGGCGGCGTACGGCGCTCTGCCCTTCGGATTCAACCCGCCGGAGATCTGGGAGGCGCTGCGCGCCGTGGAACTCACCGGTGAGCCCTCCTTCGTGCAGCCGTCGGCGCTGCAGGCGGCCGGCGAGCTGGCCCGTCGGCTGATTGAAGTCGCACCGGAGGGGCTTCGCTACGTCACCTTCGCCAACTCGGGCGCCGAGGCGGTGGAGGCGGCCATCAAGGCCGTGCGGGCCGCGACCGGACGCATGGGCATCATCTCCTGCGAGAACTCCTTCCACGGCAAGACCCTGGGCGCGCTCTCGGCGACCAACCGGCGGGCCTATCAGGACGCCTTCGGCGCGCCCATCCCCGGCTTCGCCAAGGTGCCCTACGGCGACCTGGATGCCCTGGAGCGGCTGCTCGCGGCGCACCCGGACGAGTTCGCCGGGTTCATCGTGGAACCGATCCAGGGCGAGGGCGGCATCGTGGAGCCGCCGCCCGGCTACCTGGCGGCCGCCAAGGCGCTGTGCCGCCGCTACGGCGTCTTCTTCATCCTGGACGAGATCCAGACCGGCCTGGGCCGCACCGGCCGGCTCTTCGCCTGCGAGGAGGAGGGCGTGACGCCGGACGTGATGGTGCTGGCCAAGGCCCTGGGCGGCGGCCTCGTCCCCATCGGCGCGATGCTCTGCACGGAGGAGGTCTACACCGAGGAGTTCGCCATGAAGCACTCCTCCACGTTCGCCGGGAACACCCTGGCGGCCCGGGCCGGCCTGCGGTCGCTGGAGCTGCTCACCCGGGACGACGGGGCGCTGGTACGCCAGGTGGCGGAGAACGGCGCCTTCCTGAAGGCGGGGCTGGAGGAGCTGCAGCGGCGGTACCCGCACGTGCTCCGCCGGGTGCGCGGGCGGGGCTTCATGCTGGGGCTGGAAATCGGCGTCGACCGGTCCACCTACGGCCGCACCTGCCTGCTCGGGGTGCTGGCGGAGCAGGACAACCTGACGCCCATCCTTTCTTCTTACTTGCTGAACGTCTGCGGCCTGCGGGTGGCCCCCACGCTGAACGGGTCGGCCGTCATCCGCATCGAGCCGCCGCTCATCGCCACGCGGGAGCAGTGCCAGGCGGCCGTCGTCGCCGTGGAGCGGATGCTCATCCCGCTGGCCGAGGGCAACACCGCGGAGCTGGTGTCCCACCTGCTGGGGGTCGAGTCCCGGCCACAGAACCTGCCCGCCCCGGTGCCGAAGCCGCTGCCCGAGCCCAGCGGTGACCCCGGGGAGGGCCGGATCGCCTTCCTCGTCCACCCGGTGGACTGGCGCAACTATCCCGAGATGGACGAGTCGTTCCAGGTCTTCAGCACCGCGGAGATCGCCGAGATGGCTGACCGGTTCAACGACCTCCTGGAGCCCTTCGTGGCCGGCTCCTGCCGGGTGACGGCCCCGGGCGGCCGCCGGGTCTTCGTCGACTTCGTCGTGGTGCCCCGCACCGCCGACCAGTTGATGGGCATGCCCCACGCCCAGGCCGTCGCCGAGGTGCGGGCCGCGCTGGAGATCGCGAAGAAGCGGGGCGCGCAGCTGGTGGGGCTCGGGGCCTATACGTCGGTGGTCACCCGCGGCGGCCTGCACCTGCGCAACCCGGGCGTGGCCCTCACCACCGGCAACTCCTACACCGTCGTGTCGGCCGTGGAGGCCATGTACCTGGCGGTGGAGCGGCTGGGGACCCGACTGCCCGAGGCCACCGTCGCCGTGGTCGGGGCCACCGGCGCGATCGGCCGGGCCACGGCCATCCTGCTGGCGGAGGGGGTGGGCCGGGTGGTGCTCATCGGCAACCCGGCGCGGCCCGAGGCCAGCCGCAGGCGGCTGCTGAAGGTGGCCGGAGACATCGTCGCCCACCTGGCCGACCTGATCCGGGAGGGCTATCCCTTCGCGCCGGGCACCCTCGGCGCCCGGCTGCAGGAAATGGGGCCCCTGCCGGAGCCGGTGGCCGAACCGGGAGCGTGGGAGGCCCTGGCGCTCGCCCTGGAGCAGGCCGGCGCGCTCCGGATCACCACGGACATCGACGCCGCCCTGCCCGAGGCGGACCTGGTGCTGACCGCCACCTCCAGCGCCGAGGACCTGGTGACCCCGGCCAACCTGAAGTTCGGCGCCGTGGTCTGCGACATCTCCCGGCCCCCCAACGTCTCCCGGGCGGTGAAGGAGGCCCGGCCGGACGTGCTGGTGATCGACGGCGGGGTGGTGGAGGTGCCCGGCCGGCCCGACCTGGGCTGGAACTTCGGCTTCGAACGGGGGCTGGCCTACGCCTGCATGGCCGAGACCATGATCCTGGGGCTCATGGGCCACTTCCAGGACACCTCCCTGGGCGCCGACCTCAACCTGCCGATGATCCGGCAGATCCGCCAGTGGGCGGAGGAGCTGGGCTTCCGGCTGGCGCAGCTCCGCTCGTTCGACCGGCCGCTCTCCGAGGCGGAATGGGCGCAGCTCATGGCCGCCCGCGCCCGGGTGCTTAGTGCCGCTGGGGATGATTAAAAAGGATCATAGTCAAATAACTCCTGCGTATGCAGGAGTTCAGGCTGCAGACAAAGGCGCCTCTTGTGGCCGCTCAGCGGCTCACAGGAGGCGCTTCTTGGTATGTACTTCCAGAAATTCGCCTGGATTTGCCTCAGTTGGGTGCTGGGGAAGTGGGAAACGGAGGGTCTTTCCCGGTATCCTTAGGCGCTCAAGGCATACGAAGATCGCCGGCTCTCTAAGAGGGCCAGCTTCTTCAAGTTCTGCGCCAGGGCCGACACCAGGCACTGGTGCTGCACACGTTTTCGGCCTCTGTATCGCGCATACCGCAGACCGTGCAACTCTTTGGCATCGGCAAAACTGCGCTCTACCGTTTCCCGCCGACGCTGTGCGAGGCGCTGCCCTTCATCCGTCTTCACAAACTCCCGCGCCTCTTCCCGCAGGTGCTCGTAGAGGTGGCGATGGATCACTTTCTGCTTCGTGGTGGAGCGAGTACACTGGCCAAGGAGTGGACACGACGCACAAACCGAAGCATCGGATCGGTAGACTCGGTAGCCGTCACGGTTGGTGGTGACGTACGTCAGCCACTGCTTGGCCGGGCAGCGGTAGGCATCCCGTGAAGCGTCATACTTGAAGCGCCACTTGCCCATCAGTTCCTTGGGCGAAGGGTGACGGCGATGCGCTACCGCAGCCTGAATCCCTCGCTTGGACAGCAGGTGCAGAACCTCCAAGGTGTTGTACCCGGCATCGACTCCAACCTTCTCGACCTTCAGCCCGTGCCGGTCAACACGGGAAAGGCACGTGGGGTAAACCTGGGCGTCGGTCATCGCCGCCGACGTGACGAGCACGTCGAGGATGAAGCCGTGGCGACCATCGACGGTGCGGTGCTGCAGGTAGTGAAACCCGTCAGGCTTCCCCTCACGGCGAAGCATCGCCGCTTCCGGGTCCGTCAGGCTGACCGTCATCTCGTCAACCGACAGATCCGGCTGCGGGTCTTCTTTGCGTTCGGGCAAGGGCTTCAGCCCGTGGGCCTCGCGGTCAGCGTTCACTGCGGCCAGTAAGCCATCCTCCGTATCATCATTTGCCGCACACTCTTCCCGTTCGGCCCGACGAGCCGCCAGGTGCCGTTCCCGGGCTCTGGCGATGTCCTCCAGGGTAACGCCTTTCGTACCTTCTTTGGCAATCCGACGCTTGTTGGCGTTTGCCTTCAGGTGGCTGGAATCGGTGAAGATCATGCGACCATCGATGTATCCGGCATCAATGGCCTGCTTGACGACATGGTCGAACAGTTCCTCAAACAGGCCGGAGTCCTTCCACCGACGGCTGTAGTTCTTACCTGGCGTGGTGAAGTGCGGGACCGGATCGGTAAGCCCCAACCCCAAGAACCAGCGGTAGGCGACGTTGACCCGGATCTCCTCGACCAAACGCCGATCCGATCGGATGCCGAAGAGGTATGCGATGAGCTCCATCTTCACCAGCACTACTGGATCGATGGCCGGTCGCCCCCGGTCGCTGTAGAACCTGGCCGTGCGTTCCCGGATGAAGTCAGTATCAAGTATCGCTTGGATCTTCCGGAGCAAATGATCTTGGGGCACCAAGTCTTCGATCAGCACGAGCTCATACTTGCGCTGAGCATGTCCATGTTCCCGAAGCACCGCATTCACCACCGCCAGATACTGCTTATGTTGCCATTGTACAACAAAATCCGGGCACCCGCGAGGGGTTACCCGGATTTTGTCTTCAACCTGAACTCCTGCGTATGCAGGAGTTTTTTCTATGGCGGAGAAACGGAGGAATGGAAACGCTTCCATATCGGTTCTTGCTGCACTCCTGTAACTTTTTGCTCACGAATTGTGGAAACGGTTTCCGAAGGAGACGAACGACGTGAAGGTGACCATCCGGGATGTGGCGCGGCGTGCCGGCGTGGGCGTGGCCACCGTGTCGCGGGTGCTCAACGGCACCGGGTACGTGAAGGCCGAGACGCGGGAACGGGTCCTGGCGGCGGCGGCCGAGTTGGGATACGTGCCCAGCCAGCTGGCCCGGGGGCTGGTGCGGCGCCTGAGCGGCACCGTCGGCCTGGTGGTCCCGGACATCACGAACCCGTTCTTCCCCCTGATCACCCGGGGGGTGGAGGACGCCGCCAGCGAGGCGGGCTACACGGTCTTCCTCTGCAACACGGACAACGACCCGGTGCTGGAGGCGCAGGACGTCCGCAAGCTGCGGGAGCACCGGGTGGACGGCATCATCTTCGTGGGCACCACGGAGCGCCGGGAGCTGGTGGACCAGCTGCTGGCCGATGACATCCCGGTCGTGGTGATGGACCGCCAGCTGGAGCACGCCGACGTCGACACCGTGACGGTGGACAACGTGGCCGGCGCCCAGGCCGCCTGCCGGCATCTGATCGAGCTGGGCCACCGGCGCATCGCCCACGCGGCCGGCCACCAGTCCACGCGGACCGGTCAGGACCGCTGCCAGGGCTACCGGATGGCCCTGGAGGAGGCGGACATCCCGTACGACCCGGCCTGCGTGACGTGGGGCGACTTCACCTTTGAATCGGGCTTCCGGGTCGGCCAGGTCCTGCTGGGGCTGTCGCCGCGGCCGACCGCGGTCTTCGCCGGCAACGACCTGATCGCCCTCGGGGTCATCCGGGCCGCCGAGGAGGCCGGCCTCTCCGTCCCCGACGACCTCTCCGTCGTCGGCTTTGACAACATCCAGATGGCTGCGCTGGTGCGGCCGGGCCTGACCACGGTGCGCCAGCCGGCCCGGGAGATGGGCCGCCTGGCGATGACCATGCTGCTGGAGCGCATCCGGGGCGAGTTTTCCGGCCCCGGCCGGCGCCATGTCTACCCGCCCGAGCTCATCGTGCGCGGGACCACCCGAAGGAGGGAGCCACTTGGATAGGCCAGTGGTGGTGGTAGGGAGCTTGAACCTGGACCTGGTGGTGAACCCGGAGCGGGCGCCCGCGGCCGGCGAGACCGTCTTCGCCCCGCGGCTCGACCAGTTCCCGGGAGGGAAGGGGGCGAACCAGGCGGTGGCCGCCGCGCGCCTCAGCGCCCCGGTGGCGATGGTCGGCCGGGTAGGGCAGGACGCCTTCGGCGACCGGCTGCTGGAGAGCCTGCGGGCCGACGGCGTGGCGACGGAGGGAATTTCCCGGTCGGCCACGGCCGGCACGGGCACCGCCGTGATCACGGTGGAGGCCACCGGACAGAACCGGATCGTGGTCGTGTCCGGCGCCAACGCCGAAGTGACCCCCGAGTTGGTGGAGGCCCACGGGCCGCTCATCGCCTCGGCTTCCGCGCTGCTGCTGCAGCTGGAGGTGCCCGTGGAGGCCTGCGTCCGGGCGGCCGAGCTGGCCGCAGCGGCAGGGGTGCCGGTCATCCTCGACCCCGCCCCGGCGCCGGCGGAGCCGCTGCCCGAGCCGCTGAGGCGGAACACGTGGCTGATCACCCCCAACGAGACCGAGGCCGCCGCACTCACCGGCGTGCCGGTGGCCGGCCGCTGCGGGGCGGAGGAGGCGGCCCGGGTGCTCTGGGCCCAGGGCTTCCGGCAGGTGCTGATCAAGCTGGGCAGCGAGGGCGCCTACCTGTTCCGGGGCGGCGCCGGCCAGTGGTTCGAGCCCTTCCGGGTTCCGGTGGTGGACACGACGGCCGCGGGCGACGCCTTCGCCGGCGGGCTGGCCGCGGCGCTCCACCGGGGGATGGCGCTGGAAGAGGCGGTGCGCTGGGGCATGGCCGCCGGCGCCCTGGCCGTCACCCGGCCCGGCGCGCAGCCGGCGATGGGAAACCTGGATGAGCTCATGACCTTGCTGCGGACAGGGAGGTTGGACGCATGAAGAAGACGACGCTGCTGAACCAGGCGCTCTCGGAGGTCGTGGCGGGCATGGGCCACGGTGACCTGCTGGTGATCGGCGACTACGGGCTGCCCTGCCCGAAGGGGGTCCGGCGCATCGACCTCGCCCTCAGGCCCGGCATCCCGGCCTTCCTCGACGTGGTGGAGACCATCCTCGCCGAACTGCAGGTCGAGGCGGCGGTGGTCGCCCGGGAGACCGCCGAACGGAATCCGGCGGTCCAGGAGGGCCTGACCCGGCTTCTCGGCGGGGTGCCGGTCACCACCGTCTCCCATGAGGAGCTGAAGGAGATCTCAGCGCGGGCGGTGGCCCTGGTGCGCACCGGGGAATGCACGCCGTACGCCAACGTCATTCTCAGGGCGGGGGTGACCTTCTGATGCCGGCCGCTCCCGTCGTGGAGATGCGGGGGATCGACCGGAGCTTTCCCGGGGTGCGGGCCCTGAAGGGCGTGGACTTCGAGCTGCGGCCCGGCGAGGTGCACGGGCTGCTCGGGGAGAACGGCGCCGGGAAGTCGACCCTGATGAAGATCCTGGGTGGCCTCTACCGGCCGGAGGCGGGCGAGGTGCTCATCGACGGCCGCCCGGTCACCATCGACTCGCCGGCGGCGGCGACGGCCCTGGGCATCGCCTTCATCCACCAGGAGCTGAACCAGGCCCTGCACCTGTCGGTGGCCGAGAACATCTACCTGGGCCGTCCGCCCGTGACCGGCCCCTTCCGCCGGGTGGACTGGCGGGCGATGTACCAGGGGGCGGCCGCGGTGCTGGAGCGGCTGGGCGCGCAGATCGACCCGCGGGCGACCCTCGGCAGCCTGGGGGTGGGCGCCCGGCAGATGGTCGAGATCGCCCGCGCCCTGTCGCTGGACGCCCGGGTGCTGATCATGGACGAGCCCACCGCGGCGCTCACCGAGCCCGAGGTGGAGCGGCTGTTCGCGGTGATGCGGAGCCTGGTCGAGGCCGGCGTGGCGATCGTCTACATCTCCCACCGGCTGGAGGAGATTTTCACCATCTGCGACCGGGTGACCGTGCTGCGGGACGGCCAGCGCATCGGCAGCTGGCCCATCGACCAGGTGACCGCCGACCACCTGATCACCCACATGGTCGGCCGCCAGCTCACCGAGCGCTTCCCCAAGGTGGAGGTGGCGCCGGGCGACACGCTCCTGGAGGTGCGGGACCTCCTGCTCCGGGGCTCCTCCACCCCGGTCTCGTTCACCGTGCGTCGCGGCGAGATCCTGGGGATCGCCGGCCTCATGGGCGCCGGCCGCACCCACCGGGGCCAGGGCTTCCATGAGGCCGTCGACGGCGTCCAGGGAATCGATGTGGTGGCGAGCCAGCCCGCGGACTTCGACCGGGCCAAGGGCCTGACCGTCATGGAGAACATCCTGCAGGCGCACCCTGACATCGTCGCCGTTTTCGCCCACAACGACGAGATGGCCCTCGGCGCCCTGGAGGCCATCGAGGCCGCCGGCAAGGCCGACCAGATCAAGGTCGTCGGCTTCGACGCCACCGACGACGCGGTGAAGGCGGTCCAGGAGGGCCGGATGGCCGCCACCGTCGCCCAGAAGCCCAAGGAGATGGGCCGCCTCGGCGTGGAGACCGCCCTCAAGCATCTGAACGGCGAGAAGGTGGACGAGTATATCCCCGTTCCGCTGGAGCTGGTGACCAAGTAAGCCAGCGGTGTGCGGCGCGAAGGGAGGCCCCGTCCGGGGCCTCCCGCTTTCTTATGGACTCCATCCGCATCCGAGCCGCCGAACATAACGGATAATGTGTCCAAATCGGCGTATCCGATTCTCGTCACTGTGGGGGAGGATGAAACCTGTGCTTCGACGTGTCGCCGCCGTGTTGCTGGCCCTGCTCCTGGTCGGCAGTGCCGCATACGTGAACCGGGACCGATCCCCGGAGACGGCGGCTGCCGGCACGCCCGGAGGCCCGGTCCGGCTGCTTCTGGCCGTGCCGGCCGGTTCCGGGTCCATGGCCCTGCGGCCCGTCGAGCCGGATACGCTGGCTGATCTGCCCGGGTTCGACCCGATCCCCGTGCCGCTGGGCCTGACGGTCATCGACACCGCCGGCCTGCGCGCGGTGGGTTGTTTGGACCTGCCCGTCTCCGATCTGGCCCTTGCGCCCGACGGTCGGCGGTTGCTGCTCTGGGGCGCCAGCTGGGACTGCACGACAGGCTGCGCGCGGGAGGGGCACGGCGTCTACGTCGTGGATCCGGCCAGGCTCACCCAGGTCGCCCACCTGCTGCCGGGCAACGTCGCGACCCCGCGGGGATTCTCGCCCGACGGGCGCTACGCCTACGTTGAGGAGGATACGGGCCAGGGCAAGCTCCGGCACCGGGTGCTCCACCTGGCCACCGGCCGGCTCGGGGCGGGCCCCGTCATGCGGGGGCCCGCCCTACGCGTCCTTGACGCCGAGCTCCTCCGGCGTGATCGAGAGCCGCTCCGCCCCGTCCGGGGTCACCAGGAAGGTGGACTCCAGCCCCACCGCGCCCACGCCGGGGAAGAAGAACTTGGGCTCCACCGCGATCACGTTGCCGGCCTCCAGCGGGGTGGTCTGCTTCGGAGCCAGGATCGGCCATTCGTCCAGCTCGAGCCCCACGCCGTGGCCGACGAACCGTACCCGGCTGTTGCCCGCCCCCATGAAGTGCTCCTCCAGGCCCGCCCTGCGCGCGATGTCCACGCTTCGCTCCCAGAGCTGCTGGCCGGTGGCGCCGGGGCGCGCCTCCCGGGCGACCATGTCCAGGATCTGCCGGGCGGTGTCGTGGGCCTCCACGAGCTGCCGGGGTAGCTTTCCGATCACCATGGTGCGGGTCTGGTCGTGGACGTAGCCATCCACCACCGTCGGGAAGTCGACGCAGACGGGCTCGTCCCGGCGGATCGGGCGCCGGCTCGCGCCGTACGGGGCGGCCGGGGTGAGCCCCTCCCCGCCGAAGGGGGTGTCGGCGAAGGAGAACGCCAGCGCCGTCTCCCCGGCCAGTACCATCATGGCCGGGGACTCGAAGGCGTTGTGCGCGTGCCAGCGGATCATGCCCTGCGCGCCGGCCAGCCGCTGGGCGCCCTCGCCCACCACCGACAGCTCCAGCTCGGTCATTCCCTCCCGCAGCGCGGCAAACAGCGCCCGGTAGGTCTCGTCGGCCGCCCTGGCCGCAGCCCGGATGCGTTCCACCTCCCACGGCGACTTGACGGAGCGGAGCCGGCGCAGGACAGGACCCACGTCGGCCGCATCCACGCCGGGCAGATGCCGCCGGTAGACCTCGAACTGCGCCACCGGCAGCCGGTCCAGCTCCATCCCGATCCGGCGGGCCCCGCCCAGGTGGTCCGGCAGCGCGCGCAGGGTGGTGAGCGGCTCGATGCCGGGCAGCGCGCACTCGCGGCGGGCGCGCTCCAGCACCCGGCGCACCAGGTACCGGGGCTCTCCGTTCGCCGGCACCCAGAGATGCCCCTGCTGGGCGGACCCCGTGAAGTACAGCAGCGACGTGGTGCTGTGGAGCAGGGCGCCGTCCAGCCCCAGGTCGCGCAGGGCCGCCTGCAGCCGGCCGATGCGGAGGTCCAGCTCGTGGCGGGGCGTCAGCAGCATGGGAATTCCTCTCCTTTACCAGGGTTTCTGATCCATTATGACGACGGCCGCCGCCCTGGGGCGACGGGGGGCCCCGCTGCATACGCTGGACCAGACGCAGCGTGTTCCGCGCCGGAGAGGAGGTGGCCCATGCTTCTCGAGATCATCAGCGAGGCGGTCGTCGGCCGGGCCGAACATACCTTCACCTGGACGCACACCCTGCCGGCCGACGGGGTGGTCCAGGTCCTCGGCGTGCGCCCCGGACCGTCGGAGGCCAGGGTGCGCGCGGAGGGCGGCTCCCCGCAGGCCGAGGTCACGGTGGACGTCGACCTGTGGTTCCTGGGCCAGGACGGTACCCGCGTCACCCGCACCCGCTGCCAGACCGTGCAGCCGGCGCCGGTGGCCCTGCGGGGGAACCTGCTGAGCGACCCTTCCTACGACCTGCGGCTGCTTGGCAACGCGCGCACCACCGACGTGCGGGTGGAGGATGGCAGCGTCCACCTGGACATGGCCGTCACGGTGGAGGTGGAGGCGAGGGCCCTGACCCGCTACTGGGTGCGGGCGGAGGATCACGTGCCCGCGCGGTGACCACATAGCTCCTGCGGCCCGCGGCCGGAAGGCCGCGGGCCGGCGCTTTACGTAAACCAGGTCCGGCCCCGCTGCATACGGTGGAGAGAGGAAAGGCGGGGATGGATGTGAGGGCCCTGGTTCTCTGTGCCAGCCGCGGCACCCGGCTGCGGCCGCTGACCCATACCTGGGCAAAGGCATCGCTTCCCGTTGCCGGGCGCCCCATCTGGCAGCACATCTTCTCTTACCTGGCGGCGCACGGATTCGACGAGATCGGGGTGGTCGTCGGCCCGGGCCAGGAGGAGCTGGCCCGGAGTGTGAAGCGGTGGTCGCCGCAGCGCGTCACCGTCATCCTCCAGGCAGAGCCCGCCGGAATTGCCCACGCGGTGGCCGCGGCGCGCCCCTTTCTGGCCGATCAGCCCTTCCTCCTCTACCTGGGCGACAACCTGACCAACGCGGACCTGGGGCCGGCCCTGCGCCGGTTCCGTGCGGAGGCGCCGTCGGCCCTGATCACCCTGCAGCGGGTGGCGGACCCGCGCACCTTCGGGGTGGCCGTGCTGGACGGTGGCCGCGTGACGGCGGTGGCGGAGAAGCCGGCAGAGCCCACGTCGGACCTGGCCATCGCGGGCATCTATTTCTTCTCCCCCGAGGTCCATGCCGCGATCGCCGGCCTCACGCCGTCCGCGCGCGGTGAGCTGGAAATCACCGACGCCATCGCCCGGCTCATCGCCGGCGGTCGGATCGTGCTGGGGCACGAGCTCTCCGGCTGGTGGGTGGACGCGGGCACCGCCGCCGGCCTGCTGGCCGCCAACGCCCGCCTGCTGGAGGCGCTGGCGCCCGGAGTGGACCCCACGGCCGTCCTGGAGGGCGTGGAGATGGAGGGGCCCGTCGTGGTCGGGCCGAGCGCGGTGCTGCGCCGGGTCCGGCTGCGCGGGCCGGCGTTCGTCGGCCCCGGCTGCCGCCTGACGGACGCCGAGGTCGGCCCGGCCACCAGCGTCGGGGCCGGCGCGGAGCTGGAAGGCGTCAGGGTTTGGAACTCGATTCTCCTCCCCGGCTCCCGCCTGGCAGGGCCGGGGCTCTGTCTCGCCGATTCGGTGGTGGGCGCCGGCGCGACCGTGTCCGCCAGCCCGGAGGGTCCCGCCACCCTGGTGGTGGGCGACGACGCCCACCTGGCGATTCCGCCGCGACCGCGGTAAAGCTGGGAGGTGACCCGGTGAACAACAGTCCTGTGATCATCTACGTGCCCGCGGGCGCGGGGATCTACGTGCCGCCCACGGGCGGTGTGCAGATTATCGGCTCCGGCCGCGCCGCACCAGGCGACGAGCCGCTGCTCACGGCCCGGCTGATCCTGGATCCCGAGGACGATGCGCCCCCCGGGCCGGTGCCGGAGCCTCGGTGGGATGCGAAGGCCGACCGGCGAGGGGCGCAGGTGAGCGCCGTGGCGCCCGCCCGACGGAATCAGGAAGAGGCGCTTCCGGACCTCACGGTCCCGCCGGAGATCCAGGATCTCGCCGAGCGGGCGGCCAAGGCCTGGGACATGAAAGTGGGCAGCTGGACGGTCGCCGCCACGAAACCGGAAAAGGGTTGGGGCGCCATCTGGCGCATCGAGACCAACCGGGGGCCCCGGGCCCTGAAGCTGCTCCACCGGCCCTTCGAGCGGAACCTCTTCTCCATCGGCGCGCAGGACTACCTCGTCCGGCGGAAGGCCCGGGTCGCGCCGCTGGTCCCCACGCGCGACGGCAAGCTCTACACCGTGGTGGACGGCCGCATGTTCATCGTGGCGGAGTGGATCCAGGGGCTGCGTCAGGCACCCAAGGACACGGTGGACGGCGCGGCCCTGCTCTGCAGCGGCCTGGCCGAGTTCCACCGGCGGTCGCTGGGGTACAGACCCCCGAGCGGGGCGGCGCCCTCCAGCCGGCTCCACCGCTGGCCCCGGGTCTACCGGAAGCTCCGGACCAAGCTGGACTGGTTCGAGCACCTGGCCCGGGCCTACCGGGAGATGCCCGCCAGCCCGCTGCTCCTGGAGGTCCTGCCCCGCTTCAAGGCCCAGGCGGACGAGGCGATCCGGATGCTGGAGGCGTCGGCTTACCGGAAGCTGGCCGCCCGGGGCGAAGAGGCCTGGGGGCTGGCCCATCAGGACTACGGCTGGTCCAACGGCCAGGTGGGGCCCGACGGCAAGGTCTGGATCATCGACCTGGACGGCGTGGCCTTCGACCTGGCCTTCCGGGACCTCCGGAAGCTGATCACCGGCACCATGGACGACCGGGGCGACTGGGACCTCACCTGGATGAAGGCGATGATCCGGGCCTACCATGAGGTTCACCCCATCGAGCCCGAGGCGATGCAGGTCATGCTGATCGACATGTACCTGCCCAACGAGTTCTACAAGCTGGTGAAGGACGTGCTCTACGACCCGAACCTGCTGGACGCGACCATGGTCCAGGCCCTGCAGCGGCTTCTCATCACCGACGAGCACAAGCAGCAGGCCCTGCGGGAGCTGGGCCTGAGGCGGAGGGGGTGACCGGTGCCGTGCGGAGCCTGATGATCTGCACCGAGAAGCTGCCGGTGCCGCCGGTGCGGGGCGGGGCCATCCAGACCTATATCCACGCGGTGGCGCCGCGCCTCGGCCGCCACCACCGCGTGACCGTGCTGGGCGTGGCGGACCCGGAACTGCCCGACCGGGAGATCCGGGACGGGGTGGAGTACTGGCGCGTGCCCGCCGGCACCTTCCCCCAGTACCGGGACCGGGTGGTGAACCTCCTGCGCCGGGCCGGCCGCAAGTTTGACGTGGTCCACCTGTTCAACCGGCCGCGCCTGGTCCTGCCGGTGCGGGAGGCGCTGCCGGAGAGCCGGCTGATCCTGAGCCTGCACAACGAGATGTTCCGGCCGGAGAAGATCGGGCCCGAGGAGGCCCGGGCGGCCATCGCCGCGACCGAGCGCATCGTCACCGTCAGCAACTTCATCGGCCGAGGGGTGGAGGCGCTCTACCCCGAGGCCCGGGGCAAGTGGAGCACGATTTACTCCGGGGTGGACCTGGACCGCTTCCTGCCCATCTGGACGCCGGAGGCCCGGCGCATCCGACAGCGGCTCCGGGCCGAACACGGCCTCGGGCGGGGACCGATCCTGCTCTACGTGGGGCGGCTCTCCCCCAAGAAGGGGGCCGACGTGGTGGCGCGCGCCCTGGGCCCGGTGGCCCGCCGCTACCCCGAGGCGACCCTGGTGCTGGTGGGCAGCAAGTGGTACGGGGAGGACCGCATCAGCGACTACGTGGCCTACGTGCGGGCGCTGGCCGCCCGGGCGCCGATGAAGGTCCTCGCCACCGGCTACGTGCCGGCCGACCGGGTGCACGAGTGGTTTGCGGCCGGCGACCTGTTCATCTGCGCCTCGCAGTGGGAGGAGCCGCTGGCCCGGGTCCACTACGAGGCCATGGCCGCCGGTCTGCCCATTATCACCACTGCACGGGGCGGCAACCCCGAGGTGGTGCGGGGCCAGGGCAACGGCCTGGTGGTGGAGGAGGCCGGCAGCCCTGAGATCTTCGCTCGCGCGATCCTGCGCCTCCTGGGCGACGCCGACCTGCGAACCCGGATGAGCCGTCGGGGGCGGGCGCTGGCCGAGGCGCACTTCGGCTGGGACCGGGTGGCCGCCGAGATCCGGGCCCTCTGGGAGCGAGGGTAGGGATGCGCATCGCGCTGGTCTGCACCGAAAAGCTGCCGGTGCCTCCGGTGCGGGGCGGGGCGATCCAGACCTATATCGACGGGGTGCTGCCCTACCTCGCGGCCCGGCATGACGTCACGGTGGTGGGCCGGGCCGACCCGGCCCTGCCGCCGGCAGAAGAGGCGGGGGGCGCCCGGTTCGTGCGGGTGGCCGCCGACGACGGCCCGGAGGCATACGCCGACCGGGTCGCCGCTTTCCTGGCGGCGGAGCGGTGGGACGCGGTGGAGGTCTTCAACCGGCCGGCCTTCGTCGAACGCATCGCCCGGGCCGCCCCCGGCGCCCGGCTCATCCTCTCGCTGCACAACGCGATGCTGGCTCCGGACCGGATCGACCCCGCCCGCGCCCGGCGCATCCTCGGGATGGTGGACCGGGTGGTGACCATCAGCGACTTCATCCGGCGCACGGCCGTCCGGATCTACCCCGAGTTCGCCGCCAAGTTCCGCACGATCTACTCCGGGGTGGACCTGGACCGGTTCCGCCCGGGCCCCTGCCCGGCCGCCGCAGCCCTGCGGGCGGCCCTGGGCATCGGGGGGCGCACAGTGGTCCTCTCCGTCAGCCGGCTCTCGCCCAAGAAAGGCGTCCACCTGCTGCTGGAGGCGATGGCGCACGTGGCCCGGACCCACCCGGGGGCGGTGCTGGTGCAGGTGGGATCCCGCTGGTACGGCCGGAACGACCCGGACGACTACGTGCGGGACCTGGCGCGGCGGGCGGCGGAACTGGGGGACGCGGTGCGCATGGCGGGCTACGTGCCCTACGGGGAGGTGGACGGCTACTTCCGCATGGCCGACGTCTTCGTCTGCGCCTCCCAGTGGGAGGAGCCCCTGGCCCGGGTGCACTACGAGGCCATGGCCTGCGGGCTGCCGATCGTGACCACCGACCGGGGCGGAAACGCCGAGGTCGTGGCGGAAGGGCGCGGCGGGCTGATCGTGCGGCCCCACGACCGGCCCGAGGCCTTCGCCGCCGCCATCCGGACGCTGCTGGACGACCCTGCGCTCCGGCGGCGGATGGGCGCCGAGAACCGGCGGCTGGCCGAGGCCCGGTTCGGCTGGGACCGGGTGGCGGCCGAACTGCTGGCGGTACTGGAGGGATGAAGGGTGGCGCGGTTTCTCGTGACCGGCGCGGCCGGGTTCATTGGATCGCACCTGGTGGAGGCGCTCCGCGCGGCGGGGCACGACGTGGTCGGGGTCGACCGGCGGCCCGGGGCGGACGTGGTGGGCGACCTGCTCACGCTGGACCTGGCGCCGCTCCTGGACGGCGTCGAGTACGTGGTGCACCTCGCCGGGCAGCCCGGCGTGCGGGAGAGCTGGAGCCAGTTTCCCGCCTACCTGGCGGGAAACCTGCAGACCACCCAGCGGCTGCTGGAGTCCCTCCGGGACCGGCCCCTGAAGAAGTTCGTCCTCGCGTCCACGTCCTCGGTGTACGGCGAGGTGCCGATGCCGGCCCGGGAGGACGGGCCGGCCATGCCGGTCTCGCCCTACGGCCTCACCAAGCTGGCGGCGGAGAAGCTGTGCGACCTGTACGGCCGCACCGCCGGGATTCCATGGGTCGCGCTGCGCTACTTCACCGTCTACGGTCCCCGCCAGCGGCCGGACATGGCGTTCAGCCGCTGGTTCAACGCCGCGCTGGACGGCGAACCCATCCAGATCTACGGCGACGGCAGCCAGCTCCGGGACTTCACCTACGTGGCCGACGCGGTGACCGCCACCCAGCGGGCGGCGCTGAACCCGGTGGTGGGGGTGCCCATCAACGTGGGCGGCGGCAGCGCGGTCACGGTGCGGGAGGCGATCCGGCTGATCGCCGCCATCACCGGCCGGCCGATCCGGATCCGGCAGCTGCCCCCGGCCCCGGGCGACATGCGGGAGACCCGTGCCGACACGGAGCGGCTCTGGCGGGAGGTGGGCTTTCGGCCCTCCACCCCCCTGGAGGAGGGGCTCTGGCAGCAGTATCGTTGGCACCTGGCGCAGCGGGCGTGACGGGGCGCGCCCGCTGCGCCGGTCTCGCGCGGGCCGGCCGGGTGCCTGGCCGCCCGGCCCGCCGTGGAGCAGATCGGGGCGGCCCGGCATAGGTTGAGGTGAGAACATCGCCCTGAGGAGGATGGCCCTTGTCCAGCATTCGGCTGCAGGAGATCATGACCCGTGCCGTGGTGGGCCGGTGTGACCGGCGGGTCGTCTGGACGCACACGGCGCCCGCCGACGGCGCGGACTGCGTTCTCGGGGTCCACGTCGGCAACGCGCAACTGACTGTCGAACCGGGCCCGTCCGGGCCGGAGGTGCGCCTGACCGCCGTCTGCGAGGTCTGGTGCGGGGCTGGCGACGGAACCCGGGTCGAGCGCATCACGTGTACACATACAGAGCCCGCAGACGTGCCCCTGGTGGCCCGGGTGGTCGGGGAGACCGAGACCACCGGCCGCCTGCTGCGGGGCGCCCGCTGCCTGGAGGCGGAGGTGCGCGAGGGACTGTTCCACCTGACCATCGAGATGCATATCGCCCTGGAGGCGGTGGGCACGGCCCGGCTCTGGGTGAAGGCCTTTGACCTGGAGGAGGAAGGGGCCGCGGACCTGGACGCCTTCGGCTCGGGTACCAGCGACTCGTCCCAGAGCGTCGAGGAGCCGGTCGCCGACTGGGAGGGGCAGACCGAGGCGGAGACGTGGGCGGAGCCCGAAACCTGGGCTGAGCCGGAGGAGTGGACCGGGACGGCGCCGGATGGGGAGCCGGAGGAAGGCACCGAACGGGCAGGGAAGGCGGAAGGCCAGGCGGACCCGGAGCCGGAACCGCTGGCGGAGCCGGAGCCACCTTCGCAGGCGGACGGCGAGCCGGTGGCCTGGGACGCATTCCGGACCGACATGGCGGCCGTGGCCTCTGTGCAGGACCGGGAGTCCCGCCGCACCAGCACCGCCGTCACCCGGTTCCGGGGGCCGACCAGCGCCCGGATCACCATCATCCAGTAGCCGTCGGGGGGCTATCCCCGTCATCGCGGATGACCCGATTCATCCGGGATGACGGCGGGTAGCCCCTTCGCTGTGCGGCTCCGTCACAGGGAGGCCAGCTCCCGGAGCAGCACGGCCCGCCGTTCGACCGCCCAGCGGCGCAGCCGCTCGACCTCCCGGGGGAAGTCGGCACGGCGCAGGTACGGATCCCGCTCCCGCCAGGGCTCCACCTGGGAGGCCAGCCGGTCGATGAGCGGCAGCACGCTGTCCGGGGCCAGCGGCCCGTCCAGGGCGCGAAGGAAGGCCCGGCGGAAGCGGCGGCGCCCTTCCGGGTGCGCGAAGAGCCGGTAGGAGAGCTTGTTCCAGCCGGTCACCGGCACCCGGTCCAGGCGGGCGGGCCGCCCGTGGATGTCGATGCCCCAGGTGGCGTCGTAATCCCACGGGATGATGCGGAACCGGCGCTCGCCAGGCTCCAGGTAAAGGGCGTAGTTGTGCACGAAGCCGTCGCGGTTGCCGACGAAGACCGCGCCGATCACCCAGTGGACGTACCGCTCCAGGTCGAACCACCGGGCGGCCGCCTGCAGGAACGACGCGTCGTCCGCCAGGTTCAGGTCCAGGAGCATCTGCCGGATCGGCTCCGTGTCGGCGCCCTCCACCGGGTGGTAGCCCCTGTCCAGGGGCTCCTTCAGCGTGCGGGTGAAGGGACTGATCAGGCCGAAGTTGGCGTTCCGGTTGATCGCGTAAAAGATCGGCCCGGGGGGCCAGCCCCGGCGCAGGCAGAAGTCCCGGTCCACCGACTCGAGTCCGACGTACAGGCCGGCCGGCTCGCCGCTGACGGTGGGCAGCACGTGCCGCCACCGGGGCGCGTCCACGCCCAGCAGCGGGAAGAGGGTATAGGACAGTGCCGAGCGCATGAGGGTAGGGTCGACGAAGTCGGCGTTGAGGTGGATGCGCTGCACGGTGTGGCCGGCCGGGGGCTCGTCGGGCAGGCGCGCTCCGCGCAGGGTCACCTGCAGGGACCGCTTGGGGAACTTGCGGGAGTGTGCGCCGCGGATGCGCACGGAGACCGGCAGCTCCGGCCCGTGGTTCCAGCGGAGCGTGCCGGTCAGGCTTCCCTCTGCCAGCCGGGGCCACGGGTCCGGCCCCAGAGCAAGATCGCAGAAATCCATGGGTTCACATCCTCGCTGGGGTGAGCTAGGTGACGTAACGCGGCGCGCTGGCATAAGATGGACCGTCAGGTCGCAGCAGGGACCGTACGACTGCGGTGGAGGGATGCGAACGTGGCTCAGTCCGGGGACCTGATGGCGCGTCTCTTGAACCTGGTGCAAGAAGAGAAGCGGGATATGGAATCACTCTATGCGGAAGAGCCGGTTCGGGCGCACCTGCTGCAGGCGACCGGCGATGATGGCTCCGGCGACGGCAGCGGTTCCGGCGACGGGTCCGGCGGGGGCTCGGGCGACGGCAGCGGTTCCGGCGACGGGTCGGGCTCCGGTGATGGATCCGGCGCCGACGACGCCGACGCGGCCATGACCGGCGGCGGCTCCGGCGGCGACGAAGCGGACGCCGACGGCTCCGGCGCGGACGCAGGCTCGGGCGGCGAGGACGGGTCCGGCGACGAGGGCGTCGACGCGACGATGACCGACGACGGCTCCGGCGCGGACGCGGGCTCGGGCGGCGAGGACGGGTCCGGCGACGAGGGCGTCGACGCGACGATGACCGGCGGCGGCTCCGGCGGCGATGCCGACGGTGCCGACGATGATAGCTTCGGCAGCGGGATGTAGCGACGTTGCGCATAAGGAAAGGGGCTGTCCGGCAGATCATCTGCGATGACGCCGGGGCAGCCCCGTTTGCCTGTTTGCCGGCCGGGCGGGCCCCGGACCGGGGCCCGCCGCCGGCGGCGGTACACATGCCCGTGGTCAGCGGCCCCTGCGCCCCACGCCCCGGTATCGCAGCCCGGCGGCGGCCATGGATGCGGGGTCGAAGAGGTTGCGGGCGTCCACCACCAGATCGCCCGCGAGAGCGGACCGGATCTCCTCCGGCGGGGCGGCCGCATATTCGGGCCACTCCGTCAGCACCAGCAGCGCGTCGGCGCCCCGGATCGCCTCCCAGGGATCGTCGACCAGCTCCAGCCCCGCCGGCAGACCCTGCGCCTGACCCGCGGCCAGGGCCGCCGCGAAGTTGCCCCGCGCCTGCGGGTCGTGGGCCAGGACCCGGGCGCCCTGGGCCAGGAGCGCGGGGACGATCGCCAGGGCAGGGGACTCCCGGACGTCGTCGGTGCCGGCCTTGAAGGCCAGGCCCCAGACGGCGATGCGCCGCCCGGCCGCCGGTTCCAGCATGGCCAGCACCCGCTCCCGCTGCCGGAGGTTGGCCCGGCGGGCCGCGGGCAGGAGGTCCAGCCGCACACGCCTGCGCCGGGCGGTCCAGAGCAGGGCGGCCAGGTCCTTGGGCAGGCAGGAGCCCCCGTACCCGGGGCCCGGATGGAGGAAGTGGCCGCCGATGCGCCGGTCCAGCCCCACGCCTTTCAGCACGGCCAGGCCGTCGGCGCCCAGGGCGTCGGCCAGGGCGGCGACCTCGTTGGCAAAGGAGAGCTTCACCGCCAGGAACGCGTTGCTGGCGTACTTGATGAGTTCGGCCTCCTCCCACCCGGTGGTCACCAGGGGCGCGTCGATGCCCCGGTAGAGGTCGGCGACCTGCCGGGCCGCCGGGGCGGATTCGGCGCCCACCACGATCCGGTCGGGGTGGAAGAAGTCGTGGATGGCGGTGCCCTCCCGCAGGAACTCGGGATTGGAGACCACCGCAAAGCCCGCGCCCAGCCGGCCCTGTGCGCGGCGGTTGGTGCCGGGCGGAACGGTCGATTTCAGCACGACGGTCAGGGGTTCTGCCGGGCGGCGCACCCGCAGGTCGTCCAGCAGCCTCCACAGCGCCTGCAGGTCGGGAGCGCCGGAGGAGGACGGCGGGGTGCCGACGCAGACGATGATCATCCCGGCACGGCGAATGGCCTCGTCCAGTGACGTGGTCACCGTCAGCGACCGGCCCAGGTGGCGTCGGAGCAGCCGGTCCATCCCCGGTTCGTAGAAGGGGCATTCGCCCCGCCGCAGTCGGGCGACCCTTTCACCATCGATCTCCAGAAGCGCGACTTCGTGTCCCAGTTCGCAGAGGCAGGCGGCCGTGGTGAGTCCCACGTAGCCTGCGCCGGCTACGGCGATGGGCAAGAAGCTTCCCCCCGGTGGAGATGATGCTCCATCTTATGGCGCAGGAGATCCACCGGCCTTAGCGAACCTGTGGTGATGCTGAGCATTGCGCACACGGGGGGTCACGCCGGTTGAAGCGATATGCGGGATACGTCTTTGACCTGGACGGCACCTTGTATCTGGGAGACCACGCCATCCCCGGGGCTCCGGAGACCCTGGCCGAGCTGCGCCGCAGGGGGGCCCGGATCGCCTTCCTCTCCAACAAGCCCATCGAGCCGGCCGCGAGCTACGCCGCCAAGCTGAACCGGCTGGGCATCCAGGCGGCGGTGGAGGAGGTGATCAACTCGTCGATCGTCATGGCCCGGTACCTCAGCCGGACCGCGCCGGGGGCCCGGGTGTACCTGATCGGCGAGGAGCCCCTCGCGGAGGAGCTGCGGAAGCGGGGCATCCGGATCGTCGCGGACCCGCTGGACTGCGAGTACGTGGTGGTCTCCTGGGACCGGCAGTTCACGTACCAGAAGCTGAACGACGCCCTGCAGGCCATCCGCAACGGCGCCCGGTTCATCGCCACGCACCCCGACCGGACCTGCCCGGTGCCCGGCGGCGAGGTGGCCGACGTCGGCGGGATGATCGGCGCCGTGGAGGGGGTCACGGGCAAGAAGGTGGAGCTGATCACCGGCAAGCCCTCGCCCATCACGGTGCAGGAGGCGATGAACCTGCTGGGGCTGCCCCCGGACCAGTGCATCATGGTCGGCGACCGGCTGGAGACGGACATGCGCATGGGCCGGGAAGCCGGCATGGCCACGGCCCTGGTGCTGACGGGGGTCACCCGCCGGGAGCAGGTGGAAAGCTCGCCCTGGAAGCCGGACTACGTGCTGGAGAGCGTGCGCGGGCTGATCGGGTGATCTTCACGGGTCCCTTCGTCCGCACGGCGTACGGCAATCCGTTCGCTGATCATGCCGGCGGGATGTGACCCAGCGTTGCGCGGTGACGGGCGCCCGCCGGCATGGCTGACGGTGTCGTCTGCAGGAAATATTCGCGCATATGCGGAAGAGGAACAGGCTAGAACGGCAAGTGCTGCCTGTCATGCTCATCGCGGGTTACGGTGCCTGGCTCTAGGCAGCAGCAAGGAGCGGAGGGCGACGAATGCGAAGCGACAGGTTTGCTGTTGCTCTGATGGCCGTCATCGTCGCGGTCCTGGCGTCTGCGTGTGAGGCAGGGGACAGGGGCGCGCCGGTTCCGTCGGTCCCCACTGCAGCGGCCTTTCTCGATGAACGCCACGGCTGGATCGGGGCGGCAGACGGGATCTGGTACACCGATGACGGTGGCAGGAAATGGACTCACCAGTTCCCCAGTCAGGAGGCTGTCATCCGGCTGGGTTTTGTGGATCCCCAAAACGGTTGGGCGCTCACGCAGTCATCGGCCGCTCTTCGTACACAGAACGGCGGAGCGGACTGGATCACGTTAGACGTTCCAGGGGCGTCGCTCCGGGCCGTTGATCTCGTCAGCCCCGCTCACGCGGTGGCAACCGATGGAAACGGCCTTCTCGTCAGTCGGGACGGCGGCAAGACCTGGGACCGGTCCCGCCCGCCCCTACCCCTTGCCGACCTGGACTTTGTCAGTGAAGAAGAAGGATGGGCGGCCGGGGAGGGGCAGGTATGGCACACCCGCGACGGCGGGGAAACGTGGAGCGCGCAACTCACGCTTCCTGAACCCGACCGGTGGCTGGGCGACACCTTTGTGCGTTTTCCATCGGAGACCAGCGGCTGGGTTCTGTTCTGCCTCGGGCAGGGGGCCGCATACCAGGAAACCTATCTGCTCTACGGCACCACGGATGGGGGGCGAACGTGGACTCCCCGGCTGGTCGGTGGCTGGCCCTGGCCGTTTGAGGCGGAAGCGCCGGAGGCGCCGCAAGGTCCCGGTGGGTATCCGGTCGCCTTTGATGCGCGGGCGGACACGGCCTGGGTGGCGGTCTACTCACCGGCAGCCGGCCACCTGGAGGTGGTACGGGTAACCTTGGGAGGAGCACCGCCTGTCTCCAGCGACAAGATTCCTATCGAGGATCCGCGCAAGCCGACAGTGGGGATATCCTTTGTGGATACGGAAACGGGCTGGCTGGTCATGAGCGACAGCCACCAGAAGAAGACGGCCATTCTCCGCAGCGACGACGGCGGCACGTCCTGGACGAGTACAATCGACAATCCGAGGTAATCGAACGCCACCCGAGGCTGGAAGCGTCCCGGGTGGCGTTCATGTGGTATGTGGCACCGGGCCAAGCCCTGCCTCATATACTTTATCCCAACCGTTGGCCGAAGGCGGGCGTGAGGAGGGGAGGGTACCCGTGAACCTGAAGGAGCGGCTGGAGCAGCACCGTCTGGAGGAGCAGCGCCTGGCCTGGGAAGGCACTTTCCTGGACTATTTCGAAATCGTCAAGCGCAATCCCGCAGTGGCCGACCTGGCGCACGCGCGGGTTTACAACATGATCATGGCGGCCGGGGTGGAGACGAAGGAGGACGGCCAGAAGGTCTACAAGTTCTTCGCCGACGAGATCTTCGGGCTGGAGAAGCCGCTGGAGCAGCTGGTGGAGTACTTCCGCTCGGCCGCGAAGCGGCTGGAGGTGCGCAAGCGGATCCTGCTGCTCATGGGACCGGTGGGCGGCGGCAAGTCGACCATCGTCTCGCTGCTCAAGCGGGGGCTGGAGCGCTGGTCCCGGACGGAGGAGGGGGCGATCTACGCCATCAAGGGCTGCCCCATGCACGAGGAGCCGCTGCACCTGATCCCCCACGAGCTCCGGGACGAGATCCGCAAGGAGTACGGCATCTACATCGAGGGCGACCTGTGCCCGGCGTGCCGGGTGATGGTACAGGAGCAGTACGGCGGGCGGGTCGAGGACGTGATCGTGCAGCGGATCGCCTTCTCGGAGAAGAACCGGGTGGGCATCGGCACCTTCACCCCGTCGGACCCCAAGAGCCAGGACATATCGGAACTCACCGGTTCGGTGGACCTCTCCACCATCGGGCAGTACGGCACCGAGTCCGACCCCCGGGCCTACCGGTTCGACGGCGAACTCAACGTCGCCAACCGGGGCCTGATGGAGTTCATTGAGATGCTGAAGTGCGACGAGAAGTTCCTCTACGGCCTGCTTACCCTGAGCCAGGAGCAGTCCATCAAGACCGGCCGGTTCGCCATGATCTACGCCGATGAGGTCATCGTCAGCCACACCAACGAGAATGAGTTCAACGCGTTTGTAAACAATAAGAAGAACGAAGCCCTAAAGGATCGCATGATCCTCGTGCGGGTGCCCTACAACCTGAGGGTCGACGACGAGGTGAAGATCTACGAGAAGCTGATCAACGATTCCGGGCTGAAGGGGATCCACATCGCCCCCCACACGCTGCGGATCGCCTCGTTGTTTGCCATCCTGACCCGGCTGGAGCCCTCGAAGAAGGCCGGCCTCAGCCTGATCAAGAAGGTGAAGCTGTACAACGGCGAGTCGGTGGAGGGGTTTACCCAGAAGGACATCCGGGAGCTGCAGGAAGAGGCGCCGCGGGAGGGCATGGTGGGCATCTCGCCCCGCTACATCATCAACCGGCTCTCCAGCGCCCTGGTCAGGGAGGGCGTGACCTGCATCAATCCGCTGGACGCCCTGCGCGCCCTGAAGGACGGCTTCGAGCAGCACACCGGCATCACCCGGGAGGACAAGGAGCGGTACCTGAACTTCATCTACGAGGCCCGCAAGGAGTACGACGAGATCGCCCGCAACGAGATCCAGCGCGCCTTCATCTACGCCTTCGAGGAGACGGCCCGCTCGGTCTTCAACAACTACCTGGACAACGTCGAGGCCTACGTCAACAAGCAGAAGCTCATCGACCCGATCACGGAGGAAGAAGTCGACCCGGATGAGAAGCTGATGCGCTCCATCGAGGAGCAGATCGGCATTACCGAGAACGCCAAGAAGGCGTTCCGGGAGGAGATCATGATCCGCATCTCCACCCTGGCGCGCAAGGGGCTGAAGTTCGACTACACGAGCCACGAGCGGCTGAAGGAGGCCATCGAGAAGAAGCTGTTCGCGGACATGAAGAACGTGGTGAAGATCACCACGTCCACCCGCACGCCGGACCCGGAGCAGCAGAAGCGCATCAACGAGGTGGTGCAGCGGCTGATCGAAGAGCACGGCTACTGCGAGGTCTGCGCCAACGAGCTGATCCGGTACGTGGGGACGTTGCTGAGCCGGTAGGCGGTGGGCAACAGGCGGCGAGCATCCCTCTTGCGTTGCACGGGATGCTCGCCGCGTTGTGTCTCAGGCGTTGCGCGTTCATGCTCCCTACTTCTTGTGCTGGTTCTTCTGCTGGTGCCGCAACTCTTCAGCCAGCTGATCGCGGTCGATGATGAACACGCCCAGCTTCCGAGCGCTTTGCTTGGCATTCTCCGTAAAGTAGGAGGTGGTGACGACGATCGCCCGCGAGCAGCCGTAGTAGTCCTTGGCCGCGTACACCTCCTGGATGGCCCGCACGCCCACGGTGTGCTTGCGGTGGTACCGTTTGGCCTGCACCGCGATGCGCTCGGGGGACCCGGGCCGGGTCAGGATGAGGTCTACCCCGTAGTCCCCGGAGGGTGGCGTCATCTGTACTTTGAAACCTCCTCAAACAGCGCCTTGAGGAATTCCTCGAACTCTATGCCCGACATCCGGTCCAGCTGTTCCAGCGCCCGCACGCCCGACCGGCTGATGCGCCGCCTGCGTCCCCCTGGCGATAGCAGGGAGACTAGGTAGCCCAGCAGCGCGCAGGGGACGAACACGAGGAACATGAGCCACCAAATATCCAGAACTGCACGGAACGCACTTGCCACAGGTCAACTGCCTCCGATCACAGGTGCTATACGTACATTTATGGCTATAATTTGATTTGCAGACTGCTAAACCTTCCCGGTGGTTGGCGGTGCATCGAACGCCACAACACAGGAATGCAGTCGTAATAGATAGAGCGCTCACCGTTGGCTGAGGCTGGGCAAAATGGGGGCAAGGAGGCAGAACTCGTGGCAGGAAGCGTTGCAGGCCGCATCGGCGGCCGCTGGGCGGGCAACGACCTCCGCGTGGTCTACGCGGACGGTGAACTGACCGGCCGCATGGGCGGCAAGTGGGTCGGCAAGGACGTGGCCCTGTCCTTCGACGGCGCCGAGCCGACCGGCCGCTGGGGCGGCAGGTACGACGGGCAGGATCTGCGCTTCTCCATCCGCGGCACCGAGGGCACCGGCCGGATGGGCGGCGACGTCGTCGGCTGGGACATCGCCCTGGTGCAGGACGGGGATCGGATCACCGGGCGCATCGGCGGCGCCGTCGTCGGCGCAGACGTGCGGCTGGCCGCGCGGGACGGCCTGCTCACCGGCCGCATCGGTGGCAACTTCGACGGGAAGAATTGCACCCTGCAGGTGGACGGCGTCCCTTACCTGGTCGCGGCGGCTCTGGCGGCCATGGTTTTCTACCAGCTGTATCTGGACGCCGCCAGCACGGCGGCGAGCACGTGACCGGGACGCAAGGGGGCACGAAGGTGGCAGGCAGGGTTGAGGGGCGCATCGGCGGCGCGGTGGTGGGCAACGACATCCGGGTCTCCTGTGAAGGTGGCCGGCTCAGCGGCCGCTTCGGCGGCGCGGTCATCGGCAAGGACGTGGATCTCACCTTCGACGGGGCCGTGCTTCGCGGTCGGTGGGGCGGCGTGTGGAACGGCAAGGATCTTCACTTCACCATCCGCGGGACGGAGGGCCGGGGCCGGATGGGGGGTTCGGTTGTCGGCTGGGACATCGCGCTGGTCCAGGACGGCGACCGGATCGCCGGCCGGATCGGCGGCGCCGTCTCCGGCGCGGACCTGCGCCTCACCGCCGGGGACGGGCGGCTCACCGGCCGCATCGGCGGATCGGTGTTCGGCAAGGACTGCGACCTGCAGGTGGAGGGGGTGCCCTACCTGGTCGCGGCCGCGCTGGCGGCGATGGTCTACTACCAGATGCACCTGGACAGCTCCAACAACGCCTCGTCGTCCTCGGGAGGCGCATGACCACGGGCGGCGGTGCCTATGCACCGGCCGCCCTTTCGCATTGATCAGCCCCTTTCCCGTATTGACCAGCCAGATCCGAACCTCTATACTCGAAAGTGAGCATAAACGATCACAAACGAGCAAGAATAAATGACAGGATGTGATCGTATGTTCCCGGAGGAGCGGAAGCGGCGCATCATCGAGCGCGTGCGCAGCGGCGCAGCGGTGACCGTGCAGGACCTCGCACAGGTCTTCGGCGTCTCCGAGTCCACGATCCGCCGTGACCTGAGGGAGCTGGAGCGGGAGGGGCTGCTGGAGCGGACCCACGGCGGCGCCGTTCCGGCCGACCCCACCCTGACGGAGCCCAGCTATGCGGAGAAGACCGATCAGAACCGGGCGGAGAAGATGGCCATCGCCCGGGTGGCCGCGGGCATGGTGCACGACGGGGCGTCGATCATCCTGGACGCCGGCACCACCACCCTGGAGATTGCCCGTCTGCTGAAGGACCGCCGCAACCTGACGGTGGTGACCAACGCCTACCCCATCGCCGCCGAGCTGGCGGATGCCCCCGGCGTCGAGGTGATCGTCACCGGCGGCACGGTCCGGGGCAAGACCCTGGCCCTCGTGGGACCCCTGGCGGAGCAGGTCCTCGAGCAGGTCAACGCCGACCTGGTGTTCCTGGGCACCAACGGCATCGATATCGAGCGGGGGCTGACGACGCCGACCCCGGCCGAGGCCTCCGTCAAGCGGCGGATGATCGCCGCCGCGCGCAAGGTGGTGGTGGTGGCCGACAGCTCCAAGGCCTGGCGGGTCGCCTTTGCCGCCGTCGCGCCGGTGAGCAGCATGCATATGCTCATCAGCGACCGGGGGCTCGATCCGCGGCTGGCGCACGAACTCCTGGCCCGGGGGGTTCAGGTTCTCACCGCCGAGTAAAGGGGATGCATACGACCTTGAAGACCATCACAACCGTCGCCCTCAACCCCGCGATCGACCGCACCCTGGTGGTGCCCGGCTTCACCGCCGGTGCCACCAACCGGGTGGCCTCGACCCGGGTGGATCCCGGCGGCAAGGGGATCAACGTCGCCCGGGCCGCCCAGGCGCTGGGCGCCCCGGTGCAGGTGCTGGGCTTCCTGGGCGAGACTAACGCGGAACTGATCCTGAACAGTCTGTCCCACGAACAGGTGGTCCACGACTTCCTGATGGTGCCGGGAGAGACCCGGGTCAACCTGAAGATCGTCGAGCCGCAGAGCGGGCAGCTGACCGAGCTCAACGAGAGCGGGTTTGCGGTCGCCCCGGAGCAGGTGGACGCGCTGGTCCGGCGGGTGGAGCAGCGGCTGCCCGAGACGGCGGTGCTGGTGCTGGCGGGAAGCCTGCCGGCCGGCGTTCCCGGCACGATTTACCGGGACCTCATCGCCCTGGCCCGGCAGGCGGGGGTACCGACGATCCTGGACGCGGACGGCGAGCCGATGCGCATCGCCCTGGCGGCACGCCCGACCCTCATCAAGCCCAACCGGGACGAGGCCGAGCGGCTGGTCGGCCGCCGGCTGGACGGCCCGGACGCCCTGGTCCAGGCCGCCCGCCAGTTGTTGCACGCGGGGCCCGAGGTGGTCGTGGTCTCCAGCGGCGCGGACGGCGCCGGCCTGGTGACCGCGCAGGAGGCCTGGTGGGCGACGCCGCCCGGCATCCGGCCGGGCAGCACCGTGGGTGCCGGCGACTCCATGGTGGCGGGCCTGGCCCTGGCGCTGAGCGGCGGCCTGTCGCTTGCGGAGGCGCTCCGGCTGGCCACCGCGGCGGGCACCGCGACGGCCCGGCTGGACGGCACGCAGGTATGCACCCGCGATGCGGTGGACGCGGTCCTGCCGCAGGTGCGCATCGCGGAGGTCAAGGCCAAAGGAGAAGGAGGTGATTCGAGGTGAGCATCCGGGAGCTGATCACACCGGAAACGATCACGCTCGATCTGAAGGCAGGAAGGCCAGAAGAGGCGATGGCGGAGCTCGGGTCCCTGCTGGTGGCCAGCGGCGCGGTGACGGATCTGGAGACCTACCTGGAGGCCGTGAAGGCGCGTGAGGCGCAGGGCACCACCGCAGTGGGGTTCGGCGTGGCGATTCCCCACGGCAAGAGCAGCGCTGTGAGCCGTGCGGCCGTGGCCTTCGGCCGCAGCCGGGGCGCTCTGCAGTGGGAGAGCCTGGACGGCGAGCCTGTGAAGATGGTCTTCCTGATCGCCGCACCGGACGGCGCGCATGACCTGCACCTGAAGGCTCTGTCGCAGCTGGCCCGGCTGCTCATGCACGAGGAGGTCCGTGAGAAGCTGCTCACCGCGGCCAGCCCGGCCGATGTGATTGCGGCCCTTCAGTAACCCGCAGACCCTCGGATTCCCTTACCCTTCCGTGGGAGGTGGCTCTCGTGGCGAAGAAGCTGGTTGCCGTTACCTCTTGCCCCACCGGAATCGCCCACACGTACATGGCGGCTGAGGCCCTGCAGAAGGCCGCCGCGGCCAGGCAGCTGAGCATCAAGGTCGAGACCCGGGGCTCCATCGGCGCCGAGAACGTGCTGACCGACGAGGATATCCGCGAGGCCGACGCCGTCATCATCGCGGCGGACACGGCGGTCGACACGGGCCGCTTCGCCGGCAAGCCGCTGGTGAAGGTCGGCGTGAGCGAGGCGATCAAGGACCCCGCCGGGCTCATCGACCGGGCGCTCGCGGCCAAGCCGCAGGACCTGGTGGCCCGGGTTGAGGAGATCAAGCAGGAGCGGAAGTCCCAGGCCACCGGCTGGTATAAGCACCTGATGACCGGCGTGTCGTACATGATCCCCTTCACCGTGGCCGGCGGCATCCTGATCGCCATCTCGTTCATGTTCGGCATCGAGGCGGCCGCGACGGAAGGCACGTTCGCCTACGTGCTCAACGTCATCGGCGGGCAGGCCGGCTTCGGCTTTATGATCCCGATCCTGGCAGGCTTCATCGCCTACTCCATCGCGGACCGTCCCGGCATCGCCCCCGGCATGGCGGCGGGCTTCCTGGCCAACTCCGTCGGGGCCGGCTTCCTCGGGGCGATCGTCGGCGGCTTCCTGGCCGGCTACCTGGTCTACTACCTGAACAAGTGGATCCGGCTGCCCCGCACCCTGGAGGGCATCAAGCCGGTGCTCGTCCTGCCGCTCCTGGGCGTGGGCATCACGGGCCTCATCATGGTGTACGTCCTCAACGAGCCCATGGCGGCGATCATGGCGGGCCTGCAGAACTGGCTGACGGGGCTGAGGGGCGGCTCCGCCGTGGTGCTGGGCTTCATCCTGGGCGCCATGATGGCGTTTGACATGGGCGGCCCGGTCAACAAGGCGGCGTACGCCTTCAGCACCGGCCTGCTCGCCTCGCAGATCTACGAGCCCATGGCCGCCGTCATGGCCGCCGGCATGACCCCGCCGCTGGGCCTGTTCCTGGCCACGCTCCTGGCGCCGAAGAAGTACACCGGCGAGGAGCGGGAGGCGGGCAAGGCCGCCGCGGTGCTGGGCATCAGCTTCATCACCGAAGGTGCGATCCCGTTTGCCGCGGCGGACCCGTTCCGGGTCATCCCCGCCATCATGGCCGGCTCGGCCGTGACCGGCGCTCTTTCGATGCTGTTCGGGTGCCAGCTGAAGGTGCCCCACGGCGGCATCTGGGTGCTGCCGATGGGCAACGTCGTCACCAACCTGGGCATGTACGCGGTGGCGATCGTCGTCGGCACCGTGATCACGGCGCTGCTGGTGAACCTGCTGAAGCCGAACAAGGAGTAAGGCACCTGACGCAGAGGGGCTCCTGCCCGGCTCACCGGGCAGGAGCCCCTCGGCTGCTTCGCTGACGTGTCTCCCTTCCATACGCCTGCCGCCAGCGAACCAGGAAGGCTGTCGCAAGCCCCGGGAGGGAAAGGAGCAGCTCATAACGGCCATGCCCATCCGGATCGTCCCCTGGTGCACGCCGAGAAAATCCAGGAGCGCCAGACCCGCTACAGAGCCGAGGTGTGATAAATACGAAATGTCGGTGAACCAAAGGGTGTGATGGGGCGGTCCTCCGAACGGGAGGAGGTGCGCAGGATGACCACGTCCCTGAACCCGGTTTCCCCGGCCCCGCGGCCCTCGGTGTGGCGGCAGCTCCGGGCCGGCGTCACCCATCCGGCCGGCGTGCTGTTCCTCGCCCTCTGGGTGGCCGGCGCCGCGACGCTCGCACTGCGCGGCCGGGCCGAACTCGTCCTGGAGGTTGTCTTCAGACTGCTCATCATCAACCTCATTCCCCTGGTCGTTCTGCTCAGGCGGACCCCGTACCCCCCGGCGCCCGACGCGCCCCGGCATCGCCGTTGGGTGTTGTGGGTCCAGGTGGCCTTCCTCGCGGCCCTCATCGCCCTGGGCGTGCTGTACGTCCTGGGGCATTACGGCCTCATCCCATCCAGGTGGACGCAGGTTCCGGTCTGGACGCAGGCCAACGAGGCGCTGGAGCACCTGGGAGAGAAGCTGTTCGGACAGAGGCGGATTGTGGCCAACCCGGCCCTGAACGCGCTCCTCCCGGGGCTTGTGCTGTGGCTCGGCGGGGTGTGCCCGGCCGAGCTCTGGCTGCGGCGGGGCCACAGCTCCTTCGCCGTCGCGGCCCCCTACCTCATCTTCGTAGCCATCGCGGTGGTGCCGCCGGTGATCGCGGGCGATACCCGCACAGCCGCAATGGTCGGACTGATGTTGGTGAGGAACTTCTTCGTCAACGGGTTCACCGAGGAGTTCCTGTTCCGGGGTGCGCTGCAGACGCGGCTCAGCCAGCTCCTCGGCGAGGGCTGGGGCCTGGTTCTTGCCTCGCTGATCTTCGGGGTCGCCCACGTGGGCGGGCTGATGCCCGCACTCGACGGCGATGTCCTGGCTGCCCTGGGCCTGTGTATCACCAGCCGGGCCGCCGCGGGCCTGATCTTCGGGATCCTGGCCATACGGACCCGGAGCCTGATCGCACCCACGGTGGCGCACCTCACGCTGAACCTGTTCGGGTAGGGCGCGGGACCTCGCCGCCGAGGTCCCGCCTTCCCATACCCTATTTCAGTTCTCGCTTCAATATCTTCCCCGCCGCGTTCTTCGGCAGCTCCGGAAGGAACTCCACCTGCTTCGGGATCTTGTACTTGGCCAGCAGCTTCCGGCAGTGTTCGATCAGCTCCTCCTCCGTGAGGCGCATTCCGGGCTTCAGCACCACAAAGGCCTTGCCCACCTCGCCCCACTTCGGGTCCGGGATGCCGACCACGGCGCACTCGGCCACCGCCGGGTGCTGGTAGATGGCATCCTCCACCTCCAGCGGGAAGACGTTCTCGCCGCCGGAGATGAACATCTCCTTCTTCCGGCCGACGATGTAGTAGAAGCCCTCCTCGTCCCGGCGGGCCAGGTCGCCGGTGTGCAGCCACCCGTCCTGCAGCGCCTCCGCGGTGGCCTCCGGGTTCCGCCAGTACCCCGAGAAGACGTGTCCGCCCTTGATCAGCAGCTCGCCCACCTCGTTGGTCCCGCACAGGCGCCCGTCCTCGGCCACGATCCGCAGCTGGATGTGGGGGAGGGGGAAGCCGACGGAGCCGGGTTTGTCCCACGAGCGGTGGTCGGGCATGCCGAAGGTGTTGGGGCCGGCCTCGGTGAGGCCGTAGCCGATCTTGAACTGGCAGCCCTTCGCCCGGTAGGCCAGCTGCACCGGCTCCGGGCAGGCGGCGCCGCCCGAGATGAGGAAGCGCACCCGGCTGAAGTCGGTCTCGGCGAACCGGGGGTGGTCCATCACCATCTTGAACATGGTGGGCACCATGAAGATGACCGTCAGCCGCTCCTTTTCCACCGCATCCAGCAGTTCGCCCGGGTCGAAGGGACCCATCAGGATCGAGCAGCCGCCCAGCTCCACCAGCGGCGTGGTGAAGACGTTCAGCCCGCCGGTGTGGAAGAACGGGGTGAGGATCGGCACCCGGTCGTCCGGCGACAGCGTCCAGCCGGCGATGGTGTTCCAGGCGTTCCAGAGCACCGCCCGGTGGCTTAGCACCGCGCCCTTGCTGCGGCCGGTGGTGCCGCCGGTGTAGAGGATCATCCAGGGATCCTCCGGATCCAGATCCGGCGCGGGCGGGGTCTCCTCCGGGTAGCCGCTCAGGTCCAGGTTCAGCAGCCCCACGGGCTTCGGCGGCTGCAGTTCGGCCACGGCCTGCTCGAAGTGGGGACCGTAGAAGAAGATCCTCGGGTCGGTGTCGGCCACCAGCGGCCGCAGCTCGGCCACGGTGAGCCGCCAGTTGTAGGGGACGTAGATCGCGCCCAGCTTGCCGCAGGCGAAGAGCAGGGTCAGCATCTCCAGGCAGTTCTGGGAGAGCACCGCAACCCGGTCGCCCCGACGCACGCCCTGCTCCAGCAGGAAATGGGCCATCCGGTTCGCCATGCGGTTCCACTGGTCGTACGTGAGCCGGAGCGGCTCCGCCTGCGGGTCGCCCAACCCGGCCCGCTGGGCCCGCGGCATCACGACCAGCGCCTCCCGGAAGGGGGTGTGAATGGCCCGGCGCCCCAGCCAGTCGCCGACGGTATTGATCATCGGGTATTGCCTCCTTCAGGTGGCACGGGGTTGAGTGGGGGATCGGACCGGCCTCCCGCCCGGCGCGGGAGGCCGCAGGGGTCGGGTGGAGGGGGCTACCCCCCGAGGTACGCCCGCTTGACCTCCGGATGGAGGCGCAGCTCGCCCGCGGGGCCGGAGAGCACCAGCCGCCCGGTCTCCAGGATGTAGGCGTGGTGCGCCACCTGCAGGGCCAGGTTGGCGTTCTGCTCCACCAGGAGCACGGACATGCCCTCGGCGTTCACCTGGCGGATGGTGGCGAAGATCTCCCGCACCACCAGCGGCGCGAGGCCGAGGGAGGGCTCGTCCAGGAGGAGCAGTCTGGGCCGGGCCATGAGCGCCCGGGCGATGGCCAGCATCTGCTGCTCGCCGCCCGACAGCGTGCCTGCCTCCTGGCCGTAGCGCTCCTTCAGCCGGGGGAAGAGCGCCAGCACCCACTCCAGGTCCCGCCGCACGCCCGCGGCGTCCTTCCGGGCGTAGGCGCCCATGCGCAGGTTCTCCGCCACCGTGAGGTGGGCGAAGACCTGCCGCCCCTCCGGCACCATCGAGATCCCCAGCGGCACGATAGTCTCCGGGGCCATGCGGGCCAGGTCGTGCCCGTCGAAGAGCACCCGGCCGGCGGACGGCCGGAGCAGACCGGTCACCACCTTCAGGGTGGAGGACTTGCCCGCGCCGTTGGCCCCGAGCAGGGTGACGATCTGCCCGTCCGGCACCGTGAGGGTGAGGTCGGAGAGGGCCCGGATCTTGCCGTAGGCGGCGCTTACGCCTTGCAGCTCAAGCATGAGCGGCACCCTCCTCATCGTCCTCCTCGCCCAGGTAGGCCCGGATCACCGCCGGGTCGGACTGCACCTCGGCGGGGGTGCCTTCGGCGATCTTCCGGCCGAAATCCATCACCGTGATCCGCTCGCAGATGCGCATTACCAGGCTCATGTCGTGCTCCACCAGGAGCACCGTGGCCCTGTACCGGTCCCGGACCTCCCGGATCAGCTCCGCCAGTTCCAGCGTCTCCTGCGGGTTCATGCCGGCGGCCGGCTCGTCCAGGAGGATCAGCCGCGGCTGCGCCACCAGCGCCCGGCCGAACTCCACCCGCTTCTGGATGCCGTAGGGCAGCAGCTGCGGGTAGGCGTCCTTGTAGGCGGCGATGCCCAGGAACTCCAGCACCTCCAGGGCTCGCTCCTCCGCCTCACGCTCCTCCCGACGGACCGCGGGGACCAGGTTCCCCAGGGCCGAGGCGAGGAGGCCGTAGCGGATGCGGCTGTGCTGGCCGACCAGCAGGTTGCCCAGCACCGTCAGGCCGCGGAAGAGCTCCACGTTCTGGAAGGTGCGGGCGATGCCGTGATGGATGACGTCGTGGGGCGCCATCCGCAGCAGGTCCTTTCCCGCGAAGGCGATGCTGCCGCCCACGGGGTCGTAGATCCGGCTGATGAGGTTGAAGACGGTGGACTTGCCGGCGCCGTTGGGGCCGATGAGCCCGTGGATGGTCCCTTCCTCCACCGCGAGGTCCAGCCGGTCCACCGCGACGATGCCGCCGAAGCGCATCGTCACCTGCCTGAGCTCCAGCAGGGCCATCTACTCCACCCCCCCGGCCGCGGCGTGCCGGCGCCCGGCCCACCAGTGCTGCAGCCTCCGCCACAGGTCCACGAGCCCCAGGGGCAGGTAGAGCACCACCAGCACCAGGATGACGCCCGTCAGCACCTGATTCAGGTTCTTGAAGACGTTCATGAGGAACGGGGAATGGTCGAAGGCCCCCGACCGCTGAAGCGCCAGCGAGATCCGTTCCACGGCCTTGGGCATCAGGGACATGAACAGCGAACCCACGATCGAGCCGGGCACCGAGGCCAGGCCGCCCAGCACGATGATGGTGAACAGCTCCATCGACAGGGCCAGGTTGAAGTCGTGGGGGGCGATGTAGTTCATCATGTGGGCCCAGAGGCTGCCGGCGATGCCGGCGTAGAACGCCGAGAGGGCGAAGGCGGTGGTCTTGTACCGGGCCAGGCTGATGCCCATCGCCTGCGCGGCGACGCTGCTGTCCCGCAGGGCGATGAAGGCCCGACCGGTGCGCCGTCTGGCGATGTTCAGGGCCACCCAGGTGAGGAGGGCCAGGGCGATCAGGATCAGGTAGTAGTAGGGGCGGTCCTCCTTGAAGTAGAGGCCATAGAGGTAAGGGGCGGCGGGCTTCACCCCGGTCCAGCCGCCGGAGAGCCCCTTCCAGAGGTTGAGGATCTGGGGCACCGCCACGCCGAAGCCCAGGGTGGCGATGGCCAGGTAGTGGCCCTGCAGCCGGAGCGCCGGGAAGCCCAGGGCGTAGCCCACGGCGGCGCTGATCAGCCCTGCCAGCGGCAGGGCGCCCCAGAAGGGAATGCCGACCTTGGCGGTGAGGCCGTAGCTGGCGAAGGCGCCGATGGCCATGAAGGCCGCGTGGCCGATGGAGATCTGGCCGGCGAAGCCGGTGAGCAGGTTGAGGCCGATGGCCGCGATGGCCAGGATCAGGGCCCGGTTGGTGAGCAGCACCAGCCACGACCATTCGTCAGGCAGCGCGTAGGGCAGCGCCAGCACGGCCAGGGCGCCCAGGAGGAAGAGCAGCTTCTTGCCCATGGGCTACACCTTCTTTCGCTGGACGGTCCCCATCAGGCCGCTGGGCCTCAGCATCAGCACCAGCACGATGAGGCCGAAGGCAAAGGGGGTTTTCAGCTGCGGGACGAACTGGCCGACCAGGTTCTCCAGCACGCCGAGGGTGAGGCCGCCCACCACGGCGCCGGGCAGCGAGGTGAACCCGCCCAGCACCGCGGCGGTGAACGCCTTGATCTGCATGTCGGCCATCATGTTGATGTCCAGGTTGGTCACCGGGGCGATGAGGATGCCGGCGGTGGCGGCCAGGACGCCTCCCAGCCCCCAGGTGAGGGAGAGGATGCGGTCGGTGGGGATGCCCATCAGGCGGGCCGCCACCCGGTTTTCGGCCACCGCCCGCATGGCGATGCCCAGCTTGGTGAACTTGAAGAGGAGGAAGAAGCCGGTCATCACCACGAGGCTGACGGCGAGGTTGACCAGGTCCGGCAAGGTGATCACCAGGTCGCCCAGGCGGATGGGGCTGCCGCTCACCGCCGTCGGGAACGGCCTGGCCTGGTAGCCCCAGATCCAGCCGGCCACCCCGTTGATGATCTGCATCAGCCCCAGCGTCGCGATCAGCACGCTGATGAGGGGGGCCTGGGCCAGGGGGCGCAGCGCCACCCGCTCGATGACGGCGCCCATCAGGAAGGCGAAGGCCAGCGCCAGCACGAAGGCGCCCCAGTAGGGGAGGCCGGCGGTCTTCAGCAGGGTGAACATGATGAAGGTGCCGAACATGGCCATCTCGCCCTGGGCGAAGTTGACCACGTCGGTGGTCTTGAAGATCAGCACCAGGCCCAGGGCGGCCAGGGCGTAGAGCGAACCCGTGGCCAGGCCGCTGATGATCTGCTGGGCGAAGATCACAGAATCGCCCTCCTACGCCGGCGGGGGGAGGGGGAGGCCCCGCTCCCCCCCGCCGGTCCGCGTCTCTGTCAGGAAGCGGTGGTGGGTGCGCTCCCGCCGGGGCCGCCTGAGGACCCGTGCGGACCCGGCTGGTGCGGCCCGGCGGAGCGCGGTGTGGGCTTTCGGTTTACCGGAGGCGGTACGGCTCCTGGTTCACCTGCACCATCACGATGTTGCCGTCCTGCTCGATGACCTTGTTCAGGTAGAAGGCCTTGACGCCCGCCCGCTCGCCCGGGCCGTAGGTCAGGTTCCGGGCCATGATGCCGCTCCAGTCGTTCAGGTTCTCGAGCGCCTGGATGAAGCTCTCGTAGGTGAGGTCGCGGCCGGCGTCCTCCAGGCCCTTCACCAGCAGCTCGGCGGCGATGAAGCCGGCGGTGCCGTAGGCGTCAGGCAGCTCGCCGTTGTTGTACCGGCCGTAGATCTCCCAGAACTTCTGGATGTTGGGGTCGTCGGGGTCGGCCACGGGCACCCAGCCGCCGGCGTAGAGGCCGATGGCCGCCTCGCCCGCGAGGGCCGGCACGTTCACCGGGTCGGCGTTGACGTAGGAGGTGATGGGCACGGCGGTGACGCCTTGCTTGTGCATCTCCTTCACGATGCCGATGGTCTCCGCCAGGGTGGTCATGATCACCACGCCCTCGGCGCCCTTCTGCTTCAGGTTGAGCACCGGGGTGGTGAAGTCCACCGAGCCGGCGTCGTGCGGGGCGTCGTAGACCAGTTCAGCCCCGAGCTCGCCGATGTAGTCCTTCACGCCCTTCAGGCCCTGCTCACCCATGTCGCTGTTCTGCCAGAGCACGGCGATCTTCTTCAGGCCCAGCTCGTCCACCAGGTACTGGGTGAGGATCTTGGCCTCGTCGTAGTTGTTGGGCTGCACCGCGAAGATGTTCTCCTGGGGCGGGTGAGCCGTCTGTTCCACGCCGGTCATCGGGTAGATGACGGGGATCCGCTTCTCCACGAAGTAGTCGTAGCTGGCCATGAAGCCGGCGGTGCCCAGGATGGGCGCCAGGGCGAAGACCTTGTCCGACTCCACCAGCTGCTTGGCGGCCGTCAGGGCCTTGGAGCCGTCGAACTGGTCGTCGATGATGTTCACGATCTCGATCTTCCGGCCGTGGACGCCGCCCTGGTCGTTGACGTGCTTGATGTAGGCCTCGAAGCCCTTGCGCACCGAGATGCCGATCGGCGCCACGGGGCCGGACTGGGCGGCGAAGCCGCCGACCTTGACGGTGGTGTCGGTGACGCCCTGGACCTCACGCCGGGGCTGGGTCTCCCCGGACTGTCCGCCCGTCTGCCCGGCCGGCTGGCTGGAGGACGGGCCGGAGGTCTGCCCCGGCGACTCCGCCTCGGGCGGCGCCGAGCACCCGGCGATCAGGGCCAGGGAAAGCGCGCAGGCGAGGATCGCAGTGAACCAACGTCTCACGTCTGTCTCCCCCTATCTGTGATGGAGATGCGTGCAGGGTGCAGGCGGACCGGTCAGGCCCGCTCGACCACCATGGCGATGCCCTGGCCGCCGCCGATGCAGAGGGTCGCCAGGCCGTACCGGCTCCGCCGCCTCTGCATCTCGTAAAGCAGCGTGACCAGGATGCGGGCGCCCGAGGCCCCTACGGGATGGCCCAGGGCGATGGCGCCGCCGTTGACGTTGACCTTGCCGGGGTCCAGTTCCAGCCCCCGGACCACCGCGAGGGCCTGGGCGGCGAAGGCCTCGTTGGCCTCGATCAGGTCCAGCCGGTCGATGGTCAGTCCCGCCCGGGCCAGGGCCTTCCGGGTGGCCGGGATGGGGCCGGTGCCCATGATCCGGGGCTCCACCCCGGCGGCGGCGTAGCTGCGGATCACCGCCATGGGCCTGACCCCCAGGGACGCCGCCTTCTCCGCCGACATCACCACCACCGCCGCGGCGCCGTCGTTGATGCCGGAGGCGTTGCCGGCCGTCACGGTGCCGCCCTCCTTGAAGGCCGGGCGGAGTTTGGCCAGCGCCTCCACCGTGGTGCCGAAGCGCGGGTGCTCGTCGGCGTCCACCACCGTGTCGCCCTTGCGGCCGGGCACGGTCACCGGCACGATCTCCTCCCGGAACCTGCCGGCCTTGATCGCCGCCTCCGCCTTCTGCTGGGAGGCGGCGGCGAAGGCGTCCTGGTCCTCCCGGCTGATGCCGAACTGCTCGGCGATGTTCTCGGCGGTGAGCCCCATGTGGACGTGCTCCCAGCCGCAGGTCAGGGCGTCCGCGATCATCGAGTCCACCAGCTGGCCGTGGCCCATCCGGTAGCCGAACCGGGCCCGGGGCACCAGGTAGGGGGCCCCGGACATCGACTCCTGGCCGCCGGCCACCACCACGTCGGCATCCCCGAGCATGATCGCCTGGGCGGCCAGGGCCACCGCCTTCAGGCCGGAGCCGCAGACCTTGTTGACGCCGGTCACCGGCACCGTGTAGGGGATCCCGGCCTTCAGGCTCGCGATCCGGGCAGGGTGTTGCCCCTCCCCGGCCTCCAGCACCTGGCCGATGATCACCTCATCCACCTGCTCGCCGCGGATCCCGGCCCGGCGCAGCGCCTCGGCGATGGCGGCCGCGCCCAGCTCGTAAGACTTCACGGTCGACAGCGCGCCGCCCAGGCTGCCGATGGGGGTGCGCACCGCCGACACGATCACCGCTTCCCGCATGGCCGGCACCTCCCGGGGCTACATGTACACGCCGCCGTTGCAGTCGATCACGGCGCCGGTCATGTAGTGGGCCCGGGGCGAGGCCAGCACCCCCGCCCAGTAGGCGATGTCCTCGGGCTTGGCCCAGTAGCCCACGGGGATGGAGGCGGTGATCTTCGCCTTCTGCTCCTCGGGGTAGCCCATCATCATGTCGGTCATGATGTACCCCGGCGCCAGGGCGTTCACGGTGACGCCGTAGCGGGCCATCTCGACGGCCACCTCCTTGGTCAGGCCGATGACACCGGCCTTGGAGGCGGCGTAGTACGGCGTGCCGAAGACGCCCGTGCGGCCCACGTAGGAGGCGATGTTGATCACCCGTCCCCAGCGCCGTTCCCGCATGGCGGGGGTGAAGGCCTTCAGGCAGTTGAAGGTCCCGGTGAGGTTCACGTCGATCACCAAGTCCCAGTCGGCCTTGCTGGATTTCCGCATGGTGCCGTCCCGGTTCACGCCGGCGTTGTTCACCAGGATGTCGACCTGGCCCACTTCCGCGGCCATCCGGTTCACCTGTTCCTCGTCGTTGACGAAGGCGGGGTAGAAGCGGGCCTTGACGCCCAGGGCCTGGGCCGCGGCCACCGTCTCGGCGGCCACCTCAGCCATGTCCGGAACGTCGTTCACGATCACGTCCGCGCCCCGGGCCGCCATCTCCAGCGCAATGGCCCGTCCCAGTCCGCGGGCGGCCCCGGTCACCAGGGCAACCTTGCCGGTGAGTTCCCGTTCCATCTGCGATCACACCTCGGCTTTCGTTACTCGCCCTCCGTCTTGCCGGAGAGCTGCAGGCAGTGCTCCATGAAGGCCAGCGCTTCCTCCAGCCGGAGGCAGCGCATCTCCTGGCCGGACTGCACGTGGCGCACCAGGACCCGGAGCGGCGGTCCGGTGAGCCGAACCACAAACGAGGCGATCCAGGGCTGTTCCGTCACGGCGCTCCGCCTCCGATCACGCCAGAAGCGCCTGGCGCAGGAAGTCCAGGGCCGTCCGGGAGAACAGGTCGACCTGCTCCAGGAACATGCAGTGGCCGGCCTCCGGCAGCACCACGACCCGGCTGCCCGGGATCCGCTGCTCCAGGGCTCGGCTGTAGCGGAGCGGCGTGAGCACGTCCTCGTCGCCGGTCATGAGCAGCGTCGGGCAGGTGATGTTCGCGGCCTGGACCAGCGCGTCGTGGTCCATCGCGCCCCGGATCAGGTGAAGCACGGCGTGGGCTGGCAGGGCGGTACCCTTCTCCCGCCAGGGGCGGAGCGCCTCGTAGTGCCGGTTGAGGAAGGTGGCGCCCCAGATCCAGGCGACGGAGACATCGAACCGCAGCGGCCCGCCGCCGGCCTCCATGGCCCGGAGCCAGGAGTTCAGCTTCACCTGCATGGCGGTGTCGGCCGCGCCGTAGCCGTTGGCCAGCACCAGGGCCGAGACGCGTTCGGGCCACCGGCCGGCGAAGCTGAGGGCCACGCAGGCGCCGCTGGAGACGCCGAGCAGGGCGGCCTTCTCCACGCCCAGTCCGTCCAGCAGCCCCTTCAGGTCGTCGGCGTGAAGCCGAGGCGTGTAGGGGCCGTCGTCCGGCTTCTCGCTTGCGCCCTGACCGCGGCAGTCGTAGGTGAGCACCCGGAAGTACGGGGTGAAGTGAGGCAGGTGGCCGTTCCAGCTGCTCAGGTCGGTGAGCAGGCCGTTGATGAGGACCAGCACCGGGCCGTCCTCCTGCCCCCGCCACTGGTAGTGGAGCGTGATCCCGTTGGCGCGAATCTCAGGCATGTGCTCGCCTCCCCATCTCGGGCGGTTCCGCCCGTACGTGCGCGATCGGCCCGGCTCTCGGCTGCCCGGCCGGGGGTTCAGCCGGCGGCCTGCTTGCGCGCCCGGGTGGCCCCGACCGGCCCCCACTCGATGGCCGTGGCGCCCCAGGCGTAGCCGACGCCCGCGCTCACCCCCACCACCAGGTCGCCGTCCCGGATCAGCCCCCGCTCCAGGGCGAGGTGGATGGAGAGGATCTGGTCGATCTGGCCGATGTGGCCGTACTCCTCCAGGTAGATCGCCCGGTCGACGGGGATGCCGAGCTGCTCGATCAGGGCCTGGTGGGCCGAGCGCTTCATGTGCAGGATCGCCAGGTAGTCGATGTCCTGGGTCCGGTAGCCGCCCTGCGCGCAGACCCGGCTGACCACCTCCACCCAGCGCTGGGTCGACACGGCGTTGAGCCGGGTCTTCATGTACTCCACGTCGAACACGTCCAGCTGGTAGAGCGAGTCGTCGTGGTTGTGGAGGCCGGCCAGCGTCCCGCCCCCGCGGACGCCCACCGTCTCGGAGAGCGAGCCGTCCACGATGATCTCCGAGCCCACCACCCGGTTGCGGCCGTAATTCTTGCGGAGCAGCATCGCCCCGCCGCCGGCTCCGAGGTTGTACATGAAGGAGACCCGGGGGTTGGCGTAGTTGATGTAGTCCACGTTCCGGTAGCCGCCGGCCAGCAGGAGGGTGTTCACCCGGTCGTCGCTGAGCATCAGCGCCTGGGCCAGCTTCATGCCCAGCACCCAGGTGCCGCACCGCAGCTGGGCGTCAAAGGCCCAGGCGTTGTGCGCGCCCACCGCGTGCGCCGTCTTGATGCCGGCGGTCCACAGCTGGTACTCCTTGTACTCCTCGCCGATGTAGATCACCAGGTCGATGGCGGCCGGGTCAATGCCGGCCCGCTCGATGCACTGCTGCGCGGCCCGGATGCCCATGGCCGCCGTGCCGTCGTCGGGGCCGGGGATGGGCTTGCGCAGGATGCCCATCTTCTGCTTCACCACGTCCAGCGGCACGCCCGACCGGTCGGCGATCTCCTCGGCGGTCATGTAGCGGTCCGGGATGTAGATGCCGGTGCTGACCACACCGACGTGGGGCTGAGTCGTGGTCATGGGCTGCACCTCACCGTGTGTGCTTTCTGAAACGCCTCGCACCGATGGTCTTACCCCCAACGTAAGGGGCCGGAGTCACCGGGCTGTTACACGGGAGTCACCAAAACGAATGAGGACCCGCTCATCCGGTAGGAGGAGAAGGTCCTCGTTCTGGGAGAGTATGGATAGGGCCGGCGAGCGGCCCCGGGGGCCGGTCGGACTCGGATCGGAGCGCCCTGAGGAATGCCTGTCCGGCGGCGAGCGGCCCTACAGCAGGAGGAGCACCCCTGGCGCGGGGTGCTCCACGCGTAGTCGCTACAGCTGAATGCCGAAGAACTCGATCAACCGTTTCGCCAGTCGCTCGGGCGCCTCCACCGGGGCCGAGTGACCGACCTCCGGCCAGACCTCCAGCTGGGCGCCCGGGATCTGGTTCCGGGTCCGCTCCATCATGTCCAGCGTGACCAGGCCGTCCTGCCGGCCGTAGAGGATGAGGGTTGGCACCCGCAACCCGCCCACCTGCTCCACCAGGTTCATCCCGTCCAGGGCGCGGCCGTTGGGGATCAGGGCGCCGGCCGACTTCTGCACCGACTCCTCCAGCACCGCCTGGTAGAACTCGTCCCTGGGGGCGGTGGGCATCATCAGGGCGAGGGCGGCCTTCAGGAGTTCCGGCGCCTTCACCGCCGCCTCCAGCTGCGCGTACCGCTCCGGTGGCGTCACCAGCCCTTCGGCCGGCGCCGAGTTGATCAGCACCAGCCGTTCCACCAGGTCGGGGTGGGCGACCGCCAGCTGCATGGCGACCCCGCCCCCCAGCGAGTGGCCGACCACGAAGCAACGCTGGACGCCCATGGCTTGGGTGAACTGGTACACGTCCTCGGCCAGGTCGGCGATGGACCAGGGGGGCGCCGGCTTGTCGCTGTCGCCGCAGCCCCGGAGGTCGGGGGCGAGCGTCCGGACGTGCCCGGGCAGGTGCGCCATCACCCGCTCCCACCAGAGAGAAGAGGCGGTGTTGCCGTGGATCAGCAGGACCGTCTGCCCTCCGTGGCCACGTTCGCGGTAGAAGAGGCGGAGGCCGCTCGGAAGCGTTACCGTAGCCATGTGAGTCCCTCCCGTCAGCGGGAAATGCTGATGCGACTGCGACAAGGCGGCGTCGCTGCCGCGCATTGTCGCACCATGCTGTTACACGGGAGTCACCATTCAGACGACGGCTACGGATCGCCGCCTTCGGGGGCGTGCGCCGCGCTCCGGCGAATGCGCTCGTAGAGCCGGGTGGTGCTGGCCATCGGCCCTACGCCCAGTTCCCTGCGCAGGCTCTGCACGCACTTTTCATAGGTGCGCAGGGCCATCGCCCGGTTGCCGAGCCGGAAGTGGCTGTGCATGAGGAGCCGGTAGGCCTCCTCCCAGCAGGGGTCGCAGGCCAAAATCCGCTCGCAGAGCCGCACGCACTGCTCGTACCCGCCGTGCCGGGCCGCGTCCTGCGCCAGCCACTCGAGCGCCCGCAGGTAGAGCACCTGCAGCCGCTCCCGTTCCTCGGAGCACCAGTCTTCGTACCGCAGCTCGGCCAGGAACTCCCCCTGGTAGAGCTCGACGGCCTGGCTCAGGGTATCCCGGGCCTGGTCCTCCTGCCGCCGCTCCGCCAGGGCGAGCCCTTCGGCGGCCAGCCGTTCGAACTCGTCGGCGTCCAGCCAGTAGCCGGAGTGGGGGTTGAGGCCGTAAGCCAGCCCCTCCCGCACGATGTAGAAGGAATCGGCGCGGGCGGGCCGGTCCGGCTCCAGGGCCGAGAGCAGGGCGTTGAGCGCCACCCGGAAGTCCCGCTGGGCGGTCTCGGGATCGGCGTCCGGCCAGAGCAGGTCCAGGATCTGCTCCCGCTGCAGCAGCCTGCCCCGGTGGGTGATGAACAGCTGGAGCAGCTGCCGCGCCTTCTCCCGCCGCCACTCCCGGCGGGTGATCTCCTGCCGCCCCCGCCATGCCTGGAAGGCGCCCAGGGTCCGCAGCCGGAGGGTGTAGCCGGGGTGGTGCTCCGGGTCCGTCATGCCGATCTCGGCGAGGAGCCGGGTGGCGTAGGCGGGATGGATGCCCCGCCGGCGGGCTTCCTGCAGGAGCGGCACCAGCGCCTGCGGGTCCTGGGGACCGAACAGGGTCCGGCGGGTGAAGAGGTAGCCGTAGCCGTGCTCCTGCGCCGCGGCGAGGGCGGACTCCATCGAGGCGGCAAAGCCGGCCCAGTCTCGCTGCCGGTGGGCCAGCAGCGCCTGCCAGACCCGGGCCAGGGCGAGGCCGTACGGATCGCCGGTCGCGGCGAACTCCTTCTCGGCTTCCCGCAGGTACCCCTCCGCCTCGGTGCGCCCGAGGGCGGCGGCGGAGGAGCCCAGGCTGAGGAGCGCGTAGCCGTGGAACCACTGGTCGCAGGCCGCGCGGGCGATCCGGGCCGACTCCAGGCCGTAATGCTCCGCCTGCGCCCAGTTGCCGGCCCGGTGGCCGTAGAACAGGGCGAGGCCGGCCAGCGGCTCTGCCTTGCCGCGGGTGACGTTGATCTCGTCCATCAGGGCGATGGCGGCCTGGTACTCCGCGGCCACTGCCTCGTCCGGGGCGTGGGGGTCCAGCTGCAGGGCGTGTGCGCGGCGCATCAGGCCGACGCCTTCCACGAAGGGCGACCGCTTCTCCTTGCCCAGGCGGATGCCCTCTTCCGCGCCCGTCCGGGTGAGCCGCGTGTCGCCCATGAGGGCGGCGATGTACGAGATCAGGAGCGGGACCTCCCGGTGGGCGCGGCTGGCGCCGGCCAGCCCCTGCCGGGCGAGCCGCTCCAGGATCCGCATCGCCTCGGCCAGCCGGCCCGTGCGCAGCAGGGACCGGACTTCCAGGAGATCGTCCACCGGGGCGCCGGTGCTGGCAGCCGCCATGCTGGCGAAGCGGGCGGCGTTCTCGGGCCGGCCCCGGTTGGTTTCGTTTTCCGCCAGGAGGGCCATCAGGTCGGCCCGCTCCCGGTCGGTGAGGGCATGGGCGAGCCGCTGCGCCTCGACCAGGGCGTCGTCGGCCTTGCCGGGGGAGATGGTGTCCAGGTAGACCCGGGCCTCGCCCATCAGGGCAAGGCACCGCCCGCGGTCGTCACCCAGCACCGCGTACTTTTCCGCGGCCTGGCCGTAATAGGCCAGCGCCTCGTCGAAGCGGCTGGTGAGCCGGGCGACGTCGCCGCAGCGCAGGAGCAGCGCGGGGAACCGGCTGTACGTCTCCTGAGGAAGGCGCGCCAGGAAGGCGCCCAGCGCTTCCACCCGCCCGGCTTCGATCATGCCGTCGGCGGCCTGCAGGATGGCGTCCGCGGCCTGGTCGAACTCGCCCACCTCCGCGAAGTGGTGGGCCGCGGTCTCGGCGCTGCCTGCGGCCAGGTAGTACCGGGCGGCAGCCAGGTGGTGGGTCCGCCAGGACGCGGGATCCTGCCGGGCCTGCTCCCGCAGGAACTGGTGGAACAGCTGGTGGTAGCGGAACTCCCCGTCGCCCACCGCCTGCGTGAACAGGCCGCTTTCCTCCAGCGCGGCCAGCACCCGTTCGCTGTCCCCCTCGCCGGTCAGGTGGTCGCAGGCGCGCGGGTGCAGCCGCTCCAGGACGCACGTGGTGAGCAGGAAGCGGCGGATGAAGGGGCGCTGGCGGTCCAGCACCTCGTGGGCCAGGTAGTCGAAGAGCGTGTCCAGGTTCTTGGGCTGCCCCTCCCAGAAGTCCTGGAGGGACGAGCCCTTGCGCAGCCCCTGCCAGGCCAGCTGCAGGGCGATGATCCAGCCCTCGGTCCGCGCAGCCAGCGCCGCGGTCTGCTCGTCGGTCAGCCGGATGCCGTACTGGTCGAGGAAGAGCTCCTCCACTTCGGCTGGGGTGAAGGCCAGATCCTTCTCCGACAGCTCCACCACGTCGGCCAAGGCCCGCCACCGGGGCAGGCCGCTGAGCGGCGGGCGCCGGCGGGTGGCCAGCGCCAGGTGGACGTGGTGCGGCATGTGCTCGATGAACTGCTCGACCAGCGCCACGATCTGGGGGTTCTCGTCCACGTGGTGGAAGTCGTCCAGGACGACCAGGAGTTCCTGCCCGGCATGCCCGTGCAGGTCCGCGGTCAGGGCGTCCACCACCTGCGTCCAGGGCCGGTGGGGCCCCGCGGCGGACTGCAGCAGCGCCGCGGCTCGCTCGCCCAGGCCGGGGACCGCGGCGTTCACAGCGTGGATCAGGTGGAGGAGGAAAGGGAGCGGGTGCTGGTCCTCGGCCGAGACGGCGTACCAGCCCCAGCGGCACGGCGCGGCCGAGAGGAAGGAGACCAGCGCGGTGGTCTTGCCGTACCCGGGGCCGGCCTGCACGATGGTGAGCGGCACGTCCAGGGCCTCCAGCAGCCGCTGGTGCAGGCGCGGGCGGACCAGGGTGTGCCGACGGAGCCGGGGCGGCAACAACTTGGACTTGAGCACCTGCTCGCCGGCCGACATGCTCCCACCCCCTGGGAGGACTCGCTGATGCTGACTTACACTTCAACTCTGGAAAGTGCATCTCCTCCAGCTGGGCGTGGTGCCGGGCGCGGTACAGCCCGCGTGGCAGGTATATTCGGTCCCGCGCCGTCTGCGCGGCAAGGCAGGCGAGCGGGTCGAGGAGCCGAACGCCTGAAAAGCATGTTCGGGCTTGTGCTATCTGCACCGCTGTAAGCACCAGCCCCCACCCGCATGCCGAGGTGGGGGCAGTTTCGCTCCTGAGCGGGGCCCTGTTCGCGTTGAGCGGGCACAGCTCTGGTTCAGGCGATCTTCTTCTCGTGTGGGATCGACCTGATCGGCCTGCTCCTGGTGCCTAGGAGCCTGTCTGAGTAAGCCAGTTCTGTAGGAGCGAAAGGGTTGGGTGTCCAATGTCTTCATCATGAGCAAGAAGACGTATCGACCGTATCAGCCCAATCAGCTGTTGCTGCTGCCCCCTGCCCTGCAGGACTGGCTTCCGCATGACCATTTCGCTTATTTCCTGAGTGATGTCGTGGACTCACTCGATCTAAGCCAAATCGAACGGACATACGAGCGAGAGCTGCGAGGTTACCCACCGTACCATCCGCGGATGATGGTCAAGGTGCTGCTGTACGCCTACTGCAACGGCGTCTACTCCTCTCGCAAGATCGAACGCCGGCTGCAGGAGGACGTAGCCTTCCGCGTCCTTGCGGCCAACAACCAGCCCGACTTCCGGACGATCAGCGATTTCCGGAAGCGGCATCTAAAGGCCCTCTCCGACCTGTTCCTGCAAGTGGTCAAGATCTGCAAGAAGGCCGGGCTGGTTCGCCTGGGTCATGTGGCCCTGGACGGCACCAAGATCAAGGCCAACGCCTCCAAGCACAAGGCGATGAGCTACAGCCGGATGGTGGAGGAAGAACAACGCCTGAAGGCGGAGATCGCAGAGCTGCTCCAGAAAGCCGAGCAAGCTGACCAGGCCGAGGATCACCGCTTCGGCCCACATCGTCGTGGGGATGAACTGCCCGAAGAACTCCGCTTCCGTGAGCGGCGGCTGGCCAAGATTCAAGAAGCCAAGGCTGCTCTGGAAGCCGAAGCGCGCCTGAGGGCCGGCGCTGACGAACATGAGCCTCCCGAGGAGCCGGGACCCAAGGGGCCCAAGGGCGGTCGTCGGCGGAAGCGGCCGAAGGCAGAACCCGCACCAACAGCGCAGCGCAACTTTACGGATCCCGATTCCCGGATCATGAAAGGCTCTGACAAGCAGTTCATCCAGGGGTACAACGCCCAGGCCGTCGTCGATGCCGATACGCAGATTGTCGTCGCTGCTGCCGTAACAAACCAGGCGGCAGATGCTCCGCACTTGATCCCCATGATGGAGCAGGTCGAAACCAATGTCGATGAGATGCCGGAGGAGGTTTCTGCCGATGCAGGGTACTTCAGTGAGCAAAACGTTCAGTGGCTCTTGCAGCGGCGAATCAATCCCTACATTCCTCCGGAGAAGCAGCGGCACAGCGAACGTCGCCGTGCGAAATCACCACGCGGCCCGATTCCCAAGGGAGCAACGCTTCGGGATCGGATGCGGCGGAAACTGCAGCTAAAGCGACACGCCGAGCGCTACCGAAAGCGAGAGCAGAGCATTGAGCCGGTCTTCGGGCAGATCAAGGAGGCTCGTGGTTTCCGGCAGTTCCATCTCCGTGGACTGGAAGCAGTCAACGGGGAATGGCTTCTTGTGTGCCTTTGCCACAATCTCTTGAAGCTCTACGCCTTCAGCCAGGCCGCATAGGCCCGAAATCTGCCTTCAGACAGCGCATGAAGAAGTAGGCACGATCGTTGATATCCAATCATTGGGAGTCTGCCCCTATCTCACGTGCGGTTACCCGGACAGGCTCCTAGACTGATCCCAAACCGGCTGGGGCAAGACCCGACCCGGCACCGCCCAGCGGATGGGGCTCACATCCTGGTCTGGTCGCCCCATGAACTCGGCCCGGAACAGCTTGATGAGCGGCTGCCCGGCACTAACTGGGGAGGGATCACTCCACGGTGCAGGGTGACGCCCTGGCGGCCCTGGGGTTGTGCCTTACCAGTGATGCCGTTGTCGGTGCTGGGAATCCTTTTCATGCCATCATCGGCACAAACGTCCTGAAGGGAGTCGGCACTGTATCCTGTATTGCACAATCTGTCGAAGGATTGTTTGTAATAGCACCAAATATATAGCATAGGTCTGGTCTAGAAGGGAGAGCCAGATGCGGAATGCAGTCTCCAGAGGGCCTTCACAAGAGTGGTGAGAACTTCGTTTTGGCCACAAAACGGTATCTTGAGGCCACACTTGTTATTGACGTGTTGTGGACGGTTTATGACGGTAACGGCATGACGGTGTTACGAGGGTTAGATGGGCAACCCCACACGTTCGATGCGCTGGCACGTCTGAAGGAAGGCGAAAAGCGACCGATCTACATAGAGGCTAAGAAACGCACTAGCGCCAATATTAACGCTGAATACGATGATTTCATAGCAAAATCCTTCAGTTGCTACATGGCAGAGAGGTGGAGACCAGATTGGAACCCTTATTTTATGTTCGTCACCGATCATCCGTTTAAGATGAAAGACTACGCAAGGTTGCTGGAAGCAGATTATCTCCTTACATTTTTGGGTACTTTCGAAAAGTATGGAATTGCTAATGCAGCATTGGAACATGTGGTCGACTTCAAGGATAGAGTTTGGCTCGTGATATGGTCTAACCGGCAAGAGCTAATGTGTGTCACGAATCCAGCCTTGTATCAGAAGCTAGTGGTGGATGGGGGGGGCTAAGATGACCACTACCTTTCTAGAGTTGTACAGAACGTTACAAGAGAAGGACCCTTGGCAAGCGGTCCACTCCATCCAGGCGTACGTGATGCGTGCACTAGCGTGGGCTTTCTCTGATCGGCTTGAGGCAACCGGAGCATTTCAGCACACATTTCTGCCAGATTACATGGTTCATCTACAACCTGGTCCAAAGCTCGCAGTTCACCTGCGATTTAGTGAGGTATCAGCATTGGCTTTAGCGCAAAGTATGCCGACTAAGAGTAGGCACGTAAAGCACGTTATCTTGGTAAACACACTTCCCGATCACCTAGTTGAAGACAGAAAAAACGATACAGAGTACAAGCGGCGCAATGTACTGGTCACCTCATTTGATATTATAGACCAAATAATCAGAGTAGTGGAACTAGTGGAGGAACATGGTCCATACTCGACTACCCTGAGAATCAGAAACCTGCAGCGAGAGTTAGTACGCTGGTTCTTAGATTCGTACGGATGGAGGCCAGCCCCAAGACTGGAAGATTTCATCCGCCATCAACCTGTCGAGCCCCGTAGAACTCTCAGGTTACGGTCGACGCCAGTCACGGTCTGGGTACAGAGACATCCAGATGGTTATGCTGCATACCGCTATCTTCGGGACTCCACCAGTCTAGGAGTCCGTTCCATTCAGAAGCGGTCCTTCAAGGAAATGGGGCGGGGAGCAAGCTTTAGCCGAGTTAACCGCATTAGGGATGTGGCTAAGCCAACAGTTCTTCTTACGTGGACGGACCAAAGGGTGCACATCCCGGTGTTGGCTTGCACATTCACAAGACATGCGCCGATGGGACAGAATGCATTCCAAATTCTTCCACAGGCGGTAGCCTGTGCAGAAATCGGCACCCCATTTATCTTAGTCGCTCCGGAGAAGGCGCCCGTCAGAAGGATGACCGGTGAGGTGACTGTTGAAAAAGCCCATCCTCTATTGTACCAGGCACTGACTAGGATGATGCATATATATCGGATCCCGATCCTGATGCTTCCCTGGCCCACCGATGACGATCTGAACGGATTACCCACACTCCGTTGCGACAGACGATATCCGTCCCTACCTGATCGGGCTACAAGCGCCATTCAGTTACTCTTCCGCTGCGTTGACTTCGTGTTGGAGGGGCATTCGTACACATCTGCTGTATCTAACCTGCTAGGATACTATGGGGTGTCACGGAGAAGGCTTGAGATGGAAGAGGCCCGGTTCCGTCTAGGCATGAGGGCCATTCAAGAGCCTCCTCGAAACAGCGGGCTTCTGTTGCACACAGGAGACACCCTGAGTTATATCCGTGAGACAACAGGGGTGCGAAACGCAAGAATCCCATTTGCACTAAGACACCGGCCCACAACGGTCGTGTTCACAACTAGGTCTAAGAGCCTTCGTGCTGATCCGTATCTAGGTACACTTCTGGCTTTTGACTTCGCGTTCTGCAGGACAGGTCCGAGCGTTGTAGATCGGTCGAGCAATCTGTTTGCCCAGTTCCAGGACGTTCACTTAGATGAGGCGTTGACACAACTGTTTGAAAACGCGAAACTCGAACAGCCTCGCTTCAACCGAAATGCACTGTTCTTGCAGTATGCAGACGCACTAATCTTTAAGGATGGTATGGTTACGAAGCGTGGCGATAAGTGGGTTGTCTATCGGTGATAGTTCTGGTTCCCCAAGAACTAGCGACGTTCCCATGCCGTAGTGCTACTGCTATCAGCTGTCACATGTTGCCCCGCACCCACTCCCGCCAGTCCTCGCCAATCAGCCCCTGCGCCCGGGCGCCGGCCATCGCCCGCCCGCAGCTGCAGCTTCGCCGGACCGGGGCCAGCTGCGCGGCCCGCTCCAGAACAGCCAGTACGTCTGCCTGCGCCTCCCTGACCACCGTCAGCGCGGCGTAGCACAGCTCCAGCTCCCGGGCGAGAAACGCCTCCGGCACCAGCCCGGAACCGACGACGTCCGCGCCCCAGGCGCGGTACATCCGCCGCTCGGCCGGCGTCGCCTCCCGGGATCCGTCCAGCCCCACGTACGTCGCCCCCCGGAACGCCCGGGGGGTCTTTTCGCGCCCCGCGGCATACAAGGCCGCCGACAGCTCCGGGCAGAACGGCGGGTCGAGCCGGATGAACCCGTAGCCCTTCCCCACGAAGAAGGTCGGGGGGAGCAGGCGGGTGAGGTCGATCACGTCCACCGGGACGACCAGGTCGCCCGGCTCCAGGAGGGGGCTGACCGGTTCGACCCGCGCCGCGGCCAGAACGGCGGACGCGCCCGCCGCCTTGGCTGCGTAGATCAGGGCCCGGGGGTCGGCCTCCGCCGTCCGCATGAGCACGGGGCCCCGCTGTTCCACCTTCCCGTAGGGCGTCTCGTGCAGGATCAGCCGGTCGAAGTCACCGGTCCCGGAATACGCGGTCTCGGGAGCCCCGGTCCCGGGGTGCCGGAGCCCGGGGTGCCCAGCGCCAGGTGAACCTACCCCGGCGGCCATCGCCTCCGGCAGGATGAACAGCACCTCACCCATATGCATTCGCCTCCTCCTCCAGCAGCCGCAGCATGATCCGGAACATTAGCTGTCCCACCTCCGGCCCGAACAGCCGCTGCTCCGGGCCGTCGAAGGGCACGCCCGTCGCGTAATTGGACACCCAGCAGATCGACCCGTAGGCCATCCCCAGCTCCCGGGCCAGGAAGACCTCCGGTGCGAGGGTCATGCCCACCAGCTCGGCCCCCGCCTGGGCCAGGAGGGCGATCTCCGCCCGGGTCTCCAGCCGGGCGCCCTCGGTGGCGGCGTAGACGGCCCTTGGCGCGGCCCGGTGACCGCAGGCCGCGGCCGCCTGCACCAGCCGGGCGCGCAGGTCCGGGTCGAACAGCCCGGCGTATGCGGGCCCGGTGGCATGTCCGGCGGGCGGTGCCGGATGGCGCACCACCGTATCGCGCACCGCCGGATCACGCGCCGCCGCCCCGAAGCTGTCCGGCCGTCGCCGGGTCCAGTCGATCAGGTCCGACACCACCGCCAGGCTCCCCGGCGGCAGCGCGCGCACCATCGAGCCGGCGCTGTTCCAGCTCAGTACCCGCCGGGCGCCCAGCGCGCGGGCCGCCCACACGTTGGCCCGGTAGTTAATGAAGGGCGGCGTGACCCCCAGTCGCCCCTCGCCGCCGTGCCGGCTGAGGAAGGCGACCGGCCGCCCTGCCACCGCGAAGATCCGGAACGGTCCGGCCGGGCCGAAGGGGGTCTCCACGGTCCGCTCCGTCCAGCCCGGGTCGAACTGCAGGTGGTACGCCGCCGTACCCCCGATGATGACCGTATCGACCATGCTACTCCTCCGGCTCCGGGGCCCTGAAGTAGTCCCGCACGTTCCAGGGGGAGAACAGCCCCCGGTCCGTGGCGATCACGCTCACGTACTGCGGCGGCGTGATGTCAAAGGCCGGGTAGTACCCCCGGATCCCCTCCGCGGCGGTGCGCACGCCGCGGCAGTAGAAGACCTCCTCCGGGTCCCGCTCCTCGATGGGGATGTCCGCCGCGGTGGCCCGCTCGCGGTCGGGGCCATCGTAGCCCAGCACCATGAAGGGCACGCCGAAGTGGTGCGCCAGCACCGCGTACTGGAAGGTGCCGATCTTGTTGGAGACGTGCCCGTCCAGGGAGATCGAGTCGGCCGCGGTCACGTACTTGGTGATCATCCCCCGGTAGAACAGGTATCCCGGCATGTTGTCGGTCACCAGGGTCACCGGCACGCCGATCTCCCGGGCCTGGGCGGCGGTGAGCCTGGCTCCCTGCAGGTAAGGCCGGGTCTCGGTGGCGATAAGCTCGATCCGCTTCCCCGCCTTCAGGGCGAAGTAGAGCATGTAGTTCAGGGCGGCGCCTGCGAAGCAGTGGGTGAGGATCCGGTCGCCGTCCTCCAGCAGGCCGGCGGCGTGGGAACCGCACAGCCGGGCGGCCCGGTCGCCGGCCCGGATCTGCCCGTCCACGAACTCCCTCACCGCCGCCTCCGGGTCGCGCCCCTCTTCGAGGGCGGCCAGCGCCAGGGCCAGGGCCCGGTCCAGCAGCGGGAAGATGTCGGCCCCCGTGGGCCGGGTGGCCCGCAGCTCCCGGTGGGCCTGCTCCAGGGCCCGGCGGCGCTCCGGCGCGGGGAGATCCCGGCTCTGGCGGCAGGCCAGGGCCAGGCCGTAACCGGCGGCGTAGGCGAGGGGCGGCGCCCCCTGGATCACCATGTCCACGATGGCCCGGGCCACCTCCCGGTAGTCCCGGCAGTCCACGAAGACGGTCTCCTCCGGCAGCCGGCGCCGGTCGAGGATCCGCACCACCCCGTCCTCGTACTTCAGCGTGTCGGCCCGGTTGGTCAGCAGCGGCAGCTTCGGTCCGTTCACGGCCTTTCCTCCCCTGGGTTCTGTCTCCTTCCCATCATGCCGCAGCGCTGGGCGCCGGTCCGGTCGATAAGTGTCACAAAACGGACATTGCCCCTCCACGGGCCCCCACCGCCGCCCCGGTCCCGTTACAGTAGAGGCAGCGTCCCCGACGACATTCGAGCGGAAGGAGCGGACACATGGGCGTGAGCACCCTTCTGGAGCGGACCCTCGACGCCCGCCTGGCCCCCATCTACCGCAAGGTGGTGGCCGGTGAGCGGCTCTCCTTCGACGACGGCGTGACCCTGATGACCCACCCGAACCTGTTTGCCGTCGGGCAGTTGGCCAACCTGGCCCGGCGGCTGCGGGTGGGCGACCAGGTCTACTTCAACAACAACGCCCACATCAACTACTCCAACGTGTGTGCCATCCACTGCAAGTTCTGCGCCTTCGGCCAGAGCCGGCGCAGCCCCCGGGCGTTCACCCTGTCCATCGACGAGATCGTGGCCAAGGCCCGGGCGGCCGTGGCGCAAGGGGCGACGGAGCTGCACATGGTCGGCGGCCTGCACCCCGACCTCCCCTGGGAGTGGTACCCGGCGATGCTCCGGGCCGTGAAGGCGGCCTGCCCCGACGTGCACCTGAAGTGTTTCACGGCGATCGAACTGATCCACTTCACCCGCATCTCCGGCCTCTCGCTGGAGCAGGTGCTGCTGGAACTGAAGGAGGCGGGGCTGGGCTCCCTGCCCGGCGGCGGGGCGGAGATCTTCGCCCCCCGGGTGCGGGAGGCGATCTGCAAGCCGAAGGAGACGGCGGAGGAGTGGCTCCACGTCCACGACACCGCGCACCGGCTGGGGCTGAAGTCCAACGCCACCATGCTCTACGGAACCATCGAGACCCCCGAGGAGCGGGTGGACCACCTGATCCGGCTGCGGGAGCAACAGGACAGGAGCGGCGGCTTCCAGGCGTTCATCCCGCTCCGGTTCCACCCGGAGAATACGGGGCTGGCGCACCTGCCGGGCCCCACGGGTTACGACGACCTGCGGGTGATCGCCGTCGGCCGGCTGATGCTGGACAACTTCCCCCACATCAAGAGCTACTGGATCGCCAGCTCCCCGGCGATCACCCAGGTGGCGCTCCACTTCGGCGCCAACGACATCGACGGCACCGTGCGGGAGGAGAAGATCTACCACATGGCCGGCGCCCGGACGGCCCAGTACACCGAGCTGCAGCAGCTGCTGCGGATGATCTGGGAGGCCGGCCGCATCCCCGCCGAACGGAACACCGTGTACGAGGTGATCCGCGCGTACCCGCCGGAGCCGGACCCCCAGTTGGTGGCCGACGGCGCGATCCACGGCTACACGGCCGAGAACGTGCACCTGTCCGCGGCGGAGCGGGCCATCGCCGAGGGGCGGTTCCATCCGGGCGGCCGCCGGGCGCGGCCCGTGCCGGTCCAGTTCCTGGAGGACCTGGAGCAGTGGGCCGGAGGCGAGGGGAACGGCGCGGCGGTGGACGGGAGCCGGCACGCCGGCGAGTGTGCCGCGGAAGGGAGGGTGTGAGCGGTGAACCCTTTGGAGCACGTGAAGACGGTGGATCGGTGCGGCGCAGCGGAGCCGGTGAAGCCGGCGGACCGGGCGGAGCCGGAGGCGCAGCTGGAGCGGATCCACGAGGCGCTCCTGCGGCCGGAGCCCACCCCGGCGGTGGAGCGGATCCTGCACAAGGCCCTGGACGGCCATCGGATCAGCTATGAGGAAGGCTGCGTGCTGATGCGGGAGGGCGACCTGGGTTCTCTGGGCCTGGTCGCCGGGGAGATCACCCGCCGGTTTCATCCGGATAACATCGTGACCTTCGTCGTGGACCGGAACATCAACTACACCAGCGTCTGTGTCACGGACTGCAAGTTCTGCGCCTTCTACCGGCACGAGAAGGATCCGGACGCCTGGGTGCTGAGCCACGAGGAGATCCTGCAGAAGGTGGGGGAACTGGCCGCGACCGGCGGCACCCAGGTGCTGATCCAGGGCGGCCACCACCCGAAGCTGCCGTTTGCGTACTACACGGAGATGTGCCGGCTGATCAAGCGGCACTATCCCCAGGTCGCGATTCACTCGTTCTCGGTTTCCGAAATCCGCCACTTCGCCCGGGCGTACAAGATGCCGGTGCGGGAGGTGATCGAGCGGCTGAAGGAGGCCGGGCTGGACTCGGTCCCGGGCGCGGGCGGCGAGGTGCTGGCCGACCGGCCCCGCCGCATCATCGCCCCCCTGAAGGACCCGGCCCGGGACTGGCTGGAGACCTACGAGCTCATCGCCGACTGCGGGCTGCGGGGCTCGTCCACCATGATGTTCGGCCACGTGGAGACGCTGGAGGAGCGGGTGGAGCACCTGCTTCGGCTCCGGGAGGTCCAGGACCGAACCGCCGAGAAGCACGGCGTGGGCGTCTTCTGGTCCTTCATCTGCTGGACTTTCCAGCCGGGCAACACCCCGCTGGTGGCGGAGGGGCTGCACAACGGCGTGGCCACCTCCAGCTACGAGTACCTGCGCACCCTGGCGGTGGCCCGGATCTTCCTGGACAACATCCCGAACATCCAGGCCTCGTGGGTGACCCAGGGGGTGCGCATCGGCCAGATCAGCCTGGACTGCGGCTGCAACGACTTCGGCGGGACGATGATGGAGGAGAACGTGGTGGCAGCCGCGGGCACCATCTACCACGCCACGCCGGCCGACGCCATCCGGCTCATCCGCGACGCCGGCAAGATTCCGGCCAGGCGCAACACGTTCTACGAGATCCTGGAGACGTACTAGGAGGTCGGAGCACGATGGGTGACCAGCTGTTCGCGGCCGGGGACGCCGTGCCCGCGGGGCGGCTGCCGGGGCGGAAGGCCGCGACCGCCGCACCGGAGGCCCCCCCGATCCGGCTCGGCTACATCGACTACCTCAACTGCCTGCCGGTGTACTTCGGCATCGAGCAGGGGGCGGTGGAGCTGGACGTGACGGTGCAGAAGGGCCCGCCGTCCGCACTCAACCGGGCCTTCCGGGAGGGGCGGCTCGACGTCACGCCCGTCTCCAGCATCGAGTACGCCCGGCACGCCGCCGACTGCGTGATCATCCCCGGCCTCTCCATCAGCGCCGACGGCCGCGTGGCGTCCATCCTACTGTTTCACCGTCGGCCCCTGGAGGAGCTGGACGGCCGACCCGTGGCCCTCACCGCCTCGTCAGCCACCTCGGTGGTGCTGACCCGGATCATCCTGGAGCTGCGCTACGGGGTGCGGCCCGCATACCGGGTGGCGCCGCCGGACCTGGACGCGATGCTGGCGGAGCACGACGCCGCCCTCCTGATCGGCGACGACGCCTTGCTGGCGGCGCAGGCGTACCCGGAGATCCCCCACGTCGATCTGGGGGCCGAATGGAAGGCCTTCACCGGCCACCCCATGGTGTACGCCCTCTGGGTCGCCCGCCGGGAGCTGGCGGAGGCCGACCCGGCCGCCCTCCGCCGGGTGGTGCGGGTGTTTCACGCCTCCCAGGAGTACGCCTGGGACCGCCGGCCGGAGATGGTCGCGGAGGCCGTGGCCCGGAGGGGGCTGCCGCCGGACGTGGTGGACGACTACTTCGACCTGATCCGGCACGAGTTCGGGCCCCGGTACCGCCGGGGGCTGGTGGCCTTCTACGAGTACGCCCGGCGGCTGGGCGAGCTGGACGCCGTGCCGCCCCTGCGGGTATGGGGCGAGGAGTGAACGGGCCTGCCTCCGGTGGAAAGGCAAGAGCGGAACAACGAGCAGATCCCCCTCCCGGCGAGGGGGATCTTCCTCTTTTCTTGCCGGCGCGCGGGGTGTAAACTGGTCGTGGAAATCGAATAAGTGAGAATTGCCTATACCAGAAAGGGACGGACCATGCGCATTCAAGACCTCATCCTGGAGCGGCAGCGCAGCCTGTTCGTCGGCCGGGCGCGCGAGCTGCGGCTCCTGCAGGAACTGGTGACCTGTCCGGCGGATGACTGGCATCTCCTGCATATCCACGGCCCGGGCGGGATCGGCAAGAGCACCCTGCTGCGCCTGGCCGCAGAGCGGATCGGACCCGACCGGGCGATCCTGATCGACAGCAGCTGCGGCTTCGGCCGGCCGGAGGACGTGCTGGCGCGGATCGGACAGGAGCTGGCCGCCCGCGGGGCCATGGTCTCGGAGGCGGCCGATCGTTCCGCCGGATCGGTTGCCCGCGCGCTCAACGCCCATGCGGCTCGGCAGGGCGGCATCCTCCTGGCCCTGGACGCCTTCGAGAAGTGGGCGTTGGTGGAGGAATGGCTGCGGGAGGAGTGGATCCCCGGGCTGGACCACCGGGTCCGGATCTGCACCGCCGGGCGGCATCGGCTGATCGGCCCCTGGCAGGCCGGCGGCTGGAACCTGCTGATCCGCTACCTGGAACTCCCGCCGCTCTCCCGGCAGGAGGTGGACGAGTACGGCCGGCGGCTCGGCCTCTCGGACGAGGGGGTCCTGGAGGATCTCCGGCGCATATCCGGGGGCCACCCACTGGCACTCTCGCTGGCCGGCCCGCTGCTGGTTCGCCGCGGACGACTGGGCGCCGGCTGCGGCGAGGCCCGGGCCCTCATGCAGCAGCTGATGGAAGCGGTGCTGGCGGACGTCGCGGACCCGCTGCTGCACCGCTGCACGGAGGCCGCGGCGGTGCTTCTGCGCTTCGACCACGATCTCCTGGAGGCGACGTTGGGGGAGCCCGTCCCGACGGACCGGTTCCGGGCCCTGTGCAGTCTGCCCTTCGTCACCCGGTGCGGCGATTGCTGGATGCTGCACGATTCGGTGCGGCAGTGGGCCCGGGCGGACGTGCGGGCCCGCCGGCCGGAGGCCTACGCGCGATACCGGTCGCGGGCCGGGCAGGCCATCGACCGCCGGCTTGGGGCCGGACCGGCGGAGCAGTCGGAATGGCTTTTCGACCGGCTCTACCTCTCGGAAAGCGACTTCATGCACGGTCTTCTCTTCGGGCAGGAGGATGAGCTGGAGGTGCACGGCCTCTCCGCGTCGGACGCGGACGAGGTGGAGCGGATGTACCGGCGTCTCCTCAGGGCGACCCGGCGATCGCCGCGCGAGGAGAGGCTCCTGGCGCTGATCAGGCCCCTGCTCGCCGCGGCGCCCGAGGCCTTCGGCGCTTTGCGCCGGCAGGGCCGGCTGATGGCCTTCGGTTCGGTGTTCCCGCTCACGGGACGGACGGTTCCGATCCTCGCCGCCCATCCGGTGACCGCCCCCGTGGCCCGCCGGTACGTGCCCGGGCAGTCCCGGTACTACCTGGGACTGGCGGGGCACGATCCACAGGGGGTGAGTGGGCTGGAGGCGCTGATGGCCCGCGATCTCCTGCGCCTGCTCCCCGACCAGGGGCTCGTGCTGGGCCAGCTGGAGGAGAACGGGTGGGACCGGTTCTTCCGGCTCATCGGGTTCGAACGGGCGCCATGGCTGGACGCCGCATCCCCGGGCGGGACGTCTTACCGGGGATACGTGCTGGACCTGCGCACCGAGCGGCTGCACGCGAAGGTCCTCCGCCGGCTGCGAGCCGAGGAGGGGGCCCCGGAAAGGGGGCCGGTGCGGACGGCGCCCAGACAGCCGCCGGCCAAGCCGGGACGGACCCCGGCGCAGCCGCCGGCGCGGCAGGCGAACCTGACGGCCGCCGCGCTGGCCCAGCGGCTCAGGAGGGCCCTGCGCCACTTCGACCGGCTGTACGCCCGGCCGGAGCTGGTGGAGCCGCTGCGCTTCCTGGCCACCTGCGCACCCGGCGAGGATGCGGCAGACCCGGCGCTGCAGGTGCAGGAACAGATCCGCCGCGCGATCCAGCGGCTGGAGGACGGAAACGAGGCGGAACGGTGGGACGGGCAGATCCTGCGGATGGCCTTCCTGGAGCGCCGGGGCAGCCACGAGCAGACGGCGGAGCGGCTGCATCTCTCCGTTCCGACCTACTACCGCCACCTGCGCCTGGCCGTGCACCGGCTGGCGCGGGAGCTCCTGCGGGCGGCGCCCGGCTGATGTTCGCCCCCCTTCGCACCCGCGTGCAGGTTCTGTAGGATCAGAATCGAGCGAAAATATCTTTCCGCCGATCCGCGGAATCCGCGCTGTTCTAGGGCTTTCGGGATTTTACCGCGACAGTTCGGTGATTCAACGAAATCTCCTGCCCGCGACCGAGAGGAGTTTTTGACCCACCAGAGAATATACACTAGCTAATATCCGGGGAATCCCGTGATAAGTAAGACAACGGAGAGGGGAAGTAGGATGAGGGGGGTCAGCATGAAGCGTCTACTCGTAGGACTGCTGGCGGTTTCCTTGCTGGTGCTCGCGGCCTGTGGGGGAAGCCAGTCGCAGGCCCCGGGCGGCAGCACCTCGCAGGGCGGTACCCCGCAGGGCGGCACCTCCGCCGGGAGCAGCTCGTCGGGGCCGTCCACCAGCGCCGGTGACAAGGTGATCAAGATCGGCCTGATCGCACCGCTCACCGGCAGCGTGAAGACCTTCGGCGAGTCCAGCCAGAAGGGCTTCCGGCTCGCCCTGGAGCAGGCCGGGTACAAGGCCGGCGACTTCACCATCGAGGTGGTGGAGGGCGACGACAAGGGCGACGCCACCGAGGGCCAGAACCTGGCCACCCGCTTCATCACCCGGGACGGCGTGAAGGCGATCGTGGGTTCCATCACCTCGGGCGTCACCATTCCGGTCAGCCGCATCGCCAACGAGAACAAGATCCCGATGATCACGGGCACCGCCACCGCCGAGGGCGTCACGGTGGAGGAGGACGGCACCCGCAAGCCGTTCATCTTCCGGGCCTGCTTCATCGACCCGTTCCAGGGGCAGGTGGCCGCGCGCTTTGCGCTGCAGGAGCTGGGCGTGAAGACGGCGGCGGTCTTCTACGACCGGGGCAACCCCTACACAGTGGGCCTCGCGGAGTCCTTCCGGGCCGAGTTTGAGGCCGGCGGCGGCCAGATCGTCGCCTGGGAGGCCTATACCGAGGCCGACACCGACTTCTCCGCGGTGATGACCAACGTCGCGGCGCTGAAGCCGGAGCTGCTCTACCTCCCTGACTACTACAACAAGGTCTCGCTGCTGGCCAAGGCGGCCAGGGACAAGGGCCTGGGGGACGTCCCCATGCTGGGCGGCGACGGCTGGGACTCCGAGGATCTGGACTTCGAGGCGCTGGCGGGCAACTACTTCACCGCCCACTACTCCGCGGACGACCCGAGCCCCGCGGTGCAGAAGTTCGTCCAGGAGTTCGAGGCCAAGTACGGCCACAAGCCTGACTCCTTCGCCGCACTGACCTACGACGCCACCAACATCCTGCTGGAGGCCATCCGGGTCGCCAACACCGACGACACCGATGCCATCCGGCAGGCCATGCAGGATCTGAAGGGCTTCCAGGCGGTCGGCGGTTCGATCTCCTTCGACGAGAAGGGCAACCCCATCAAGGCCGCGACCATCCTCCGGGTCAACCCGGACAAGACCTACGAGTTCGTCACGACGGTGAATCCGTAACACAGACAGTTACCAGGGTCGTGCCAGGGCCCGGCCGAGCGCGGCCTGGCCCTGGCGGCCGTTTGGGTAAGGAGGAGGCGGGCCTATGGGCCAGTTTGCAGAACAGGTGGTCAATGGCCTCCAACTCGGATTCGTCTACGCCCTGATCGCGGTGGGTTATACCATGGTCTACGGCATCATCAAGCTGATCAACTTCGCCCACGGGGACGTCATCATGGTGGGCGCCTTTGTCACCTTCTTCGGGCTGGTCCGGGGCATCCCCTGGCCCGCCGCCATCCTGACCGGCATGGCCACGTGCGCGCTGCTGGGCGTGGTGATCGAGCGGCTGGCCTACCGGCCTCTGCGGGTCAAGGGGGCGCCGCGCATCGCCGCCCTCATCACCGCGATCGGCGTGTCGCTCTTCCTCGAGAACTTCGCCAGCCTGCGCATTGCCTTCGGGCCGGACCACCGCCAGTTTCCGGCGATGGTCACCCGCCTGCAGTGGAACGTCTTCGGGGTGACCATCAGCAGCGTGCAGGTGCTGATCGCCGGGGTGACCATCGTCCTGGTGCTCATCCTGCAGCTGGTGGTCTACCGCACGAAGATCGGCAAGGCGATGCGGGCGGTGGCGCTGGACTTGGACGCCGCCCGGCTGATGGGCATCAACGTCGACCGGGTGATCGCCTTCACCTTCGCCATCGGTTCGGCGCTGGCGGCAGCCGCCGGCGCCCTCTGGGCGGCGGCGTATCCGCAGATCTGGCCCTACATGGGCATCCCGCCCGGCCTGAAGGCCTTCACCGCCGCCGTGCTCGGGGGCATCGGGTCGATCCCCGGGGCGCTGCTGGGGGCGGTGCTGATGGGCCAGGCCGAGGTGCTGACCGCGGCCTACATCACCACCGACTTCCGGGACGCGGTGGCCTTTGCCCTGCTGATCCTGGTGCTGCTGGTCCGCCCGGCGGGCCTTCTGGGCAAGGCCGGGCCGGAGAAGGTGTAGGGGGGTGGCGACCGTGCCGAATGGCAGCAGCTCCTTCGCCGGCGGCGGGCGGCCGGCGGTGACGGTGAACGCGGTGGTCTCCGCCGCGCTGATCGTCGCCCTGTACATCGTGCTCTCCCTGCTGCGGCAGCAGGGCATCATCGGCACCTACTGGGGCATGATCCTGGACCTGGCCCTGATCACCACCACCTCGGCAATCGGTCTCAGCCTGATCTACGGCTTCGCCGGCCAGTTCTCGCTGGGGCACGTGGCCTTCTACGGCATCGGCGGGTATGTGTCGGCCTACATCACCAAGGCCTACGGCGCCACGACCCTCAACTTCGTGCTGGGCCTCGCCGCCGGCACCCTCGCGGCGGCCCTGATCGCGTTCCTGATCGGCCTGCCCATCCTCCGGCTGCGGTCGGACTACCTGGGCATCGCCACGCTGGGCTTCGGCGTCATCGTCAAGGTGTTCATGGACAACAGCGACAAGATCTCCAAGCTGCTGGGCGGCTCCATGGGCATGACCGGCATCCCGCGCCTCACCACCTTTCCCTGGGTGTTCTGGTCGGCGGTGCTGGTGATCCTGCTGGCCCGGAACCTGGTCCACTCCAGCCACGGACGGGCGTGCATCAGCGTGCGGGAGGACGAGATCGCCGCGGACATCATGGGCATCGACACCACCCGGTTCAAGATGCTGGCCTTCGTCCTGGGCTGCGCCATGGCCGGGCTGGCGGGCGGCCTGTACGCTCACCTGTATGTCTACCTGCACCCGAAGAGCTTCGAGTTCCTGAAGTCCTTCGACGTGCTCCTGATCGTGGTGCTGGGGGGCCTGGGCAGCCTGACCGGCACGGTGGTGGCCGGCATGGGCGTGGTGTTCCTGCAGGAGGTGCTGCGGGACGTGCTGGGCCAGCAGTTCCTGGAGTGGCGCGGCGTGGTCTACGCCCTGGTGCTGATCGTGCTGATGATCCTGCGCCCGCAGGGGCTCATGGGCGGCTGGGAGTTCAGCCTCGACCGGTGGCTTTCGCGTCCGTCGAAGGGAGGGAAGGCCAGTGGCACTGCTGGAATGCCGTGACGTCTCCCGCCACTTCGGCGGCCTGAAGGCCCTGGTGGACTTCGACCTGCAGCTGGAGAAGGGCGAGCTGGTCGGGCTCATCGGCCCGAACGGCGCCGGCAAGACCACCGTCTTCAACGTCATCACGGGGGTGTTCCCCCCGACCGCAGGCGAGGTGGTGCTGGAGGGCCGGGTGCTCAACCGGCTGAAGCCCTACCAGATCACGCGGCTGGGGATCGCCCGCACCTTCCAGAACATCCGGCTGTTCAAGCAGATGACGGTGCTGGAGAACGTGATGACCGTCATGCACCCCCGGTGCGGGTACGGCCTGCTGGACACGTTCCTGCGGACGCCGCGCTTTCTGCGGCAGGAGCGGGCGCTGCGGGAGGAGGCCGAGGCGCTGCTGGAGCGGATGAACCTGGCCGACCGGCGGCACGAGAAGGCCGGGTCGCTGCCCTACGGCGCCCAGCGCCGGCTGGAGATCGCCCGCGCCCTGGCCACCCGGCCGAAGGTGCTGCTCCTGGACGAGCCGGCCGCGGGCATGAACCCCTCGGAGGTGGGCCAGCTGGTGGAGCTGATCCGCCAGGTCAAGGCGGAGTTCGACCTGACGGTGCTGCTGATCGAGCACCAGATGGGCCTGGTCATGAACCTCTGCGAGCGGCTGGTGGTGCTGGACTTCGGCCAGGTCATCGCCAGGGGCACGCCGGCGGAGATCCAGGCGGACCCGCGCGTGCTGGAGGCCTACCTCGGAAAGGCGGTGGGCGGATGATCCTGCAGGTGGAGGACCTCTACGTCGCATACGGCAACATCGAAGCGCTGCACGGCGTCTCCCTCGAGGTGAACCAGGGCGAGATCGTGACCCTGATCGGGGCCAACGGCGCCGGCAAGTCCACGACGCTCCGGGCGATCTCCGGGCTCAACCGCGCGAAGAGCGGCACGATCCGCTTCCAGGGCAGGGACATCACCCGGACCCCCGCCCACGAGATCGTGGCCATGGGCATCGGTCACGTGCCGGAGGGCCGTCGGGTGTTCGCGGACCTCACGGTCCGGGAGAACCTGGAGCTCGGCGCTTACCTGGTGCATCCGTCGCAGTTCCGGAAGAACCTCGCCGAGGTCTACGAGCGGTTCCCCCGCCTGAAGGAGCGCGAGCACCAGCGGGCCTCGACCCTCTCGGGCGGCGAGCAGCAGATGCTCGCCCTCGGCCGGGCCCTCATGCTCCAGCCGAAGCTGCTGCTCTTGGACGAGCCCTCGATGGGCCTCGCGCCGCGCCTCGTGCAGGAGATCTTCGAGATCATCGCCGAGCTCAACCGGCGGGGCGCCACGATCCTGCTGGTGGAGCAGAACGCGGCGATGGCGCTCTCCATCGCCCACCGGGCGTACGTGCTTGAGACCGGCCGGGTCGTGCTCTCGGGCCCCGCGAGCGAGCTGCGCACGCACCCCGCGGTGCGCGAAGCCTACCTGGGCGGCGCCGCCCACGGGGGCTAATGCCGGGCGGGCTGAGCGGTTCGGGCCGACCAGCCCGGGCCGGTCGGGGCGGTGAAAACAGGATCGGGGACGGGCTTGTCGGCTCGTCCCCGTTGTGTTACATCGTACTTCGGGATCACGTCTTTGGGCGCAACGCAAAATCGGTACGGGTGATTAGGTAAATAGAACTATGGTCAAAAAGAGGATCATTGAGCACAATCAGCGTAGACTACCTGAAAAATCATTATGATGAAAGGACTGAGGGGTCGACGATGAACTTCCGTCGGATCGGCGGGGTGTCCATCGCCGTGCGTATCATCTTGATCACGCTGCTGGCCGTTGCGGTGCCGGCGATCGGCCTGCTGGCGACCAGCGCGTACCTGAATCAGGCCGTGACCCGCGACATCGAGCGGCAGGCGGACACGACGCTACAGCTGGCCATGCAGGTTCATCAGTCGATCATCGAAGGCCGGTTACAGGCCCTGTTTGGCTCGGCTTCCGCCTTCGCGGCCAATGACGCCCTGGCACGGGTGGCCTCGGGAGAGGAGACCGACACGAAGACCCTCGACCGCCTGGGCCAGTCGTTGCGGGGCCATGCAGACATCTTCCTCATCGTGGACCAGAACGGGCGTACCCGTTACCGCTACGGCGGTTCCGCCGGCGACCGGATCTCGTTCGGGGGGCTGGTCGAAGCGGTGCTCGCCCAGGGGCGGACCCTCTCGTCGCCCGTACGTGTCTCCGCCGCGGACCTGACGCAGGAGCGGGCCGAGGTCCGGCAGCAGGTCGTGGTCAACGTGGCTGCGGACGCCAACCACGAACTGGCAGGGAGCCAGCTGACCGACGCGCTGGCCCTGGCGGCGGCCGCACCCCTCCGGACGGGGGACGGCCGGGTCATGGGGGCCGTGGTGGTGGCGGACATCCTCAACAACGACCCGACGATCGTGGATGAGGTCCAGCGGCGGTCCCCGGACGGCACGCCGCTCACTGCGACCATCGCCCTGGACGGCATCCGCATTACGACCAACGTGCGCCGGCAGAACTCGGTGGAGCGGGCCGTGGGGACGGTCTACTCCGACGCCGTGATGGAGCGCATCCGGCAAGGGGAGTCCTACCAGGGCCGGGCGCTGGTGGTGGACCACTGGCAGCGCACCATCTACGCACCGCTCATCGACCTGAACGGGCAGGTCATCGCCAGCCCGTACGTCGGCATCCCCGAGTGGCACTTCGACCAGGTGGCCGGCGCGTTCCGCACCGCCACGACCGCGGGCATCGTGCTGGGCGTCGTCGCGCTGATCCTGGGCGGCGTCCTGCCGTGGCTGCTGGCGCAGCGGGGGGTCAGCCGGCCGCTGCTTCGCTTCGCCGCCGCCCTGGACGCGGGCGACCTCATGACCACCTTCACGGCCCCGTCCCGGGACGAGGTGGGCCGTATGGCGGAGAGCCTGAACGGGCTGCTGGAGCGGGTCCGTCAGGCCACCCTGCGGGTGAGCGGCGCAGCGCGTGACGTGGCCAGGCTGAGCGCCTCGCTGGCGTCGGCGGCGGATCAGACCGTTGCCCTGGCGGAGGCGGTCGCCGCCCGCACCGAGGGCGGCGCGGCCATTGCCACCGAAGTGCGGGAGAAGTCGGCCCAGGTGGCGGCAGGGATGGACGAGCTGACCCGGGCCGCGGAGGGCATCGCGCGCGGCGCAGAGGAGCAGGCCAACCATGTGGACCGGGTGACGGCAATGGTGAGCGAGATCGACCGGAGCCAGGAGGAAAGCCTCGCGCAGGGAGAGGCGGCGCGCCAGGCGGCGGAGCGCACGTTCCTGCTGGTGCGGGAGGGTGACGAGGCCCTGCGCGCCACGCTGGAGGGCGTGCGCCGCATCGCCGAGAACGCCGACCGGTCGGTGGCCCTGGTGGAGCGGCTGGGCGAGCACTCCCGCTCCATCAGCGACATCACCTCGGCCATCTCCGAGATCGCCGGGCAGACCAACCTGCTGGCCCTGAACGCGGCGATCGAGGCCGCCCGGGCCGGCGAGCAGGGACGGGGCTTCGCGGTGGTGGCCGAGGAGGTTCGGCGGCTGGCGGAGCGCTCCAGCCAGGCCACCCAGGAGATCGGCCAGCTCATCAGCACCACGCTGAGCCTCATCGACCAGACGGTGTCGGCCATGCGGGAGGCACGGGCTCTGGCGCAGGAGGGGGTGGAGTCCGGAAGCGAGGCCCGGGCGCGTCTGGACCAGATTCTCGCGGCGAGCCAGGAGGCGGCCGCCGCGGTGGACCAGATCGTCCGCGGGGCGATCGCGGCAAATGCCGAACGGGTGCGCACCATCGCCGGCGCCATGGAAAACGTGGCCGCCGTGGTTCAGGAGAACACGGCGGCATCCGAGGAGATGGCGGCGTCTGCGGAACGGGCCTTGGGCTCGGTGCAGGCCATCTCCGGCGGCATCGGCGAGGTCTCGGCGATGGTGGCGGAGATCCGGGACCAGATGGGGCAGGTCGTCCAGGCCCAGGCCGAGCTGCGCCAGCTGGCGGCGAGGCTCCAGGAGGTCTCCGGCAGCCTGGCCGAGACGATCGCAACCCTCGGTGCGCAGTCCGTTCCGCTGCAATAAGGCTGTTCCCGCCCGGGCGCACCGCCTGCCCGGGCGCATCTTTTTCCGCTTTGCCGGGCGTCCGGTTTCCCGGGGGTCCTGGCCAGGGGCCGGGCTACGCCCCCAGGAAGCTCTCGATGAACTGGCCGACGCCGTCCTCGTCGTGATGGGCGACCACCCGCGGCACCGCAGCCAGCACCGCCTCGTGGGCGTTGGCCACGGCGGCGCCCAGGCCGGCCCAGTGGATCATCGACAGATCGTTGCGCTCGTTGCCGATCGCGGCCACCTGGGTCCGGTCGATGCCCAGGCGGGCCGCCAGGGCCCGGACGACCTCGCCTTTGGTGGCCCCGGGCGCCGTGAGTTCCACCAGGTCGGGCTCCGAACTGGTGACCTCCAGCCGGCCGCCCCACCGGGACCGCACCTCCGCCTCCACGACCGGCATTTCGGCGGGGTCGCCCATGAGCACGATCTTTGTGGGCGGCTCCGTCACGGCGCTCGCCAACGCCGGTTCGTACCGGCACTGCGCGCCCAGCCGGCGCATGAACGCGAGCGTCCGCTCGGTCATCCGGTTGATCAGTGCCAGCGTCGTGAAGTAGACCCTCGCCATGATACGGCTCCGGTCGATCCACGACAGCACCTCAACGGCCAGGTCGAGGTCGAGCGTCCGCTGGGTGATGGGCTCCGTCTGCCCGGGCGCGAAGAGCTGCGCCCCGTTGCACGGCGCCAGCCAGATCGGGCGGCCCGGCCAGTACTCCAGGTACGGGGCCGCAGCCGGATAGAAGCGGCCGGTCGCGAGGAGCACCGTGATGCCGCGGTCCAGGCAGGCTGCAACGGCCGCCTGGTTGCGCGGGGAGACGGTCTGGTCGGACCGGAGCAGCGTTCCGTCCAAGTCCAGTGCCAGCAAGCGGATGGGGGTATGGTACATGGTTTATGTCTCCTCCTTATCGAAACCAGTCTAGCCGGCGCAGGCACAGGCGGTCAACCCGGCGGGCCCGGCAGGAGCGTCCGCCGGCCGGGCAGAAGCAATGCAGGACATCCGTCCGACAAGGAGGCGGGGCATGTGAGGGAGAGCATGATCCGGCGGTTTGAGGCGGTCCGGCAGTTCTTGCGGGAGCGGGGAATGGCCGCCGGCCTCGTGACCGGACCGATCAGCATGCGTTACCTGACGGGCTGGTCCAATCCCAGCAAGCGGTTCGCCGGGCTGGTGATCCCAGCCGACGGGGAGCCGGCGCTCCTCGTGCCGGCCCTGGAGGTGGAGGAGGTTCGCTCCGCTTCGGCCCTTCGGCTGGTGGCATGGCAGGACGGCGAGGATCCCTTCGCCGCGCTGTCAGGGATGCTTCGGGCGGCAGGCGCGGGCGAAGGCCGCATCGCCCTGGAGCAGGCCGACCTGCCGGTGGGTCAGCTGCGGCGCATCGCCGGTGCGCTGGGGCTGGCGCCCTCGGTCCTGCTCGATGCCGCCGCCGATCTGAGCCCGGCGCTCTCCGCACAGCGCGAAAGCAAGGACGAGGACGAGATCGCCCTGCTGCAGCAGGCAGCCGACATGCTGAACCCCGCCCTGGACGCCGCCTTGGCGGCGATCCGCCCCGGCGTCACCGAGCGGGAGATCGCCCGGGTGCTGGAGGAGGCGATGCTGGCCGCCGGCGCTGACGGCGTGGCGTTTGAGACCCACGTCCTCTTCGGCCCCGCATCGGCCCTGCCCCACGGTTCCACCGGCGCGCGGACGCTGGAGCCGGGCCATGTGGTCCTGATGGACTTTGGGGCGCAGCTGCGGGGCTACCGGTCGGACATCACCCGCACGGTCTGCTGCGGTGCCTGGCCCGACGAGCTGGCCCGGGTGTACGACGTGGTTCTCGCAGCCAACCAGGCGGCGATCGCCGCCGTGAAGCCCGGCGTCCCCCTGGGCGACGTGGACCGTGCGGCGCGGCAGGTGATCGAGGAGGCCGGTTACGGCGCATACTTCATTCATCGCACCGGGCATGGGCTCGGGCTGGAGATCCACGAGGAACCGTACGTGGTGGCCGGCAACGAGAAGGTGCTCCGCCCGGGCCACGTGATCACCATCGAGCCCGGCGTCTACCTGCCGGGGGTCGGCGGGGTCCGCATCGAGGACGACGTGGTGGTCACGGAAGATGGCTGCCGGGTGCTCACCAGTTGGACGAAGGAAAGGCTGTCGGCCGGATAGCCGCGTCCGGCGTCCGGGAGAGGGGTTGACGATTCGGACGCCCCGGTTTAGGATGGTCTAAGAACCCATACCCCGTATGGGTACATGCACAGCGGCGCGGAGGGAGCGTGTGAGAGGCATGACGACGGTCAAGATCGCGGGAATGAGCTGCAATCACTGCGTGATGGGTGTGAAGAAGGCCCTCTCGGCCATCCCCGGCATCGAGAACCTCCAGGTGGAGATCGGCGCGGCCCGGTTGGAGGGGAACGTGGACCTCGAGGCGGTCAAGCGCGCGATCGAGGAGGAGGGCTACGAGGTCGTCGAGGTCGCCTGAGGGGCGGCTGGGTGAGCGGAGCCACGGATACCGGGGCCCGGTGGTCCTGCCACCGGGCCCCTCGCTTGCTTTATGCCTCCGCCCGGACGGGCACCCGCAGCGGTCGGAAGTCGGCCCGCAGACGGCGCAGGGCGTCAATCCAGACCACTTCGCCCTCCTGCACCAGGGCCACGGGATACTCAGCCTCCCGCAGGAACTGGCTCACCCGCGGGTCTGCCAGCGTGGCCGCGATGCGCGGGTCGTCCTGCCGGGCGAAGGTCTCCAGCGCCACCCGCCGGCCGCCCGCCCAGCGGCCGAACTCCACGGAGTGGGCCGTCTCCGCCACGTAGCGCCATCCGCTGAACCACGGGACCACCCGTGCCCGCAGGCTGCCGGCCTGCAGGAGCTCGTGGAGAAGCCGCCGTGCGGTGCGATGGCGCTGTGCCACATAGAGCCACATGGCCAGGAACGCGGCGCCGACCCAGCGGGCCGACAGCCAGCCGGCCTTGGCGCCGACCGCGGGGAGGCCCAGGAGCAGCAGGAGCCACGGGTCCGTGATGTGCAGCACGCCCAGCTCGACGATTCGGCGGCTCACGGGCCAGAACGGGCGGACGCCGAACAGGTTGAGGCCGTCCACCGCCAGGTGGGCGAGGCTGCCCAGCAGCGTCCAGAAGAATAACGGGCCGGCGCCCGCGCTGGGGAAGGCTGCGGCGAGCAGGCCCGCCGAGGCCGCGGACAGCGCCGCCGCGCCCACCAGCGTGTGGGTATAGGTGCGGTGCAGCTGGATGCCGCGCCGCAGCAGGAAACTCAGGGGAACGTCGACGTCCGGCAGTGAGTTGCCCAGCAGCGCTGCCCAGTAGACCGCGGGGCCGGCCTCCGGCGAGACCGCCGTCGCCAGCGCGCCCATCGCGTGCCCCATCAGCACGTGGGTAAGCGAGTCCACCGGCAACACCTCGATTGGGAAAGGAGATCGTTTCAATTGTAGAAGGGGTGGGCCTGACCGTGCTACGCACAATTCCTGGTTGACGGCAGCACGTGGCCCAGGGCCGAAGGGCTTGACACGAGCAAGCGCGGGGGGCTATCTTAATACCGTACCCCGTAGGGATTATTGTGGAAGGGTGAGGAGCCGATGGATCGGCGCGGGCAGACGTGCACCGGCGGAACCTGAGGCGCGCCCGGGAAGCGCAGGCGTGGCCTGCCGCCGGTCTGACCCGGTGTCGCCCTATGGCTCCTGGTAGGAGCCCTGTGGTTGCTGCAGCAACTGTTTCAGAGATGAGGCGAGCGAGGTGAAGGGTGGGTGCCGTTCTATCGCTTCGAATGCGAGAAGTGCGGTCACCGCTTTGAAGAGCTGGTTTCCTACAGCAAGCGGGATCAGGTGACCTGTCCGAATTGCGCCGGCCGCACGCGGGTGTTGGTGTCGGCGTTCGCGGCACAGGTGGGGAGCTCCGGGTCTTCGGCTGCCGCCCCCGCCCCACGCTTTACCTGAGCGGGCTGCTGACCGCGGGCCGTGCGCCCGGTCGCGACAGAAACGCCGATGCCCCTGACCGACCGTCGGGGGCATCGGCTGTCTTCGTGTGTCAGACGGACTTCCCCGCTCCGCCGGCCACCGCCGTCTGAAGGAGCGACTCCGTGACCGGCGACGGGGAAACGCCGAGGTGTGCCGCCAGAGCCTCCGCACAGGCCCGGTACTGCTGGCGCGCCCGGTCGGGCTGGCCCGTGTTCAGGTAGATGCGCATCAGCGCCTGGTGGGTGGGTTCATGGTACTCCTCCAGGGCGAGCCGGCGCTGGAAGGCATGAATCGCCTTGTCGGGCCGGCCGGCCTCCAGCCAGTAGTAATGGCCGAGCCAGTCCAGCGCTTCGGCCCAGCGCTGCCGCCAACGGTCCCGCAGGTCGCCCAGGGCATACGGGTCATCGGAGAGCAGGTCGCCCCGGTAGAGCGTGCCCACCTCTTCCAGCAGGCGGGCGGCCTCCTCCGTACGGCCCGCCGCACGCGCCGCCTCCGCCTGCTGCAGGGTGCGCCTGAACTGGTCCAGGTCCACCCACACCTCGGGACGGCGCTGAAACCAGATCAGTCCGCCCTCCGCCTGAATGTAGCTGGACCGGGTCCTGCCGCCGAGGTGGGGCTCCAGAAGCCGGCGCAGGTGGTGGAGCGCAACCCGCAGGGATGTGTGGGCCGCGCGGGGGGTCAGGTCGGGCCAGAGCCGTTCAATGATCTGCTCCCGCGGCAGCGGGCCGTCCTGCGCGAGCAGGAGGGCGAGGAGCTGGCCGGTCTTGCGCCGTTTCAGCGCCCGCAGGTCGACGGGCGCGTCTCCCAGGCGGACGGCGAGCGGGCCGAGCAGCCGGATGGTGATCAGCGTCGGGCCCGACTCGAGCGTCGCCATCTGCTGTCGTTGCTCCGCCGGAAGCAGCGCGGCCAGCGCAGTGCGGGCCGCCTCGTCGGACAGGGCCCGCCAGGCGGTGGGAAGGGCACGCAGCTCGCTGCCGGCCAACCGGATCCCTCGCAGCCGGACGGAAGCGGGCAGCTCGCCGGCCATGCGCATGAGCAGGTTCACGCAGTACGCGGGCTGCACGTTGTATGCGAGGCCGTAGACCACCACGGCGAGGGCCAGCTGCCACTCGTGCAGGACAAAGAAATCCGTGCCGCGGCGCTGGCACTCGGCCAGGGCCCGCTGCAGCGCCTGCACGGCCTCCCGCCGTGACTCGGTGCGGGCGGTGCGGAAGCGGGCCACGGCCAGGCCGAGGGAGAGCAGCGTGCGCTCCAGCGCCGTGGCCCTTTCTTGCAGCGTTTCCAGCGTTTTCGCCGCAATCTGTGCGGCTGCACGGGCGTCTCCCGTAAAGAATAGATGAAGCATGACGGCCTCGACCCGCTCGGGGACGTGTGCACCTTCCGGACCGGGGCCGTCGGGCGCGGCTGCCGGCGCCTCGCCGCTCAGCCGGTGCAGCGCGGCCAGCGCGGCGTTGAGCCATGCGCGCAGATGGGGAAGGCCCAGCTCCTCCACGGCGGCGTGGGCGAGCGGGACCAGGGCCGACGCCGCGGTGAACTCGCCGAGGCGCGTGTGGGCGATCAGGAGGCAGAGCAGGGCGTACGCCCGGCGTCCCACCTTTCGTGAGCCCGTGGCCAGCGGGCGGCTCAGGCGGCAGGCGTCCTGGAACCGGCCGCTTTCGAGACAGGCCCAGGCCAGGTTGAGGCCCGTCTCGTGCTCCGGGATCCCGGCGGCGCGCAGCAGCCGGCTGGACCGCTCCAGCAGCGCAAGCCCGCTGCGGTAGTCTCCCCGCCGGACGCGGACCATCCCGAGCACATCCAGAACCTCCGCCTCGCCGATGAGGTCGCCCGACTCCACGTAGAGGACAAGCGCGGTGCGCAGCCCGGCCTCCAGCTCTTCGGGCCCCGCCCCGGTCATGTACGCGAGCACCGCCTGTTTCAGCGCCAACAGGGCCGCGTCGTCCCGGAACTCCGGCTGCAGGGCGCTGGCCGCCTCGGCCAGGTGCTCCTGGCTGCGCGCAAAGTCCCGGCGCAGGAAGAGGCAGTCGCTCAGCAGGACGTGGCTGTAGAAAACACCGCGCCGGTCTCCGGCCTGTTCGCAGGACCGGAGCGCCAGACGGGCAATGCCCATCGCCCGTTCCGCCTGGCCCGCGTTCAGCAGATACCGCGCCTCGCACAGGGCCACCCAGGGATACTGGGCCTTCTGTGCAGGCGACAGATGTTCTGCCATCTGGCTCAGCCGGTCCGGTTCAGGCTCCGCCAGCCAGGCGGGCGCTATGCACATGCGGCTCAGCCGGTTGAGGACGTCCGGCCCCCGGGTCCGCAGGTAGCCGAGGAGGAAGCGTTGAAGTAAGGAAGGGTAGCGATACACCCCCGGACCCACCGGGACGAGAAGCCGGTGGACCCGGCAGAGCCGGTCGACCATCTGCTCGCTGTCCCGCCTGCCCAGAAGGGCCTCGCAGGCCGCGGGGGTCACGAAGTTGAGGATGGCGCTCTCCTCCATGAACGACCGGACCGCGGGGTCGAGTCCTTCCATCACCTCGTCGGCGAGGTAGGCGGTCAGATCCTCAGGCAGCGGCGCGGCCAGGTCGTCAACGGCGGGGATGGCCGCAAGCCCCCCGGCTTGCCGGGCGGCCTCGGTGAGCAGCACCAAGGCCGCGGGCCAGCCCTCGGTGAGCTGTTCCACCCGGTCGAGCACAGCGGCGGAGGGCGGTTCGCCCGTGGCCGCGGTCAGCCATGCGGCCATCTCTTCCCGCCGGAACCGGAGCTCCTGCTCGGTGATCTCCCCTGCCCCCTCGCTCAGCTTCAGCCGTACGGTAGGGAAGGGCAGCGCCGCGCGTGCGGCGATGTAGATGTGCGTCCGCTCGCCTGCCGACTCCGCCAGCCGCCCGATGAGGTCGGCGACGGGGGAGTCCCCGGGAACCGGACGCAGGTCGTCGAACACCAGCACGTGGTCGCCGGCGACGGCGCTCAGGTCGGCGAGCAGGAGCGGCAGAGGATCTTCCGGCAGACCGCCGCCGTACAGGGTGCGGACCAGAGAGGTGCCGCCGCGCAGTTCTCGGGCGACGCCCTCGCCCAGTTGCTGCAGGAAGCCGCGCCACTCCGTTTCGAACGGCCGGTCCAGCCAGAGGACGGGCAGTCCGGCCGCACCTACGAAGGCACGCAGTGCGCTGGTCTTGCCGTATCCCGCAGGGGCCAGGAGCACCGTCAGGCGCCGGGTGAGCCCTTCCTGCAGCCGGGCGGTGAGGTGCGGGCGCGGCAGGTGGACGTGAGCTGCCTGCGTCTGCTGCCCGTTCACGTCGAGCACCCCTCCAAAGGCGGATTGCGCGCATCAGCCTTCTGCCGGCAGGTGTCTGCGAGCATGCATGGTGATGACTCGATCAATATTATTATAGTTGGAACAACACGCGAAACAACCTGAGCATCGCCAGCGGAAACCAGCCTGACCCTGCTCACCGCATTGCCGCACAGGCATGGAAGAACGGTTCGAACGGAGGTGCTCCTCGATGGAACAGACCCGGCAGCCAGGACTGGCCACGCGCTGTGTCCACGCAGGGCAGCGTCCCGATCCGCTCACCGGCGCCATCTCACCCCCGATCTACCAGACCTCCACCTTTGCCTTTGCCAGCCTGGAGCAGGGCGCCGCACGGTTTGCCGGTGAGGAACCGGGTTATATCTACACCCGGTTGGGCAATCCGACGGTCGCGGCCCTGGAGGCGAAGATCGCCGACCTGGAGGGAGGCGAGGCCGCCGTGGCGTTCGGTTCGGGCATGGCGGCGATCGCAGCCGTGGTGACGGCGCTGGTCCGGGCCGGCGACCACGTCCTGTTCGGCAACCCGATCTACGGGTGCACCTACGACTTCCTGATGGACGTCATGGCGCGCTTCGGGGTCGAGGCCACTCCGGTGGACCCGGCCCGGCCCGGGCAGGTGGAGCGGGCCATCCGTCCCAACACCCGTCTGCTCCTCTTCGAGACCCCCGCCAACCCGACGCTGCGGCTCGCGGACATCCGCGCCCTCTCCGATCTGGCTCACCGGCACCAGATCACCGTCGTGGTCGACAATACCTTCATGTCCCCCTACCTGCAGCGGCCGCTGGAGCACGGCGCGGACATGGTGGTCCACAGCGCCACCAAGTTCATCGGCGGCCACGGCGACGTGGTGGCGGGCCTGGCCGTCGGCCCTGCGGAGGTGATGGCGCGGGTCCGCAGCACGACGCTCAAGAACTTCGGCGGGATCCTTTCGCCCTTCGACGCGTGGCTGCTGCTGCGCGGGCTGAAGACCCTGGCCATTCGCATGGAGCGGCACAGCGAGAACGCGCTGAAGGTCGCCCGGTACCTGGAGCAGCATCCCCTGGTGATGCGGGTGTACTACCCCGGGCTGGAGTCCTCGCCTTATCACGAGCTGGCCCGACGGCAGATGGACGGCTTCGGGGGGCTGCTCTCCTTCGAGCTGATGGGCGGCATGGAGGCCGGGCGCACCCTGCTGAACCACGTGCGGCTCTGCACCGTGGCCGTCTCCCTGGGCGACACGGACACGCTGATCCAGCATCCTGCATCCATGACCCACGCGGTGGTGCCGCCGGAGGCGCGGGCCGCGGCGGGGATTTCCGACGGGCTGGTGCGGCTGTCGGTGGGGCTGGAGGATGCGGACGACATCATCGCGGATCTGGATCAGGCGCTGGCGGCCGTGGGGCGCGCGCAGAAGCGCTGACACGGCGCATCGTTCGGCGCCTTTCCGGGAAATGACCGTGCAAGCGAGGAGGTAACCAAGCATGCAGCAGACGCGCACCGAACGGGATCTGCTGGGCGAAAAACAGGTTCCCGCAGACGCCTACTACGGCATCCAGACGACGCGTGCGCTGGAGAACTTCCGCATTACCGGCCAGCGGCTGCACCCTGCCCTGGTGCGGGGCCTCGCCCAGGTGAAGAAGGCCGCGGCCCAGGCGAATCACCAGCTGGGATACTTGCCGGACGACGTCGCCCGTGCCATCGTGCAGGCGTGCGACGAGATCCTCGCGGGCCGGCTGGCCGACCAGTTCCCCATCGATCCGGTACAGGGCGGCGCCGGGACGTCCGCCAACATGAACGCCAACGAGGTGATCGCCAACCGGGCCATCGAGATCCTGGGGGGGCGTAAGGGCGACTACAGCCTGGTCTCCCCCAACGACCACGTGAACTTCGCCCAGTCCACCAACGACGCCTTCCCCACCGCCCTGCGGCTGGCGCTCATGGAGCGGGCGGACGTGCTGGTGGAGAGCCTGGTCGGGCTGGAGGAGGCCCTGCGCGCCAAGGCCGCCGAGTTCGACGACGTGGTGAAGGTCGGCCGCACCCACCTGCAGGACGCCGTGCCGATCCGGCTGGGGCAGGAGTTTTCGGCCTGGTGCGCGGCGGTGGAGCGGGGGCGGCGGCGCATCCAGCAGGCTGTGGAGGCCCTGTGCGAGGTCAACATGGGCGCGACCGCGGTGGGGACGGGCCTCAACGCCGACCCGGCGTACCCGCCGCTGGTCATCGAGTTGCTCAGCCGCAACACCGGGCGGAGCCTCCGTCCGCCGGCTGACCTCGTGGACGCCACCCAGAACGTCGACCCGCTGGTGGCCCTCAGCGGCAGCCTGAAGGCGCTGGCGGTGAGCCTCTCCAAGATCGCCAACGACATCCGGCTGATGGCCTCGGGGCCGCGCTGCGGGCTCTACGAGATCAGGCTGCCGGAGATGCAGCCGGGCTCCTCCATCATGCCCGGCAAGGTGAACCCCGTCATGGCGGAGGTGCTGAACCAGACCTGCTTCCTGGTGATCGGCCTGGACCTGACGGTGACCCTCGCGGGCGAGGCCGGCCAGCTGGAGCTGAACGTGATGGAGCCGGTGATGGGCCACGCCCTCTTCACCAGCATCGACGCCCTGGAGAGCGTCGTGCGGCTGTTCACCGACCGGTGCGTGCGGGGCATCCAGGCCAACCGGGAGCGCTGCGAGGAGCTGGTCAACCGGTCCATCGGGCTGGTGACCGCCATCAACCCCATCGTCGGGTACAAGAACGCCTCTGAGGTGGCGCGCGAGGCCACGCTCACGGGCCGCCCGGTCCGGGAGATCGTGCTGGAGAAGGGTCTGCTCACTGCCGAGGAGATCGACGAGATCCTGTCGCCCAAGCACCTGACGACCATGGGGATCGCCCGGCGGACCCACGACTGAGCCGGGCCCCGGAGGACCGCAGGCCCGACCGCACCGCCTTCCCCGAACATCACGGACCGCCGGGCTGTATGCGCAGCCCGGCGGTCTTCAGCTTTCGGGGTCGATGGGCTCCGGCGCCCCGGCGTCCCAGCGCAGGACCTTGGGGTAGTGGTTCTTCAGGATCCCGTTGGCCGCCTTGGCCCAGCCCAGGGGGAAGCCGTCGACCGTGACCAGCGTCCAGCCGCGCTCGCCGCCGGCGGGCAGGGTCTCGCCCCGCAGGTAGGCCAGGAGTTCGGGGGAGCCGGCGGCCAGGTCGCGCACCCGCTGCACGTGCCCGGGCCGCAGCGCCAGGGCCAGCGGATGTGAGGGTTCGAACCGGCCCCTGAGCGCCCGGCCGAGCTGCAGGCCGGCGCGCACCACGTGCATCCCCACCAGCGCCCGGCTGTCTGCCGGAGGCGCAAAGAGCCACTCTCCGTGCTGCCGCAGTTCCGCCTCCGGCGGCAGCGCGTCCTGTCCGGCCGGTGTCAGCGTCTCGCGGCAGAACGTGCGGAAGTCCGCCAGCGCCTCCTTGGACGGCCGCTGCCAATCCCTGCGGAGCGGCGGGCGCTGCCGGCCCGCGCCGTCCGCGACCCGCTCCAGCACCGCGACGAAGTGGCCCTCGCCCCGCACCCGGTGGGGCCAGAGCCGCCCGGCCAGCCCGACGCCGACGGTGGCCGCCCGCGCCGGATCGCGGGTCCATTCGGGACGCCCGGGCGCGATCCCGGGAACCGGGGGGAGGGGGAGCATGCGCAGGTCGGCCCGCCTCGTGAGCAACTGAAGCAGGACCTCCTCGTTCTCCTCGGGGGCGAAGGTGCAGGTGGAGTAGACCAGCCGCCCGCCGGGGCGGAGGAGCTCCACGGCGCTGTTCAGGATCTCCCCCTGCACGCGGGCGCAGGCCTCCGGCATGTCGGGTCGCCAGCGGTCGCGGACCTCGGGCGTCTTGCGGAACATGCCCTCCCCGGAGCAGGGGGCGTCCACCAGGACCCGGTCGAAGAAACCCGGCAGCCTTTCCGCCAGCCGCTCGGGCCGCTCGCTCACCACCGCGGCGCACGTGATGCCCAGCCGCTCCAGGTTCTCGACCAGGGCGCGCACCCGGCCGGGGTCGACCTCGTTGGCCACGAGGAGGCCGCGGTTTTCCATCTGCGCCGCGAGCTGGGTCGTCTTGCCCCCAGGGGCCGCGGCCAGGTCCAGCACCCGCTCGCCGGGTCGGGCCCCGACCAGCGGCGCGACCACCATTGCGCTGGGTTCCTGCCCGTAGTAAAGCCCGGCCGCATGGTACGGGTGCCAGCCGGGGCGCAGCGAAGGCGGGCAGTACAGGCCGTCCGGATTCCAGGGCACCGGTTCGGCCGTAAGTCCCATGCGCTCTGCCAGCTCCTCCCGTGCGATCTTCAGCCGGTTCGCCCGGATCCCCCGTTCCGGGGGCGAGCTGTACGTCGCCAGGAAGGCGGGGAACTCGTCCTGCAGCAACGCGGACATGCGGGCGACGAACGGCTGGGGGAGTGCGCGATCCTCCAGGCCAACCACCCCCTTGTCAGGCGATTCAAACATCCATATAATAACAGCATAGGGAATGCGAGGGAGGCGTGATCGGTATGGCCCAGGCTGAAGAGGCCCTGAGCAGCGTCGCGGAGCGGGCCAGGCGGGCGCTGCGGGACAACGAGGCGGCACCTCCGCAGCCCCCGGCGCACGTGGACTCCCCCCGGCCGGTCCGGAGTCCGGCGGCGGGATCGCCCACGGAGTTGATCGCCCAGCGCATGCAGGCGATCGCCCGGGTGAAGGAGCTGGAGCCCCGGCTGGCCAGCGCGCGGGCGAGGGCGGGCGAGCTCTCCCAGCGGCTGACGTCAACCCCCCCGGACTCGGTCCACTACGCCGAACTCCTCCGCTGGCTGGCCGATGTCCATGTCCAGCTCCGGCAGCTGGAGGCGGAGTACGAGGAGGCGCAGCACATCATCCGCAACAGCGCCTGGGTGATGCAGCTTCTGGCGGATCCGCTTTCCAGCTAAGGTCCCGGGCGGCCTGCAGGCACACGGCCGGTGTGTCCTGCAGGCCGCCCTCCTGTGATCGGCGCCTCGCCCGTGGCCGGGCTGCGCGCGGGCCCTCCGCCCGCCGGGCCGTCAGATCCGCCGCACCACGCCGCGCACCAGGTTCTGGAACAGGGGCTTCGTGCGGTTGGCGACTTCCAGCACCTGCTCGTGGGTCAGGTGCACCGGCGCGTCGGGCAGCGCCATGTCCGTGATGCAGGCGATGCCGAGCACCCGCAGCCCCATGTGCCGGGCCGTCACGACCTCCGGCACCGTGGACATGCCGACGGCGTCGCCGCCCAACCGCTGGAGCATCCGGAGCTCCGCGCTGGTGTTGTAGCAAGGCCCTGAGATGGCCGTGTACGTTCCCTGCCGCAGAGAGACGCCCATCTCCTGCGCCACCGCAACGGCCAGCTCACGCAGCTCCGGCGTGTAGGCGCCGACGGTGGCCGGGAAGCGCGGGCCGAGCCGCTCGTCGTTGGGGCCCCGCAGCGGGTCCTGCCCCATGAAGTTGATGTGGTCGGTGATCAGCATGAGGTCGCCGGCGGAGAACGACGGGTTGAGCCCGCCCGCGGCGCAGGTCACGATCAGGGTCTCGACGCCCAGGGCACGCATGACGCGCACCGGGAAGGTGACCTGCTCCATGGTATAGCCCTCGTAGAAGTGGACGCGCCCCTGCATGGCGACCACCGGCTTTCCTTCCAGGCGGCCGATCACCAGCCGGCCTGCGTGGCCGGGCGCGGTGGAAACGGGGAAGTGGGGAATCTCGTTGTACGGGACCTTCACGGCGTCCTCCACCTGGTCGGCCAGGTCGCCGAGGCCGGAACCCAGGATAAGCCCGACTTGCGGCGTGACGCCGCCCCTGGCGGCCACGGCCGCGCGGGCTTCCTCGATGCGCTGCAACAGGTCGGACATAGGTCAACACCTCGCTTGGTAGGGTGTCTGGCCGGCAGGCGGCTGATGCGCCCGCGGACGGCCAGCGCACGGGACACGCAACTTCTGTAGACAAACCTAACAAAGATGACCTATCCTAGAAGGAGATACCGCATCGGCATGACGAATACCTGCCATGGTGCGCGCCACATGGGGACCGTACGCGGCTGCCCGGCAGCGAGTCCACCGGGCATACTAAGGCCAGCGTGTCGGCCTCTCCGCCAGTGGCCGCGGGGCGAACCGCGGTGACGGAGTTCCCCGGCCGGGGTGCCGCATGCCGATGAGGCAAGGGATCGGATGCTGGTGCGCATGCAGTAGCGGAAGTAGCCGGGAGGGACGGTGAGAAAGTGCCCAAGATTCGCAAGATCGGCGTTCTGACCAGCGGAGGCGACGCACCGGGCATGAACGCCGCAGTCCGTGCCGCGGTCCGGCGCGGGATCTCGCTGGGCGCGGAGGTGGTCGGCGTCCGGCGCGGGTACGCTGGTCTCATTGCAGGAGAGTTCGTGGATCTCGGAGTCAGCTCCGTCGGCGATATTATCCATCGCGGCGGCACCTTCCTGCAGACGGCTCGCAGCGACCACTTCCTCACGCCGGAAGGGCAGGCGCAGGCCCTGGCCAAGGCGCGGGAGGCCGGCATCGAGGGGCTCGTGGTGATCGGAGGCGACGGGTCGTTCCGCGGCGCGCTGCGGCTCACGGAGCTGGGGCTGCCCGCCGTCGGCGTGCCTGCCACCATCGACAACGACATCTACGGGACCGACCTCACAATCGGTTTCGACACCGCAGTTAACACGTGTCTCGACGCGATTCGCAAGATCCGCGACACGGCCACCTCTCATGAGCGCACCTTCGTGTTGGAGGTCATGGGTCGCCATTCCGGCTGGATCGCGCTGGCCGCCGGCCTCGCGGGCGGCGCCGAGTCGATCCTGCTCCCCGAGCGTCCGATGCCCATGGAGGAGGTCGTGACCCGCCTGAAGCGGGGCGTGGAGCGGGGCAAGCGGCACACCCTGATCATCGTGGCGGAAGGCGTCGGCTCCGGTTTCGAGGTCGGTAGGCAGATCCGGGAGATGACCGGGTACGACACGCGGGTGATGGTGCTGGGCCACATCCAGCGGGGCGGCTCGCCCACCGCGCTGGATGCGATGCTGGCCTCCCGCATGGGCGCCAAGGCGGCCGAGGTGCTGCTGGAAGAGGGCCGGGGCGGGCTCTTCATCGGCGTGGAGAACGAGCAGATGGTGACCCGGCCGCTGGAGCAGGTGCTGGGCCGCCGCAAGGAGATCCCCGACGAACTTGTTGACCTGGCGGAGATTCTGGCGATCTGACTTGGATGAGGGGAGGTGCCCAGATGCTGCGAAAGACGAAGATCGTGGCCACCATCGGCCCGGCCAGCGAGCAGGTGGAGGTGCTGACCCGGCTGATCGAGGCGGGTGTCGATGTCTGTCGGCTCAACTTCAGCCACGGCACCCTCGACGAGCAGAGGCGCCGGATCGAGAACATCCGTGAGGCCGGCCGCCGGGTGGGCAAGGACGTCGCGATCATGATCGACCTGAAGGGGCCCGAGATCCGCATCGGAACGTTCGAGAACGGCAAGGTCACGCTGCGGGACGGGGACCTCTTCACCCTGACCACGGAGCCTTGCGTCGGCAACCAGGAGCGGGTCTGGGTCCAGTACCCCGGGATCGTTCACGACGTGGCCGAGGGCGGGTACCTGCTGCTGGATGACGGCAACCTGACGTTCCAGGCGGTGGAGGTGACGCCCACCGAGATCCGTTGCCGGGTGATCGTCGGCGGCGTCCTGTCCGACCGCAAGAAGGTGAACCTGCCCGGCACGAAGGTCTCGCTGCCCGCGCTGTCCGAGAAGGACATCGAGGACATCCGCTTCGGCGTCGAGATGGGCGTCGACTTCGTGGCCGGCTCGTTCATCCGGAAGGCCCAGGACGTGCTGGAGATCCGCCGGGTGATCGAGGAGGCGGGCGGCCACCAGCAGATCATCTCGAAGGTGGAGTCCCAGGAGGGGTTCGACAACCTGGAGGCCATCCTGCAGGTCTCCGACGGCCTGATGGTGGCCCGCGGCGACCTGGGGGTGGAGGTGCCCACCGAAGAGGTGCCGCTGATGCAGAAGCGGATGATCGAGCGGGCCAATGCCATGGGCAAGCCCGTGATCACCGCGACGCAGATGCTGGAGTCCATGGTCAACCGGCCCCGTCCGACCCGGGCCGAGGCCTCCGACGTGGCCAACGCGATCATGGACGGCACCGACGCCATCATGCTGTCGGCGGAGTCCGCCGCCGGCAAGTACCCGGTGGAGGCGGTGCGGACGATGGCGACGATCGCCCGCCGCACCGAGGAGGCGCTGGACCACTCGCAGCTGATGGCCCGACGCGGCCGCTTCGGCCGGATGGACAGCGTCACCGAGGCCATCTCCCACGCGACGGTGACCACGGCCCACGACCTGGGCGCCACGGCCATCGTCTCGGCCACCACCTCGGGCTTTACCGCCCGTATGGTGTCCAAGTACCGCCCGGGCTGCCCCATCATCGCCGTGACCCCGGATCCGCGGGTCGCGCGGCAGCTGCGGCTGGTCTGGGGCGTTTTCCCCGTCGTCGAGCCGGTGGCCTCGGGCACTGAGGACCTGACCCAGCGGGCCGTGGAAGGGGCCCTGGTTTCCGGGCTGGTGAAGAACGGCGACCTGGTCGTCATCACCGCCGGTCTGCCGGTGGGGGTGAAGGGCACCACCAACCTGCTGAAGGTGCACACGGTGGCGGACGTGCTGGCCCAGGGTACGGGCATCGGCCGGCAGCCGGTCACGGGGCGGGCCGTCATCGTGCGGTCCGAGGAGGACCTGGCCCGCGTGCAGCCCGGCGACATCCTGGTCAGCAGGCTGACCGACGCCGACTGCGTCCCCGCGATGGAGCGGGCCGCGGGGATCATCACGGAAGAGGGCGGCCTGACCTCGCACGCGGCGGTGGCCGGCATCTCGCTGGGCAAGCCCGTGATCGTGGGCGCCGAGGGCGCCACCCGCCGCATTCCCGACGGGGCGATCATCACGATGGACGTGGCCCATGGCCTGGTCTTGCGCGGCGAGGCCACCGTCAAGTAAACTTGTACATTGAATGAATGGCAACAGCGGCGGCGCGGCACACGCCGCCGTTGCCGCTGTGACGGCGAAAGGCCGCGCGGGAGGCGGGCGAATTGGTCAGGACGCAGGTGCGGGTGCGGTACGCCGACACCGATGCCATGGGCGTCGTGTACCACGCCAACTACCTGATCTGGTTCGAGGTGGGTCGGAACGAGCTGATGCGCGCCTGGGGCGCGCCCTACGCCGATTTCGAGCGCCGGGGCATCCTGGTGCCGGTGACCGAGGCACAGGTGCGCTGGGTCCACCCGGCCCGTTACGACGACGTGCTGGAGGTCCAGACGCGCATGGAGCGGCTGACGCCGGCCCGCGTCACCTTCGCTTACCGCATCGTCCGGGCGGAGGACGGGCGGCTGTGCTGCGAGGGGACCACCACCCACGGCTTCCTGGGGCCCGGCGGACGGCCGGCCGCGCTGCCCAAGCTGGCCCCTGACCTCTGGCGGCTGTTCAACGAGCGGCTGCAGGCCGGGGAATGACGGCTTGCCGCAGCGAGATGGAGGGCCATCCCCGGCCGGTTCCCGCAGCGGCGCACAGCGCGGTTCGCACGAGGGACGCCCGTCCGGAGGCGCATATCGGCGCCCGGTGGGACGCCTGCGGAGGCACGTCATGCAGTGCACCTGCGGAACACCGTGGGGACGTGTGATGCGTTGCCCCGGCGGGACGCGTGTGGAGGCTGTGACAGCGCCCGGTGGGACGTCATGTGGAGGCTGTGACAGCGCCCGGCGGGACGTCATGTGGAGGCACGTGATGCAGTGCCCCTGGGAAACGCCGTGGGGACGTGTGATGCGTTGCCCCGGCGGGGCGCGTCTGGAGGCTGTGACGGCGCCCGGCGGGGCGCGTCTGGAGGCTGTGACGGCGACCGGCGGGACGTCATGTGGAGGCACGTGATGCAGTGCCCCTGGGAAACGCCGTGGGGACGTGTGATGCGTTGCCCCGGCGGGGCGCGTCTGGAGGCTGTGACGACGCCCGGCAGGACGTCATGTGGAGGCACGTGATGCAGTGCCCCTGGGAAACGCCGTGGGGACGTGTGATGCGTTGCCCCGGCGGGGCGCGTCTGGAGGCTGTGACGACGCCCGGCAGGACGTCATGTGGAGGCACGTGATGCAGTGCCCCTGGGAAACGCCGTGGGGACGTGTGATGCGTTGCCCCGGCGGGGCGCCGGAGACTGTGCCGGGGAGGCGCGCCGTACTTGCAGGCGTCGCCGCGGCGTCTAAAGGTTATGGCGGCGTGTGACTGGGATCACGCCGCAGCGCGTGGAATCCGGGTATGCTGTAGGTAGTTGTGTTGACGAATCGCCCGTATCGGGCCCCGGGAGGAGAGCGAACAGAATGGCCGTAACCCGTGAGCAGGTCCTTGATGCGTTGAAGGTCGTCAACGACCCAGAGTTGCACAAGTCCATCGTCGACCTCGACATGGTGAAGGATATTCAGATCGACGGCGGCCACGTGGCCGTGACGATCAATCTGACGGTGCCGGGTTGTCCGCTCAAGCACCGGTTTGAGCGGGATGTGGAGGCAGCTCTGAAGCAGGTGCCCGGCGTGGAGCGGGTCACCACGCACTTCGGCGCGATGACCGACGCCGAACGGGCTGCCGTCGCTGCCAAGGTACGGGGCAGCAGCGCACCCCACGCGGACGCACGGCCGTCGACCATGGCCCTGGCGACCCGCACCACGATTATCGGCGTCGCGTCGGGCAAGGGCGGCGTCGGGAAGTCCACCACCACCGTCAACCTCGCCGTCGCCCTGAAGAAGCTGGGCTACAGCGTGGGCATCATCGACGCGGACATCTACGGCTTCTCGATCCCGCGCATGATGGGCAACATGTCCCGGCCCGAGGCGTTGGACGACCAGATGCTGCTGCCCGTCTGGGCCCACGACATCCCCTTCATCTCGGCCGGCAGCCTGGTGAACGAGGACCAGGCGATCATCTGGCGCGGTCCGATGCTGGGCAAGATGGTTGAGCAGTTCCTGGTGAACGTTCAGTGGGGGAAGCTGGACTACCTGCTGATCGACCTGCCCCCCGGAACCGGCGATGTGGCGCTGTCGGTGGCGCAGATGCTGCCGGGCACCGATCTGGTGCTGGTGACCACGCCGCAGGCGGCGGCCTCGCAGGTGGCCGCCCGGGTCGGCTCCATGGCGGCCCGCACCAAGCAGCGCGTTGTCGGCGTCATCGAGAACATGGCGTACTTCCTCTGTGACGAGTGCAACAAGAAGCACTTCATCTTCGGCAAGGGCGGCGGCCAGGCCCTCGCCGCCAGTCTCGGCTGCGAGGTGCTGAGCCAGATCCCGCTCACCCCTGATGTCCGGCTGGGTTCTGACGTGGGCGATCCGATCGTCGCCGACAAGGAGGACCACCCGGCGGCGCAGGCCTACCTGGAGGCCGCCCGCAAGCTGGCGCAGCTGGCGCCCCCCAAGGTGTGGAGCGACGAGCTGCGGGTGCTCTAGCAGCCAGGACGTCTGGTCTCCGCAGGCCGCCCGGTTGTCGGCTCGGCCAAGGGGCGCGGGACGCGTACCCCTTGGGCGCTCTGCTGTCCATGGGCAGAACGCTGCTTCTTCGGCGGCGTTCTGCCCTTCATGTTTCTCGGAAGGGGCCGAGACGGCCTGGCGCCGTCCGCACACTGCCGGGAGCTGATCACCAATACGCCGCCGCGAGTCGACCCGGGGGACCAGTGAGGCTCAGGCAGAGTCCACGCAGGTGTAGGCCGCTGGGTAACGGCTGCTCTGCCTCGGAAGGGCCGTCGTGGTCGCCCGAAGCGCATGGTCTGGCAGGAGGCTCGTTAGCGGGCTCCGAAGAGAATGGCATGCTGGTAGCTCAGGGGGGAGAGCCATGCGCTGTGAGATCCGGTATCAGCCCAGCTACTCGCTGGCGGTGGTGTATCTGGGACCGGGAGAGGAGGTTCAGGCCGAGCCGGGGGCCATGGTGGCGATGAGCAGCACCGTGGAACTGGAAACCGAGGTGAAGGGCGGTTTCCTGGGTGCCCTCGGCAGGTCGGTGCTGGGCGGCGAGTCGTTCTTCACGTCCCGATACAGGGCCAGGGGCGGCCCGGGCGAGCTGGCCCTGGCTCCCACGCTGCCGGGGGACATCGGTTACGTCGAGCTCAGAGGCGAGACGTTCTACCTGAAGTCCGGCGCATACCTGGCCGCAGATCCGGAGCTCGCGGTTGACTCGCGCTGGGGCGGCGCCCGCGGCTTCTTCGGCTCCGGTGGACTCTTCCTGCTGCGGGTGCAGGGCACCGGCGGGCTGTTGTTTACCGCCTACGGCGCCCTGCACGAGAAGGAACTGGCCCCCGGTGAGCGGTATCGGGTGGACACGGGACATGTGGTCGGCTTCAGCGAAGGCCTGAACTTCGCAGTCCGGAAGGCCGCGAGGGGTTGGTTCTCCACCCTGGCTAGCGGCGAAGGGCTGGTGTGCGAGTTTACCGGCCCGGGGCGGGTGTACCTGCAGACCCGCTCCGAGGAGGCGCTGGTGAACTGGATGGTCGCACAGCTTCCCAGCAAGGGGGATTAAGACGGCGATAGAGACGACCCCGGCGCGGTGAGGCGCCGGGGTCAAATGGTGTGTGTCGGCGCTCTGCGTCCGACTCCAACACGACGCGTCGGCCTCCTGCCGACGCCGGGCCCAAACACCCGGATGTTCCGTGAACTCTGCTGTGGTTGTCTCGAAAGAGGCGCTTTTTCACATTGCCCTCGGCATGGAAGTCGAAAGCCCTCGGTCGCCGGCGTGCATGATCGCATCGACTGAGGCGGCTTCCGGGTCACTGCCTGAGTGACTCCCCGGAACGCCACGGCGAGTTGATCCAGCGCGCCGTGCCACGTCAACCCGGACTGCAGGTCGTTCTTCCGGACGCGCCGAGGCGACCTCGAAAACCGGCGCTTTTACACTTTGCCCTCGGCGTGGAAGTCGAAAGCCACCGGTCACCTACGTGTATAACCGCATCGACGGCCGCGGTCTCCCGACCATCAGTCAGCCCCATCGCACTGAACGCCTCGGCTTACGGGTCCATCGCACTGTTATGTTGACTCGGGACTCCTGAGCGCTTGGGCGGTCTGCTCGACCTCGCAAGCGGCGCTTTTCCACTTTGCCCTCGGCGTGTAAGTCGAAAGCCTTCGGTTGCCAGTGTTAATGATCGCATCGACTGCCCCGACCTCCCAACTATCAACCTGCCCCATCGCACTGAACCCCGCGGGCTGCGGGTCCCTCGCACTGTTATGTTGACTCGGGACTCCTGAGCGCTGCTCCGGGGCGCTTTGCTCGACCTCGCAAGCGGCGCTTTTCCACTTTGCCCTCGGCGTGAAAGTCGAAAGCCTTCGGTTGCCAGCGTTTGATCGCATCGACTGCCCCGACCTCCCAACTATCAACCTGCCCCATCGCACTGAACGCCTCGGCTTACGGGTCCATCGCACTGTTATGTTGACTCGGGACTCCTGAGCGCTGCTCCGGGGCGCTTTGCTCGGCCTCGCAAGCGGCGCTTTTTCACTTTGCCCTCGGCGTGAAAGTCGAAAGCCTTCGGTTGCCAGCGTTTGATCGCATCGACTGCCCCGACCTCCCAACTATCAACCTGCCCCATCGCACTGAACGCCTCGGCTTACGGGTCCCTCGCACTGTTAAGTTGACTCGGGACTCCTGAGCGCTGCTCCGGGGCGGTCTGCTCGACCTCGCAAGCGGCGCTTTTCCACTTTGCCCTCGGCGTGGAAGTCGAAAGCCACCGGTCACCTACGTGTATAACCGCATCGACGGCCGCGGTCTCCCGACCATCAGTCAGCCCCATCGCACTGAACGCCTCGGCTTACGGGTCCCTCGCACTGTTATGTTGACTCGGGACTCCTGAGCGCTGCTCCGGGGCGCTTTGCTCGGCCTCGCAAGCGGCGCTTTTTCACTTTGCCCTCGGCGTGAAAGTCGAAAGCCTTCGGTTGCCAGCGTTTGATCGCATCGACTGCCCCGACCTCCCAACTATCAACCTGCCCCATCGCACTGAACGCCTCGGCTTACGGGTCCCTCGCACTGTTAAGTTGACTCGGGACTCCTGAGCGCTGCTCCGGGGCGCTTTGCTCGACCTCGCAAGCGGCGCTTTTCCACTTTGCCCTCGGCGTGAAAGTCGAAAGCCTTCGGTTGCCAGCGTTAATGATCGCATCGACTGCCCCGACCTCCCAACTATCAACCTGCCCCATCGCACTGAACGCCTCGGCTTACGGGTCCATCGCACTGTTATGTTGACTCGGGACTCCTGAGCGCTGCTCCGGGGCGCTTTGCTCGGCCTCGCAAGCGGCGCTTTTTCACCTTGCCCTCGGCGTGAAAGTCGAAAGCCATCGGTGGCCAGCGTTCATGATTGCATCGCCTGCCGCAGCTTCCCCATCGTCAACCTGCCCCATCGCACTGAACGCCGCGGCTTACGGCTCAATCCCGGTGTTACGTTAACTAAGGACGCTTATGCGCTGCTCCGAACTGGTTGCCGCGAGCTTGCAAGCGGCCCTTTTTCACTTCACTGCCGGTCTGTAAGTCAAAAGCCCTCGGTCGCCATCCTGCATGCTCGCACCGACGGCGCATGCTTGCCGGCTACAATCTTGCGCCAAGGCACGGAACGCCGCGGCCTGCACGTCCATCGCGGTGTTACGTTAACTCAGGACTCGTATGCGCTGCTCCGGAGCTGCTGCCGCGAGCTTGTAAGCGACCCTTTTTCACTTCGCTGCCGGCGTGAAAGTCGAAAGCCCTCGGTCGCCAGCGTTTCACCTTCGCCCCGAATCCCGTGGCCATCCGCCAACAGCCTCTGCGATCGGACTAAACAGAGCACTTCCAGTTCACCCACCGGGGCACGTCCCGGTCCATGCCGCTCGCATCGCATGAGACGGCAATTCCGCGTCGCCCAACAGAATACCCCGGCGCCTTCAGGCGCCGGGGTCAGCCTTGCGCAGCGCTTCGCGGCCCGGCATGCGCCAGACCATCAGGAACGCCTCCACCTGGTCCCAGAAGGCGTCGGTTCCCATCTGCGCCTCCCGGGTGTCGTACGTGTTGGGCCTGCCGATGCCGCCGCCCCCAATGTCGATGATCTGCCCGTCCCTGAGCGCGAGCGTCAGGTACTGCACGTGGCGCGGCGTCACGTTGAGGCCCGTCCGGTCCGAAAGCCACTGGGCGATGGTCTCGTGGGTGGCCACCAGCTCCCGGCGGCCGGCCGCCTTCCGCTCTTCGATCAGGTCGATGAACGCATGCAGAAGCAGCGCCTCCAGGTCATCGGCCATCGGTCGCGCCCTCCCCGTCTCACGATTCGTCCTTCAAAGCCGGGAAGCTCACGATGAAGCGCGACCCCCGGCCCGGTTGGCTCTCCAGCTGCAGGTCCCCGCCGTGCTCCTCCACCATCGTCTTCACGATGGGCAGGCCCAGGCCGGTGCCGCCCACCTCGCGGACGTACGGATGTTCCGCGCGGTAGAACTTCTCGAAGATCCGCTTCTGATCGGCGGGGGAGATGCCGATGCCCGTATCGGCCACCTCCAGCTCCACCTGGTCGCCCACGGCGGAGACCGACACGGTCACGCCGCCTTCTTTGGTGTACTTGACCGCGTTGGAAACCAGGTTGGCGATGATCTGGGTCAGGCGGTCGGGGTCGGCGTTGATCAGCGGCACCTCCTCCGGCACGTTGACCGTGAACGAAAGCCCCTTCTGCTCGGCCTGCACCCGGAAGGTCTCCGCCACCTGCTTGACCACGCTGGCGAGGGAGGTGGGGGAGAGGTGGATGGGCATGCGCCCGGACTCGATCCGCTGAATGTCCAGCAGGTCGTTGATCAGGTTGGCGAGCCGGTTGGTGTTCCGGGCGACGATATTCAGGAACTCCCGCTGCTGCTCCTGAAGCGGTCCGGCCGTCCCCGCCAGCACCAGGCTCAGGTACCCCATGATGGACGTGAGCGGCGTGCGCAGCTCGTGAGAGACCGTGTTGACGAACTCGGACTTCAGCCGGTCCAGTTCGGCCAGCTCGGTGACGTCCTGGAACGTGAACAGGCGGCCGACACGGCTCTGGCCCTTGCCCACGGGGGCCGACGACCACTGCAGCGTGTAGCCGGTGGTGAGCCGCAGCTGCCCCTCGGCCACCGCCTGGGGATCGTGGACGAGGTCGCGCACGGTCTGCGGGAACGGGTCGTCTTCGGGCAGGACGGCGGCGATCTGCGCCAGCATCTGCTCCAGGGGCTCGTCCGGCACCGTCTTGCCGAAGAACTCCTGGAACATCGAGTTGGACACCAGCAGGTTCCCGCCGGTGTCGCAGAGCCAGGCGCCTGCCGGCATGGTCGAGACGATGGAGAGGTAGATGTCCAGCTGCGCCGAGGCCCGGTCGCGCTCCTCCTCCAGCTGGGCGTTGAGGATCTCGATCTGCGCCGCCTGGTCCTGCAGCGCAGCGAAGGCCCGCTTCACTTCCTGGTGGTTCTGGGCCGCGGCGAGCGCCACAGAGGCTTGTCCCGCCACGGCGTGCCAGAGCGCCTGCGCCTCGGCGTTCAGCTCCGTCGGCTCGGTGAAGGCGATGGCCACCACGCCGATGGCCCGGCCGGTGTGAACCAGCGGCACATAGACCTCCTGGACCACCGGCACGTCCCGGAGCCAGACGGAGATGTGGGTCTGCGTGTCAGGGTAGCGGGCCACCACGACCTCACGCTGCTCGACGCAGCGGGCCATGGGTCCCGAACGGGGGATGAACTGGCCCTTCAGGTCCGGCGAAAGCCAGCGCTCCGCGGCCACCTTCAGCCGGTCGGCGTACTCGTCGACGAGCAGCAGGGCGCCCGCGACGCCCCCGTACAGGTCCAGGTACTCGTCCAGGATCAGGTTGGCCAGCTGGTCCATCTCGATGGAGCCGACCATCTTGCTGGACAGGCTGTGCAGCCGGCTGAGATGCCGCTCCTTGCGCTCCAGTTCCTCGGCATGCCGCCGCACCGACTCCTGCTGGGCCAGCAGTTCCTCGTTCTGGGCGATGAGCTGCTCCTGCTGTTCCTGCAGTTGCTTCTCCTGTTCGGCCAGCGTGAGGGACATCTTGGCGAATGCGTTGGCCACCACCTGCAGCTCGCCGTCCAGCGGCGCTTCCAGCACCACCCCGCGCTCGCCCTGGGCGATCCGGTTGGCCGCCTCGGCCAGGGCCTCCGTGGAGCGGGTCACGCTCCGGGCGAAGACCAGAAAGCCGCCGAGGACCAGTACCGCCGCCAGCGAGATGGTCAGCCATGTGATCCGGACCACCTGGTCGGAGGCGACGCCCGCCTTATCCACGTCCTGGTCCATGCGCTTGGTCTCTTCCCGGATGAAGTGGTCCCGCTGCTCCTTGATCAGCTCGCCGTACTTGACGCCTTCGGTCATGAGCAGGCTGCCCACGTCGGGGGCGCCCTGCCGCATACGTGCGATCTCCGGCTCGGCCACCTGGGTCCGCCAGGCGTCGATCAGTTCCCGCAGCCTGTGCACTTGCTCAGCCTGATCGGGGTCGCCCTCGACGCTCTCCTCCAGTTCCGACAGCACCTGGTGCAGCCGGTTGAGGTTGGGCTCGTACGGCGCCAGCATCGACTCGTCACCGGTGAACAGGTAACCCCGCAGGGCGGCCGTCATCTCGGCGTAGAGCGTGGCCACCTGCTCCGCGCGCCGCACGTTCTCCTGGGTGAGCCTGGCCCGCTCCTGGAACGAGTTGAGCTGGGTGAACGTGAAGGTGAGGATGATCCCCAGCCCGACCAGGAGGGAGAGCAGGAAAAGCAGCAGGCCGAAGACGCGCAGTCGCAGGCCGGTGTCCCAGCGGTAGGGCGATTCGCTCATCCGACCGCCTCCTTGACCGTGCGGATCAGGTGATCGAGTTCAAACGGCTTGACGAGGTAGGCCGCGGCGCCTGCTGCGATGCCGGCCTGCACATCGGCCTGCTGCGCCCGGGCGGTCATGAGCACGACGGGGATCCCGCGCGTGGCCGGATCGCCCTTCAGGGCGGTCAGGCACTCCAGACCGTCCATGCCCGGCATCATCCAGTCCAGCAGGATCAGGTCGGGGGCGGTCTCACGGGCGCGCGCCAGGGCCTCCGTGCCGTCGCGGGCCAGCGTGACCTCGTAGCCGTTGTACTTCAGGTGAAAGGCGACGAGACGTGCGATGTCCGGGTCGTCGTCCGCGACCAGAATCAGCGCCATGTGACTCTCCCTCCATCTCCGGGGCGCGCCGGCCCCCGATCGCATCAGGGATCATGTCTTGAGTGTACCAGTACACAGCAACTTTGTGTGGATATGTTTTGATCTACAGTCCAGACCCTATAGACCATTCGCACCAGGCGCCCGGCGAGGTTCGCACGTGTCCATCCTGCGACGGCAGGGACGCGCGGTAAAGGCGCACACATATACGAAGCGGGCTGCAGGGGTAAACCCTACAGCCCTCTCGCCATCTGGTGCCGAAGGCGGGACTCGAACCCGCACGGGGGGTTACCCCACCCGATTTTGAGTCGGGCGCGTCTGCCATTCCACCACTTCGGCCCGAGTGCGCAGTTATGATAGCACATTACGGCACGGAAAGGCAAGAAACAGATCCCTGTCGAATCGTGCCACAGGCCGGTGCGCGCAGGGAAACGCGACGCGCCTACCGAAGTATCCCCGGAAGGCGCGCTGCTGGATTCCCTGATCTTTGCGCAGCAGACGGCCTGCACGATATAGTATAGGGATGAAACGTCAAGCCGCACAACAGCGTCTGGAACATTGCCCCGCATAGGGGGAGGAGTGAAGTTGGTGTCCAAATCCCTCGACGAACTCCTGGTCGAACGGGCAAAACGGGGGGACGTTGAGGCGTTCGAGCAGCTGATCAGCCAGCACGAGAAGACGGTGTACAACATCGCCTACCGGCTGACCGGCAACCACGAAGACGCCTCCGATCTCGCCCAGGAAGCCTTCATCCGCGCATACAGTTCGTTGGCCGACTTCCGCGGCGACTCCTCCTTTGCGACCTGGCTCTACCGCATCGTGAACAACGTCTGCCTTGACGAACTGCGCAGGCGCAAGCGGCAGAAGGTTACCTACCTGGATCAGGCCGTCGAGATGGAGGACGGCGAGGTGTCCCGGCAGATCGCCGACACGGCGGACGGGCCGGAGCAGGCGCTGGAGCGCGTGGAACTGCAGCGGCTGATACAGGAGAGCATCCTGCAGCTGGACGAGGAGTACCGGGTCGTGCTGGTCATGCGGGAACTGCAGGGGTACTCATACAATGAAATCGCAGAGGCGCTGGACCTCAACCTGGGGACGGTGAAGTCACGGCTCAACCGCGCACGGAGCGCCCTCAAAGAAAAGTTCATGAGCCTGGAACTTTTGACGCCGAGAGTCGTCTACAGGGCTAGGAGGGGAAAAGCCCATGAACTGTGACGGAGTACGTCCACTCCTGTCCGGCTACATCGATCAGGAGCTGTCCGCCGGCGAGTTGCTGCGGGTCGAGCAGCACCTCCGGCGGTGCCATGCCTGCGCGGCGGAAGTGGACGCCCTCCGGCAGACGGTTGCATTGGTCGCTTCCCTGGATGAGGTTGAGGTTCCTGCGACGTTCCACGCGCAGTTGCGCCAGCGCCTGATGTCAGAAGATCCGCCCATCGCCAGGGTGCACACGGCGGGGCGAGGCCGAAACCGGCTTCATTCCTTCCAGCGGTGGGCGATTCCGGCGGCTGCTGCCGCAGCCTTCGTCATCGGCGCGGCCGGCCTGAACCGGTTTGTGCCGCCTGCGGCACAGGTTGAGCCGCCTCCCGGGGGGGCCGTCGTGGCCGCACCCGGGTCGCACGTGGACACGGCAGAGGTGCCGGGCACGACCAATCCGCCCGGGACAGACGCACAAGAACAGCCGCATCATCCGGTGGACGGACCTGACGCAAACCCGCCGTCTGGCACCGGAGGCCGCGTTGAACATCCTGAAGGCCAGCTGACCGAACAGCTTGATCCGGGCTCAGCGGGCGTGGTGCAGACCACGCCGCCCCCGGAGACAGGCGATGCGAATCCCGCGGCCAATCCTGCAACCACGCCTGCACCCCTGGGGCCGACACGGCCGACAGGGGGTGTGACGACCGCCTCGACCTCCGGCGACACCGCCGGCCAGGTGGAGCTGTCGCCGCAGCCGCACTTCTCCGCCACCGCGGAGATGACCGTGGCGAGCCCGGCCGCCGAGGCCGCACAGCTCCGGGACCGGTTTGACCGGTGGCGGGTGCAGGAGAACGGACGGGTCGGCACCGTGGAACTGCAGATCTTCGTCCCGGCGGGGGAGTTCCGGGAAGCGGTCGCCCTGGTGAACAGCGAGCTGGCCGGCTACGGCGTCGCCCTGAAGGTACAGGAGAAGGACCTGGCCGGGCAGATCGCCGAGACGGAGGACCGCATCGCGACGCTCGAGGAAGCCCGCGAGGCCCTGGCGGCCCGGCTGGCGACCGAGACCAGCCAGGACCGGCTGGAGGAGGGCGCAAGGGAGCTGACCAAGATCCAGCAGCAGCTGGAGACGGAACGGGCCAACCAGCAGAACCTGCGGGAAGCCGTGGAAAACGGCGTGATCGTGCTGACTTTCAAGCCCGAACCCATACGGTAGGGGAGAGGCCGGGGGCTTCCGCCCAAGGGGCGGAAGCCCTTTCGGTGTGCCCGGCATGGGCGCTGACTTGGCGGTGAAAGTCCGCTACGGGCGAGGCAGCACCAGCCCGTTAGCCAAAGGCAAGGGTGTCCGTCGTGAGGCGGAATCTGAAGGAAGCCCGAGGCAAAGCCACGACCCGAGGAACACGAACCCCATAGGAGGCTGTGCCGCTCGGGTGAGCTGGCCGAACACAGCAAAACCCGAAGCTGCCAAAGGGCGGTGCGGTAGATGGGGCGGGTGCGGGGTGAAGGTCAGCGTTCTTACCCGGGGAGATCTGCCGGGAACGCCAGCAACGCTGGTAACCTGCGTCGGGAGACGCAGCTGAACCGGCAGAAGTCAGCAAAGGCCATAGTACCGGCAGGGGGACGCCCCAACCGGGAAGGGCCGAACGTCAGGAAAGGGGTGAACCCGTTGCGTTCGAGCAGCCCGCGACAAACGCAGAAGACCCCGAACGGGACCTGCTCGCCGGAGGTAGCGGTGAAGCCGCAAGGGACGGCGAGAGGGCGGAGTGGGCAGCCGGCACAAGACGGAACGTTACCCCGCGGGGAGCACAGCAACCTGATGGAGCAGGTGGTGGCCAGGGAGAACATGCTGGCCGCCCTGAAACGGGTGGAGCGGAACGGAGGCGCTCCCGGCGTGGACGGTGTCCCCACCGAACGGCTGCGGGACCAGATTCGCGTGGAGTGGAGCCGCATCCGTGAGGGACTGCTCCAGGGGACCTACAGACCGCAGCCAGTCCGCCGGGTCGAAATCCCGAAACCGGGCGGCGGCAAGCGGATGCTGGGGATTCCCACCGTGATGGACCGCCTGATCCAACAGGCACTCCTGCAAGTACTGACGCCGATCTTTGACCCGACATTCTCCGAATCCAGCTACGGCTTTCGGCCGGGGCGGCGGGGTCATGATGCGGTCAGGAAGGCACGTCAGTACGTGGAGGAAGGGTACGACTGGGTCGTGGACATGGACCTGGAGAAGTTCTTCGACCGGGTCAACCACGACGTGCTGATGGCCCGCGTGGCGCGGCGGGTAACGGATAAGCGTGTGCTGCGGCTGATCCGGCGGTACTTACAGGCTGGGGTCATGCTGAACGGGGTAGTCGTGGCGACGGAGGAAGGGACGCCGCAGGGCGGTCCGCTGAGCCCGCTGCTGGCGAACATCCTGCTGGATGACCTCGACAAGGAGCTGGAGCGCCGCGGGCACCACTTCGTCCGGTACGCCGATGACTGCAACATCTACGTCCGCAGCAAGCGGGCGGGAGAACGGGTCTACAGGAGCGTGCGCCACTTCCTGCAGGAGCGGTTACGGCTGAAGGTCAACGAGGAGAAGAGCGCAGTGGACCGGCCGTGGAAGCGGCAGTTCCTCGGGTTTAGTTTCTACAAGCACCGGGGAGTGCGCATCCGGCTGGCCCCGAAGAGCCTGAAGCGCGTGAAGGACAAGCTCCGCACGCTGACGGACCGCAACCGCAGCCAGAGCATGGAGGACCGAATCCGGCGCCTGAATGCTTACTTGCGGGGCTGGGTTGGGTACTATGCGCTCTCCGATGCCAGGTCAGCCTTTGAAAGACTCGAAGGATGGCTGAAGCGTCGGCTGCGAGCATGCGTATGGAAGCAGTGGAAGCGTGTACGCACGCGCTTTCGGGAGTTGCGCGCCCTCGGTTTGCCCGAATGGGTAGTCCACCAACTCGCCAACAGCCGCAAAGGCCCGTGGCGGATGGCAGGTGGCCCACTAAACAGCGCCCTGGGCGACGCCTACTGGCGTGCCCAGGGGCTGATAAGCCTGACCGAATGCTATGAAGCGACTCGTCAATCCTGGCGAACCGCCGGATGCGGACCCGCATGTCCGGTGGTGTGAGAGGACGGGGGCTAGCCGCCCCCTCCTACTCGATTCATGCCTGCCGTCCACAGCCCGGACCGGGCCCCCGCCCGTTTCCCGGGACAGCAGATTCAGGTGCGGGAAGGACTCCCGCAGCGCGGCATTGAAATAAGTGCAGGCGCGCCCGGTCAAGCTACGAGGGTGCGGCTGTGAGGTGACCGTGATGCCAAAGCCTGAGAAACTGCTCCTTCTCGACGGCAACAGCCTGGCTAACCGGGCGTTCTACGCCCTGCGGCTCTTCTCCACCAGCGACGGTGTGTACACCAACGCCGTCTACGGGTTTCTGACGATGCTGTTCAAGCTCCTGGACGAGGAGCAGCCCGACTACGTGGCGGTCGCCTTCGACAAGGGCCGCCAGACCTTCCGCACCGCCCTCTACGAGGACTACAAGGCGACGCGCAAGGCGCCGCCCGACGAGTTCCGGCCGCAGCTGGACCTGCTGCGGGAGGTCCTGACCGCCCTCAACATCCCCTGGTTCCGGGTGGAGAACTACGAAGCGGACGACATCATGGGCACCCTCGCCCGACAGGCCGCCGCCGAGGGGTTGCACACCCTGATCGTCACCGGCGACCGGGACGCGCTGCAGCTGATCAGCGACCGGGTGACGGTGGTGATGACCAAGAAGGGCATCACCGAGACCGTCCGGTACGATCCCGAGACCCTGAAGGCCGAGTACGGGCTGACGCCCAGCCAGATCATCGACCTGAAGGCCCTGATGGGCGACGCGTCCGACAACATCCCCGGCGTGCCGGGGGTCGGCGAGAAGACGGCGCTGAAGCTGCTCGCCGACTACGGCACGGTGGACGGGGTGTACGCGCACCTGGACGAGATCAAGGGCGCGCTGCAGGCCAAGCTGCGGGAGAACCGGGACAAGGCCGAGCTCTCCCGCACGCTGGCCACGATCAACCTGGACGCGCCGGTGACCTTCGACCGGGAGGCGCTGCGCCGGCGAGAGCCCAACTACCCGCAGGCCTACGCGCTCTTCCAGCGGCTGGAGTTCAAGTCGCTGCTGAGCCGCGTGACCCCGCCCGATGGCACCGTTGCCGCGGAGGCCCTCGCCGAACAGGCCGGGGCCGCGCAGGTGGAGATCGTCGCCGCGCGGGTGGTGGACAGGCCGGGGGCTCTGCGCCTGTCCGGTCAGGCGCCCGTGCTGGCCCGGATGACCGCCGACCCGGGGAATCCCGGCCGTCCCCGCCCGGTGGGGCTGGCGATGGGAGATCCGCCCGCCTGGCTGGAGGGTGAGGCCCTGGCGGATCCGGCAGAGCTGCTGGATTCCGGCGCCCGGCTCGTCGGCCACGACCTGAAGCCCCTGTACAACTGGCTGTACAGCCAGGGGATCGAGCCACCCGCCCCCGCCTTCGACACCGCGCTGGCGGCCTACCTGCTTGATCCCTCCCGGTCCAGCTACGACCTCGCCGACCTCTGCCGCCAGCACGGCCTGGGCGAGCTGCCTCCCGGCGACACCCCGGACCTGTGGGCGACCCGTGCCTCGGTGTTGCCCGAACTGCACCGGCGGATGGAGGCGGAGCTGGCGGCGCAGGGCGTGGACCGGCTCTACCGGGAGGTCGAGCTGCCGCTCATGCCCATCCTGGCCGAGATGGAGGCCGTGGGCGTCGGCATCGACCCGGCGGCGCTGCACGAGATGTCGGTGGAGCTGGAGCGGCGCATCCTGCAGGTGAGTCAGGAGATCTACGAGCTGGCCGGCATGCAGTTCAACATCAGCTCGCCGAAGCAGCTGGGCGACGTGCTCTTCGGGAAGCTGGGCCTCCCCAGCGGCAAGAAGACGAAGAGCGGCGGTTACTCCACCGACGCCGAGGTCTTGGAGGAGCTGGCGGCGGCCTACCCCATCGCCGCGCGGGTCCTCGACTACCGCACGCTCACCAAGCTGAAGGGCACCTACGTGGACGCCCTGGGCCAGCTGATCGCCCGGGACGGCCGCATCCACACCACCTTCGCACAGACGGTGGCTGAGACAGGCCGCCTCTCCAGCAAGGATCCCAATCTGCAGAACATCCCCATCCGCATCGAGGAGGGGCGGCGCATCCGCAAGGCCTTCGTCGCCCGGCCCGGGTGCGTGCTGCTCTCGGCCGACTACTCGCAGATCGAGCTCCGGGTCGTGGCCCACTTCTCCGGCGACCCGGCCCTCAGGGAAGCCTTCCTGCACGACCAGGACATCCACACCCGCACCGCGGCCGAGGTCTTCGGCGTCCCCATGGACCAGGTCACCCCGGAGATGCGCCGGCAGGCCAAGGCGGTCAACTTCGGGCTGATCTACGGCCAGACCGACTTCGGGCTGGCCCGGTCGGTGGGGATCAGCCGGGCTGAGGCCAGGGCGTTCATCGAGACCTACTTCGCCAAGTTCGCGGGCGTCAGGCGTTACATGGAGGAGAAGAAGGCGGAGGCCCGGGAGAAAGGGTATGTGACCACCCTCGACGGCCGCCGGCGCCCCCTGCCCGAGATCAACCACCGGGTGTTCACCATCCGGCAGAACGCCGAGCGGATGGCCATCAACACGCCGATCCAGGGCACCGCCGCCGACCTGATGAAGCGGGCGATGATCGCCGTCCGGCGGGCCATGCGGGAGGAGGGGCTTTCCGCCCGGATGATCCTGCAGGTTCACGACGAGCTGGTGTTCGAGTGCCCCGTCGGCGAGGTGGACCGGCTGGCCCGGCTGGTCCGGCGGGAGATGGAGGGGGCCATGAAGCTGGACGTGCCGCTGAAGGTCGAGGTCAAGGTCGGGCCCGACTGGTACTCGGTGCAGCCGTACGAGGGCGATCGGGATGCCTGAGCTGCCGGAGGTGGAGACGGTCCGGCGCACCCTGTGCCCGCGCGTCGTCGGGCGGCGCATCCGGCGGGTGGAGATCCTCACCCCCCGCCAGATCTATCACCCCGACCCGGCGACCTTCGCGGCCGACCTGGAGGGCGCCGTCTTCGACGACATCGAGCGGCGGGGCAAGTATCTGTTGTTCCGCCTGGGCCCCCGCATCCTGGTGGCCCACCTGCGCATGAGCGGTCATCTGTATGTGTGCGGGCCGGAGGCCCCCCGCCCCAGGCACCTGCACGTGGTGTTCCACCTGGATGACGGAGGGGAACTGCGCTACGCTGACCAGCGGAAGTTCGGCGGGTTCCACCTGCTGGGCCCCGGCGGGGAGGGCATGCCCCCGGGCCTGGCGAACCTGGGGCCGGAACCGCTTTCGCCGGAGTTCACGCCCCAGGTCCTGGCGGAGAGGCTGGCCGGGCGGCACACGTCGATCAAGGCCGCTCTGCTCAACCAGGCGCTGGTGGCGGGGCTGGGCAACATCTACGCCGACGAGGCCCTCTTCTGCGCCCGCATCCACCCGGCCCGGGAAGCGGGCTCCCTGACGCCGGCCGAGGTGGAGCGGCTGCATGGCTGCATCCGCCGGGTGTTGCTCCGGGCGGTGGAGCGTCGGGGCACCACGTTCTCCCTTTACCGGGACGGCGAGGGCAACGAGGGCGACATGTACGATGAACTGCAGGTCTTCGACCGGGCCGGCGAGCCCTGCCCCGTCTGCGGCACGCCCATCCGGAAGGTGGCCGTGGCGCAGCGGGGGACGCACTTCTGCCCCCGGTGCCAGCCGGTGCCGGAGGGGGTTGCACTGTCGCCCCGGCGGGCCCGCCCGGGCCGGCGGGGCAACAGCGTGCGGGTGGCAGCGGAGCCGCCCGGCACGTACGAGTGAGCCGTGGACCGGCTGCCGCGCGGCATGCGCATTCCGGAGGCGGCCGGGTGGCCGGTCCGATGCGTTCTTTGCTGCGGCGGCCGCCGCAGTCCGCCCGGGTGAGCAAGTACAACGCGGAGGGTGAACCCTGTGCAGTATCTCGTGTTTGAGTTTCCCAGCGAAAAGGAGCTCCGTGATACCGTAAAGAAGCTCTGGGACGGCTACAACGTCTCCGGCGAGATGGCCATCAAGCCCATCGGCAACGGGAAGTGGCGGCTGGAGATGTACACGGAGAAGGAGCTGAGGGAGTCCACGCTCGAGAAGTTCGCCGACTACCGCATCGAGGGCGACTAGGATGCGCATCATCGGGCTGACGGGCTCCATTGCCAGCGGCAAGTCCACCGTGTCTGCCATGCTCCGGGAGCCCGGGGCCGCGGTGATCGACGCCGACGCCATCGTACACCACCTGCAGCTGCCGGGAACGCCCGTGTTCGAGTCCATCGTCCGGGAGTTCGGCCCGGGGGTCGTGCGCCCGGACGGCTCGCTGGACCGGCAGGCCCTGGGGCGGATCGTCTTCGCGGATCCCGGCCGGCGCCGGGCCCTGGAGGCGATCGTGCACCCTGCGGTGCGGGCCGAGATCTGGCGGCAGGTGGAGCAGTACCGCCGGGAAGGGCGGCCCGCCGTGGTGCTGGACGTCCCCCTGCTCTACGAGAGCGGCTGGGACCGGCAGGTGGACGAGGTCTGGGTCGTCTGGGTGGATGCGGAAACCCAGAAGGCTCGCCTCATCGCCCGCAGCGGCCTCTCCCCCGAGGAGGCGGAGGCGCGCATCGCCGCACAGATGAGCCTGGACGAGAAGGCGAGGCGGGCGGACCGGATCATCGACAACCGGGGCTCGCTGGACCGGACCCGGGCACAGGTGGAGGCGGCCTGGCGGGCGGCCTGCGGCGGTGAGGGGGGCGAACCGGCGGCGGGTTCAAGCGCTCACCATGGGGCAGGTTCGGTCGACCCGGGGGCGGGGCCATGCGACGGCCCGGGAGCAGCGCCGGAAGCGGAAAGGCGGGGCGGGGACAGGTGAGGCGCCGAGGCCGGGCACGGCGGCGGCTGCTGACCCTGCTGGTGCTGGCAGCGCTGGTGTTGGGCGTGCGGGCTGCGGTGATGAAGGGCTACCCGCTTGCCTACCGATCGGAGATCACCGAATGCGCGCGGGGGCACGGGATCGATCCGTACCTGATTGCCGCCGTCATCCGGGCGGAGTCCCGGTTCCGTCCCGAGGCGACGTCGCCCCAGGGCGCCCGGGGGCTCATGCAGCTGATGCCGGACACAGGTCGATGGGTGGCCGCCCAGATGGGGCTTCCCTACGACGACGCCTACCTCTACGACCCCGTCTACAATATCCGGCTGGGCTGCTGGTACCTGGCGGCGCTGCTCGGCGAGTTCGCCGGGGACCCCGTGCGGGCGCTGGCCGCGTACAACGGCGGCATGAGCAACGTGTACAGCTGGCTGGATACCCAGCAGTGGACAGGAGAACGGGATACGCTCTCGCAGATCCCCTTTTCGGAGACCCGCCACTACGTGGCCAACGTGCTCCGGGACCAGAGACGATACCGCCTGATCTACGGCGACTGGAAGCCGGAGAGGACGGGAGGCGATGATGGTGCGTAATTCGGATATGGACGAGCTTGCCCGCCGAAGGGCCGCCCGGGAGCGCGAGGCCGGCGGGGACGACGACACGGTCCGGTTCACCTGGACCGACACCCTGGCGATGATCATCGCCGCGTACCAGGTGCTGATGCCCATCGTGCTGCTGATGATCGGCATCCTGTTGGTGGTCTATCTGCTCTTCCGCGTGTTCTTCCACTGATTATCCGTTGATGTTCCGATGCTCTTCTGCTGACCTTCTCCTGACCGAATGCTGCATCCGCTGCACCCTGGCCCGCGGAAGGGCCGGGGTCTGTTGCGCCCTACTGTCCTGACCCTAGTCCGAACAGGGGGGGGTCAGTTAGGCAGCGTATTGAATCCACTGCCAGAGTCCTACTAAACTCGGATTACACGAGAAATTGCTGCCATTTCGGGGGGAGAGGGTGGTGATAGGGTGAGCAAGCTGACGCGGGACTGGCGCCCGTTGCTGTTCATCGTTCTCGGTGCGGGAGCGGTGCTGGTGTCGCACTTCTTCCTGCACACCTGCACTGACCACGGTCACTTCATGGAGACGGCGGCCGGCACCCTGGTGCCGATGCGCTGCCACTGGTCCGAGCGGGCGTTCCAGGGGGTGGGGGCCCTGGTCGCCTTCGCCGGCTTGGCGATGTACGTCTTCCCGGATGCCGCGCGCGGCCTGTCGTTTGCCGTGGCCGGGGCCGGCCTGCTCATGATCCTCATTCCGATGTGGCTTGTGCCCACCTGCGACATGCCCGGGATGGTCTGCAACCTCAGCTTCAAGCCCGGGGCGTACCTGACGGGTGGCATCACGGCCCTGTCCGGGCTCGGGGGCACGCTGCGGCTCCGCCGGCTGGATGTCATGGGGGGAGAGCGGAGTGCGGTTTAGCGAGAGACCGGGAATCCTGCGGCTGGCAGCCCGCAACCTCCTGCGGAACCCGGGGCGCACCCTGGTGGTGCTGCTGGGGGTCATGGTCGTGGCCGGCACCGCATTCGCCGGCGGGCTGATCGGACGCGGGGTGTCCTTCGCGGTGAGCCGCGGACTGGAGCGGCTGGGGGCGGACCTGATGGTCGTCCCGGAGGGCGCCGCTGAGAAGACCCACACCGCCCTGGTTATGGGGCTGCCGACGGCGTTCTACATGGAAGGTGCCGGACGGCTGGAGGCCATCCGGGCGGTGGAGGGCGTGGCGGCGGCCTCGCCCCAGATCTTCGTGGAGACGCTGGCCTCCTCGGCCTGCTGTACCGGCCACCTGATGCTGGTGGGGTACGATCCCGAGACCGACTTCACCGTGAAGCCGTGGCTCCGTCAGAACCTGAAGCGTGAGCTGGCCCCGGACGAGGTGCTGGTGGGCAACCACATCCTCGGGGTCACCGGCGATCCCCTGCTGTTCTACGGCTCCACCTTCAGGCTGGCCGCCCGGCTTGACCCCACCGGCATGGGGATGGACGAGACGGTCTTCCTCCCGGCGCCGGCGGTGTGGGAGATCGCCGAGCGGTCCAGGGAGCTGGCGACCGAGCCGCTGGAGATTCCCCAGGGGCACGTGTCGGCGATCCTCGTCAAGCTGGAGGACGGGGCGGACGCCGCGCAGGTGGCCGCCGAGATCGAGCGGCGGTTGGACGGGGTGACGGTGATCACCGCCGGCGAGATCGCCCGGTCGGTGGCCGATGACCTGTCCGTGCTGATGGCCAGCCTCCTGCCCGTGCTGATCTCGCTGGTGCTGGTGGCCGTGCTGCTCTTCGTGATCCTGTTCTTCGCCATCGCCCGGGAGCGGACTCGGGAGATCGGTCTGCTCCGCGCCATGGGCGCGACGGCCGGGCAGGCCACGGGCGCGCTGGTGTTGGAGGCGGGGCTGCTCAGCGCCCTGGGCGGCCTGGCCGGGGTACTGGCCGGCTCTGCGGTCTACGGCCTGTTCAAGGAAGCCATCATGGTGTCGTATACCCTGCCGTTCCTGTACCCGCCGGGCGCCGAGCAGACGCTCCTGGCGGCGGCGGTGGTGGCCGTTGCGGCCGCCGGCGGCGTCCTGGCCGCGGCGGTTCCGGCACGCCGGCTGGCCAGGTTGGAGCCCCACGAGGCCATCCACGCGCATTAGAGGAGGAAGATGCCCCGTGATCCAGCTGTACGAGGTGACCAAGACGTATCAGACACGAAGTCAGCGCGTGGTGGCCGTGGCGCCGCTTAGCGGGCGCATCGCACGGGGCGAGTTCGTCATGATCACGGGCCGCTCCGGGGCGGGTAAGTCCACGCTTCTTGCCCTGATGGGCGGCCTGACCCGGCCGGACGGGGGCCGGGTGACGGTGATGGGCCAGGACCTGTGGGCGCTCTCCGACGCGGAGCGCGCCCGTTTCCGCGCCCGGCACATCGGCTTCGTCTTCCAGTTCGCCAGCCTGATCCCGACCCTGACCGTGCTGGAAAACCTCCTGATCCCCGCGTCGTTCCTGCCCCCCGGCGAGGGCGGCGACCGCAAGCGGGCCCTGGAGCTCCTGGAGCGGGTCGGCCTGCCCGACTGCGCCGACCGGCTCCCGTGGCAGCTGTCGGGCGGCCAGCAGAAGCGGGTGGCCGTGGCGCGGGCCCTGCTCAACCGGCCGGAGGTGCTCCTGGCTGACGAGCCGACGGCCGATCTGGATGAGGAGACCGAGCGGGCCATCGTCGAGCTGTTCGTGGAGGAAAACCGGGCCGGGACCACCGTCGTCATGGTCACGCACAACAAGGATCTGGTGCCCTTTGCCAGCCGCCACCTCATCCTGAACGCGGGGCAGGTGCATCTGGCGTCGTGAAGGGCGTGTGGAGAAAGTCCGTCCGGCGTGGTGAGGGTCCGACGCCCGGCGAGTCGGCCTGGCATGTTGCGAACCGAGCATCGGGTGGGGCTGCTGCGCGTCAGGCGGGCCCGACGCCCAGCCCGCCTCACAGGCGTCACGGAGATCGGCCGCCGGGGCTGATGGATCTGATCTGGGCCGGATTGCGTCGCTCCCCGGGGCAGACGGCTGCCGGCCTGCTCGCGGGGCTGCTGGCCGCGCTGGCGCTGGTAGGCGGGCTCAGCCTATTCCAGGGCATGGGGCGCATGCTGGAGCAGGGGCTGGACAGGCTGGGTGCGGACATGGTGCTGGCGCGGCCCGAGCACAGGCCGTTGGTGGAGCAGTGGCTGGCCACGGGCGCCACCGAGCCGATACCGGCGACGATTGACGTGGCCCGGTGGCGGCAGGGGGTCGACGAGGCACAGATCCTCGGGCTGGCCGGGGTGGAGGCGGTGGACCTCTCGGCCGGCGGACCGGGGGTGCCGGCCGGCGAACTCGCATCGATCCTGGTCCTGCGGCTTCAGTTCTGGGAGTCCGCGATGATGGCCCGCGCCGCGCTGGCGGACGTGCTCCCGGAGGCCGACGCCGTGGTGGGGGAGCAGGCGACCCGTCACGTGCTGACGGACCTGCAGCCGCTGGTGCGGCACCTCGGCCGGGCGGCGGCCGTGGCAGCCCTGGGGGCTTCCCTGGTGGCCGGACTTCTGGCGTCCGTCCGGGTAGGGCAGCGGCGGGCCGAGTTGGGCATGCTGCGGGCGATGGGCGCCACCCGGGGGTATCTGGTCGCCCTCACGGTGGGGGAGTCTTGCGCCCTGGCCCTGGCCGGCGCCCTGGCCGGCGGGCTGCTGGTCGTCGGAGCGCTGTGGCTGATCCCCGCGACCGCCGACGTGCTGCGGTTCCTCGGCGTCCTGCCCGCGCTCGGGCTGGTGGGCCTGGCTGCTGCCGCCATCACCGTGCTGTCTGCCCTCGCGTCGCTGCCGACCGCTCTGCAGGCGGCCTGGCTGGACCCGCTGGAGGCGGCCCGCCGCCATCGGTGAATCGCCCCGGCGGGCGGGGGGCGGGATTCTTGCGTCCTGTGGGGCTTGCGACGCTCCGGCGCCGGTCTGTCCTCGGCGTTCCCACGTTCTTGGGGAGATCCGAGCGCCGTGTGGAGGCCAGCGCCGCCGAGCTCGTTGCGAAACGTGTGGAGCCGAGGGTCGTCCCTCGGCTCTCTGGGTGCTCTGGGCTCTGTCTGTGGGTTCACGTCAGGGAGTCCGGGAGTGGGTCCCCGTCTACGGCGGGCGGCGCGACGAAACCGGTGGGATACACGGTGAACTCCCACCTGGCCTGTCTTTCGCGGCCGTCTTCCTCCCAGTTCGGGGTGGCGTGACGAGATATTCGCCGCGCCGGTCGGCGGTGGCGGCGGTCGTGGACAGCGCAGAGAAGCGGTCTATCTCGGACTCATCGGGCAGGCGAAGCGGACTCTCCGAAGATCCGATAGCGCTCGGGAACTGACGGATGTACGGAAGGTGCCCCCACTGCTCGAAAACCAGGTCCACCGCATCCTGAGCCGACTTCGGCAACTTCGCCGGAGCTTGCGCTTCGCTCTGGACGAAGGCGTTCAGTTCGCCGGTTGCGGCATCGATGAGGAAGGTGACGCCCGAGCTGGGGTGGAGGATCTGGACGATCCACGTGCTGCACTCCCGCTCATGCCACTGGCGGTCGGGGCTACGGTGCCCGTAGTCTTCAACCAGAAGCGCGTCGAATGTCCGCCCTTCCAGGGCTGCGGGCGGAATCCGCGCGAGCGCTTCTTCGGCCGACGTCACGGGGTCGGTCTGCACCGGTGGCAGAGCAGCCCGCCCCGCATCCCCGGCGGCGTCAACAGGTTCCATCACTGGCGGGGGACTCGTTCCCTGATGGGAACGTGGCGACGCAGGTTCAGGAACGGTGCAGCCCGCGATGAGCAGCAGTGCGTCACAGACCGCAGCGAACCCGGATCGCATGCATGCGCCTCCTTCACCGACATCTGCACAGGATATAGCGCCAGGCCTGGGGGGTCGCGCCGGTCCGACTTACGGAACCGGACAGGGGCTTGGGCAGCCGGGCGAATCGCCGCGCAGGCCCATAAGCACGTTTGCTCCCTGGCCGCGCGTCGGCTTCAAGGGGCCGTGCGACGAGCGTTCCGTTGCGCGGCCGGCGCTGTCAGAACGACGAGCATTGGCTCCTGGCCGCGGCTTTCCGGTACCACTCCGCCCGCTGCTCGAGAAAGCGAGCGACGTGCCAGCGGTCCTCTCTGGCTCCCGCGAAGTGCAGGCGGTGGCCGAGCGCCCGCGCGATCCCTGCGCAACTCAGATCCTGCGGCCACAGCGAAATTAACTCGATGCCCTTCTCCAGGCAGAGTCCCCGCTTGATGAGATCCCGCCTGCGCCGAGCACGGAACTCCTCGACGCTGGGATAACGTTCGGTCGGGCCGGCGTGCTGATGGCCCTGAAACTCGATGGCCAGTTTCTGGTCCGGCATGTACACGTCGACTTGCAGGCGCCCGCGGGTCTCGACGTTGTCCAGGCCGGTGATCTCTGCATTCTCCAGAACCTCCACGCCAGGGTACATCTCCCGAATCAGGCGCGCGAGGATGTACTGGCCCTGCGAGTACCCGGGTGTGCTCCTGGCTACCTGGAGGCCGCGCTCCAGTTCCTGCAGTTCTTGTGCGCGTTGAATGGCGCGCGGGTTGGCTCCGCGGACGTTGTAGATCACGCGCCGTGCCTTCCGGTGAGGGCCGCCTACGAGCCAGCGCTGCGCAATCAACGCCCTGACGTGCTTGCTCAGGGTATCCTGACTGTATCCCGTGGCCTTCCGCAGCTCCGTGTACTCGAACCGACCGCCCATCCGGCCGATCAGGCCCCACGTCCAGCAGGCACCCCGTGGGAGACGCCTCTCGAAGAGGATATCCGTGGGCAGAACCAGGCGCGGGCCACCCATGGGCCCGGTGATCTCGCAGCGGACGACGCGAAGGCTTATCCGCGCGCAGTTCAGCCATCCTGCCCGGGACAGCACAGACAGATACTTGTGCAGGCTGGGGAGGCTGATACCGGCGCCCTCCCGCAGCTCCTTATACGTAAACTCGCTCCGCAGGTGGCAGAGGGCGGAAACGTAACACCACACTAGCTTGGCGCCTTCCGGTATGGAACGGTCGGCCCAGAGTCGATCCGGGACCGTCACCAGCCGCAGTCGCATGCGCATCACCGATGGAAAGATTCGCCATACCTGGATGGGATTCCTTCCTTAGATCGAGCGAATGTTCGCTCAGATCTTCCCTCTGTTCGCTTGCATCCCTGTACGATCGGTTGCCGCCAGCCGAGCGTGTGCTCGTCGACCGGCGTGCGCCGGTGCTGGGCGACCGGCATACGCCGGGTTTTCACTTGGTCAGCAGTTGCCAAGTGAGACTCCAGCGGATCCGAGTGCGAACCGGGAGCGACTTGGGCCTACGTATGCCCCGGGGGACCTGTGTCTGCTCGCGACTGCGCCTGCAAGCCACCCGGTACGAGTTGCCTCCGCCAGCCGCGCGTGTGCTCGTCGACCGGCGTGCGCCGGTGCTGGGCGACCGGAATCCGCCGGTTTTTCACTTGGTCAACATGCGCCAGGTGAAGATCCAGCGGATACGAGTACGGACCGGGGGTGACTTGAGCCTACGTTCGCCGCGGGGGACCTGTGGTCGTTCTCGATTGCGTGCGTCTGCGTCCCGGTACGAGTTGCATTCGCCAGCCGCGCGTGTGCTCGTCGACCGGCATCCGCCGGTGCCGGGCGATCGGCATACGCCGGGTTTTCACTTGGTCAGCGTACGCCAGGTGAAGATCCAGCGGATACGAGTACGGACCGGGGGTGACTTGAGCCTACGTTCGCCGCGGGGGACCTGTGGTCGTCCTCGATTGCGTGCGTCTGCGTCCCGGTACGAGTTGCACTCGCCAGCCGCGCGTGTGCTCGTCGACCGGCATCCGCCGGTGCCGGGCGATCGGCATACGCCGGGTTTTCACTTGGTCAGCGTACGCCAGGTGAAGATCCAGCGGATACGAGTACGGACCGGGGGTGACTTGAGCCTACGTTCGCCGCGGCGGACCTGTGGTCGTCCTCGATTGCGTGCGTCTGCGTCCCGGTACGAGTTGCACTCGCCAGCCGCGCGTGTGCTCGTCGACCGGCATCCGCCGGTGCCGGGCGATCGGCATACGCCGGGTTTTCACTTGGTCAGCGTACGCCAGGTGAAACTCCAGCGGATCCGAATGCGAACCGGGGACGACTTGGACCGATTTCGTCGGTGCGGACCTGTCGTTGCCCCGGTGTGTGCGCCAGCGAGGCTTCAGGTGCGGGTCTCCGAAGGTCCCCGC